>JAOTYB010000111.1 GCA_029862065.1 Acidimicrobiia bacterium | reverse complement strand
CGACCCACCCGTCCCGCTGAGCCGCCCATCCTGTCCGATGAATCGCAGCACCAGATTCGGTCGGGCCGCCAGCAGCGGAACGACCGCCCTCACCAGATCTTCCGAGCCGGCCTGCTCCCCCAGGGGCCCGAAACAAACCACCTCAGGGCCGGCTTCCGGGATCAGCTCTATCGGGTCCAGGTCGGCGACCGGTGGCGTCCCGATGCGGATCCGCTCGGGCTCAATTCCATAGCGGTCACCCACCAGACCGGCCAGGCCCGACGATGCCACCACGACGGCGTCGGCCATCCGAAACGCCTCAGCTTCCATGGTGCGCAGCACCGGTTCGTGATCGGCAGAGATGCCCATCCGCTCGAACTGGAGATCGTTCGGGCCGTGCATTCGCACGGTCAGAGCCACGTCGGACAACCCCAGGGAGACCCGGCGCATCAGCGCCCACATGCCCAGCCCGCCGGCGTCTTGAAACTCAACCAGGTCGGGGAGCTCGGCCAACTCGGTGATCGCACGGGCGACTGCCCGCGAGTCGGCCTGCCATTGGTCGGGGGCTTCGCGGTCGGGTACACCCGGGGGGACCCACGTCACCGGCAAGCTTGGAGCAGGAGCGTCCTCAGGCTGGTGGCCGACCAATAGAACCTCGACCCGGTGGCCGGCGTCGGCCAAACGGCTTCCCAGGTCGGCGATCAAGGCGCCGGCAGCTCCGGAGACCACCGGATCGAGCTCGGTCGCGACGAAGACGATGTGCATCAGCGTCGGCGCGAGCCCACGAGCCACCCGAGGCTTTGGGCCAGCAGCTGCAAGACATGGGCAAGCGGGATGACGACGTACTTGCCGATCCCGTCGGCCCAGCGGTATTTGAACCGCGTCTGGCGGACGACACTCACAGCCAGCGGCATCAGGACCAGCGGGACCAGCCACCAGGCCACGAAGGCGGCGAGGATGGCTAACCCGATGCTCCCCCAGTACCCGAGAAGGATCTTCTTGTAAGCGCCGCCCTGCAAACCCGCCCGACCGTCACCCGACCCCCATGTGAACGCCTTGCGCATCATCTCCCATAGCCCCTTGGGTGGGCGCCAGTTGATGATGGCATCGCCCGCAAAGAATGGTGTGAAACCCGCCGCCTTGGCCCGCTGACCGAATAACGAATCCTCGGCCGCCGTCATCCCTTCGGGGAAACCGCCCACCCGATTCCAGACCTTCTTGCGGAACGCCTGGGAGGCCCCCGGCGGGGTGATGAAGTCGGGATTGACTTCTTCGCGGACACTCATGAGCACCAGCCCCGCACAGGTTGACCGCAGCGTTGGTCCCCGTGGCACATAGAAGCCGGAAACCCAATCCTCCCCCTGCGCAAAGGGAGCGGTGATCTTCTCGAGCCAGTCGGGCTGAGCAGTGCAGCCGGCGTCGATGCAGGCAACGATCTCGTGGCCGGCCTCTGTGATTGCCGCGTTGCGGTTTTCGCTGATCCCACCCGGCCCATCCACCACCCGCAATCGAGGGTTGGCTTCCGCCAGCTGATCAAGGACCTCTCTGGTTCCGTCGGTTGAGCCGCCATCGGCAATCACGATCTCCGTCGGCATCACCGTTTGCGATAGGAGCGAATCGACCAGCGCCTCGATAGTTGACCGCTCGTTGAGAGCGGGGGTGACAACGGATACGTTCATAGCCCCGCCATTATTGCGGGTCTGGTGGAACACCTAGCGAGTATTAACGCTCCAGCTGCCAGACACCGGTGTGACGGCGGCATCCCTCGGGCCGGCCCGGAGGATATGGTCGGCGGTCCCCTGAGTGTTGGCCAGGCGGAAATACCACCGGCCCTCCGATTGATTGTGCCAGGCCACGGTCGACACTCCATCGCCCGTCCAGTCCCCGGCGATGACGCTGTCGGCCTCAGAGCCGACATAAAAGGCGGCATCGGGGGCACCCGAGCTGCCCATGAACCGCATGGCAACGTAGCCATCCGACGGCCGGTAGAGGCCGAGGTCATCGCGCCCGTCCCCGTTGAAATCGCCAGCGAAAGGCCGCACGGTTCCCGACAAGTTGAAATCAACTTCGAATTCGGCAAACTGCGTCTCGAGCTTGTTTGAGACATAGAGACGGCCATTGCTCGGACGGTAAATGCTCAGCGAGTCACGACCGTCCCCATCCCAGTCACCGGCCAAGGGGAGATCACCGCCGATCCCGAACCAGTACTCAATGGACGCCACCTGGGTGGCGTTGGTGTTGGCCAGATAGACGAACCCGGTCGACGGCCGGAACATGGCAGGGGTGGAAACTCGATTGCCATCCCAGTCACCCATAAGGGGCAGGTCGCCGGGAACACCGAAAAAGAACTCGTGGTAGTTGCCACCCTCCCACGAGAGGTTGTCTCGAAGGTTGAACTCGAGGCCGCCGGTGACGTACCCAATGCGATCGCAGCGGTTGAGGTTGCGGCATTCCGGCCCGGCGTCCCACGGGCTGAGAGCGGGACTGTCGAACCACCCCTGCAGGTCGACGCCGGCGGGCTGGTTGCCGCCCAGGTAGACGGTGATGCGGCCGTCGCCGAAGTGATAGATATCGGGACGGCCGTCGCCGTCGTAGTCGGCGACCTGGACCTGTCCGGTCTGGGGCACGTAGGAGGACCAATACGGTCCCGTCCAATATCCGGTGCCGTATCCATTCGCCACAAACACCTGCTGACCAACTGCACTGACGGCGTAGAGATCGAGGAAGCCGTTCCCGTCGTAATCGCCCAGGTCGAAGCGATTCCACCGCGGCCGGGCGCCGGTCTCCACTTCCACGACGATGGTTTGAAAGCCGTCGCGCCCGTCGAGCACGTACAGGGTGCCGTTCTCGTCAACCACGTAGGCCTCGACTAGCCGGTCGCCGTTGTAGTCCCCGGCCAGCAGCACCGATCCGCCGGTGACCGCCATGGTGTGCTCTGCAATCACTTGCGTGAAGCGGTCCGCCTCGTCCACCGTGTCGCCGTAGACCTTCACGGCCCCCGACGACCAGTCGGCCACCCACAGGTCGGCCCGGCTGTCTCCGTCGTAATCGGCGAAGGTCACCCCGTGTGTGGATGAGCTGCCGGCCACAGAGATGTTGGCTCGAATGCCGACATCCCGGAAGTCACGGAACCCCGAAGCGATCTCGAGGCGGATGAGGCCGTCACGCTCCCAGCGCCAGGCGTAGACGTCGGGAGCGCCATCCCGGCTGCGGTCAACAACGTCGAACTGCCACTCTTCTGGGTCGAACTGAGTGCTCCCGGCAAAGCCGGAGCTGCGGAAGAGGTCGACGGGGGTGACAGCCGGCTGGGGCGGCGGTGAGGTCGGGTATCCGGGCGTGGCGGCCGGTCCCATCCAGGAGAAGTGCATGGCGTCTTTGACGCTCTGCCAGTCGCCTCCCCAGCAGAAACCGGCGTCATTCCACGCCTTCACGTACCAGGCCGGCATGTCGGTAACCAGCACCGGAGGATCGTCGGTGATGTAAGGGTTCTGAGCCGGGTTGATGTCTACCGCGGTCCCGAACGCATGAAACGAGAATCGTTCGCTTGAGCCGGTGACTGCCCGGAACGCATGGCCGAAGGCGACGGTCACCGGGTAGTAGTTGCCTTTGGCGTCCTCGGCCGCCAGGTTTTCGTTCACCAGCTCAAACGCCGGCAGAGCCAGCGAGTGCACCCGAACTGTTCTCGAGGATCGGTACGGTCGCCAGGTCACCAGCTGATTGTCGATGGCGTACCCGTTGCGGCCGAAGAAATCGGCCCAAGGCCCATGCACCTCGTGGTCGAGGGGCAAGAACCCACTGCTCTCGGCCAGGGGGCCGCGATAACCGGCCGTCCCGCACCCGTTGCTCTCGGTGAAGTTCTCACTGGCCGACGCCACCGGGCTAAGGACGGCGGCCAGCATCAGCAGCGCGATCAGAAAGACACTCGTACGCCGATTCATCGAGAGATGCGCCCCTGTCTACTGAGCGCCGAAGCCGGAAAGCACGGTCCACACACTGCGGCCAAGGATGGAGAGGTCGATCCAGGGGGAGACGTGTTTGAGGTAGTAGAGGTCATAGGAAAGTTTTTCGACAGTGTCGATCTCATTGTCGGCATATCCAAAGTTCACCTGAGCCCAGCCAGTCACTCCAGGCCTAATCAGGTGACGGTGATTGTAGAACGGAATTGTCTCGCTGAATTGCTGAACGAAGGGAATCTGCTCCGGTCTGGGCCCGACCAGGCTCAAATCGCCTCGCAGCACGTTCCACAGCTGGGGCAGTTCGTCGACGCGGAACCGCCGAAGGGCGCTGCCCACCCGGGTGAGCCGGGTGTCATTGAGGGTGGCGAACTGGGGCCCTTCTGCCTCGGCCTGGTTGACCATGGTCCGGAACTTGTACAAGGTGAACGGCTTGCCGCCCCGGCCGGCCCTGGTCTGGGAGAAGATGACCGGCCCGTTTGAGTCAAGGCGGATGACGAGGGCAATGACCGCACCCATGGCCAACCACAACGGCGCCGTTACCGCGACGAGAGCGACGTCGATCGATCGCTTGAGGCTCACATACAAGCCTCGGGCCTCGAGCGGCTCGGTCAGCTCCCAGCCCTCCATCAGGTGAACCATCGGCAGCCGGCCGGTGTGCTCCTCGTAGACGCTGGTGAACCCGCGCATGGACCGGCCGGCGAGATGCAGCGAGGACACATACTGGGCCATGGTGTCGGAGAGCACGGCTCGCAAGTCAACGGCCATCACGGTTCCCGGCGGGAAGGGACGGGTGGGTGGCTCGCCTCTCGGGTCGAGCGAGTCGACAAGGTTGGCATGGGGAGCGGCTCGCAGGTCCTCAACCAGCTCCTTCTCGTTCGACACCGCCACCAGGCTCTCGGCCCATGGCCGGCGACGGCGATAGGCGCGATGGCCAAGGGTGAGGGCCAGCCAGGCCACCGAGGTGACGACAAAGAACGGACGGGACCAGTACATCCGGGTCGAGACAACCGCCAGCGCAGTGATCGACACGCCGATCGAAACAATCGACATCGCCCGGCCGTAACTGGGACGGGGAGCGCCCAATCCCCAGGAGCGAGCACTGACATAGCTGCCGAGGATGGCGCCGCCGAACATGGCTGCAAAGAGGGGCGCGACACTGACTGCCTCTACTCCCTGGCCAAAGTCAGGTACGAGAGCCAGGCCAATGACGACGGCCACCCCGAGCGCGACCAGATCGAGAATTGCAGTGGTGGTAAGAAAACGGCGACCCATTCGGGAGGAGAGTAGTAGCTCCGCCGTTTAGCGCCCAGGAACCGGGGCTACTCCCCGGCTAGCTCGACCAGGCGAATAAGGGTTCGGACACCGAACCCCGAGCCGCCCTTCACCTGGTAATGCTCGTCGTCTGGCCAGCGGGCCGGCCCGGCAATGTCCAGGTGAGCCCACGGCACGTCGCCGACGAACTCCTTGAGGAACAGGGCAGCATTGATCGATCCGCCGTAGCGGGGCCCGGTGTTCTTCATGTCGGCGATATCCGAATCGATGTTCTTCCGGTAGAAGTCGGGCAAGGGCATGTGCCACACGTCCTCGCCGGCCGACTTGGCAGCCGCTTCCACCTTGTGGATGGCTTCATCGGTGTTGCCCCACAGTCCGGCGATCTTCTCTCCAAGCGCCACCGGGCACGCTCCGGTGAGGGTGGCCGCGTCGACGATCAGATCGGGCTCTTCTTCGGCAACCAGCGATAGGCCGTCGGCCAGGACCAGCCGGCCTTCGGCGTCGGTGTTGAGCACTTCGACGGTCTTGCCGTTGCGAGGAGTGAGCACATCACCGGGCCGTTGGGCCCCGCCGCCCGGCATGTTCTCAGTTACCGGAGTGACGCCGACCACCTTGACCGGCAGCCCCAGGGCGGCCACGGCCTGCATGGTGGCTATCACCACGGCAGCCCCGGACATGTCGGTCTTCATGCTCTCCATCCCGGCCGGGGGCTTGAGCGACAGCCCGCCGGAATCAAACACGATGCCCTTGCCGACCAGACCGATGAACCCCTTCGGGTCTGGCGGGTCGTGGCGCAAGACGATCATGGCGGCCGGCTCATGGGACCCGGCGGCTACGCCGATCAGGCCCCCGAAGCCCTCCTCTTCGAAGTGATCGGGGTCGTACACCCGAATATCGAGGCCGGTTTCTCCGGCCACCCGATGGGCCATCTCCACCAGCGCCGACGGTGGTTTGGCGGACGGCGGCTCGTTGATGAGGTCGCGAGCCAGGTTGACGGCCTCGGCCACGATCTGGGCCCGGTGGGCAGCCGCCGCCGCCGCCTCGTCCCCCAGGTCCAGCAGGGTTATCTGCTCCAGCTTGGAGGGCTTCTTCTCGGTACGGTATTTGTCAAAGCGATACTGGGACAAGAGCAGGCCTTCGAGTACGGCTGCCGCCGAATCATCGCCAACCATGTGGAGGGTGGTGGCGATCGAGGCATCTCGCGCCACCTTCTTGCCGGCCGAGCCGGCGCCCTGTCGGAGTTGCTCTTCATCGGGGTTCTCGCCGAGGCCCACTAGCAAGACCTTCTTGAAATCGAGTCGGTCGCGCACCGGCACCGAGGCCACCGAGCCGGCCTTGCCCTGGAAGTCGATCTCGTCCAGATAAGTGGTGAGGTAGTCGCCGAGCTGGTCGGCAACCCAATCGGCGCCCGGTCCCCAATTGCGGCCGCCCAGCACGGGAACCACCAGTACATCGGCGGATGCCTCCCCAACCGGTCCCCCGGCCTTTACCTCGATCATGAGTCCTCCTTGGGACGAGTTGGTTGCCAGGTCGGGGCGACCGACCGGGCCAGGACGTAGAGCAGATCAGCCAGACGGTTGAGATAGACCGGCACCTGGCTGTCGGTGAGACCCCCGGCCCGGGCATAGGTGGTGACCCGCCGCTCAGCCCGGCGGACGGTCGCCCGGGCAACTTCCAGGGCCGCTTCGAGCGGGTTCTCCCCGGGCACAATGAACTCCTGGGGCAGCGGATGCTCGGCAACCACCCGGTCGATCTCGGCTTCGAGGCGCTCGACCATGGCCACCGTCGTGAGGCTGATGCCGTCCACCAGCTTGGAGCGTTTCTCGGGAGCGGTCGCCAGTTCGGCCCCGACGACAAACAGGTCACGTTCCAGTTGCAGCACCCGCTCGGCCAGTGGGCTGCTGGCGAGTGCGCGGACGACTCCGAGACTGGAAACTGCCTCATCGACGGCCCCGTAGGCCTCCGGCCCGGGATCGTCCTTCCATACCCGCCCGCCGTACAGCA
>JAOTYB010000110.1 GCA_029862065.1 Acidimicrobiia bacterium | reverse complement strand
AGTCGATCCGAGAAGCGTTGGCGCCAAAGCGGATGGATATTCGTGTGGGCATTCATGTCGGTGATGTCGATGTCCGTGGCGACGATGTTTCCGGCATCGCCGTCAACGTTGCGGCGAGGATCATGGGCCACGCCCAGGCCGGGGAGACGCTGGTTTCCGACGCAGTCTGTCAGGCAACTCTCGGGTCGAGTCTCGGATTCGAAAGCATCGCCGACGTAGAGCTCAAGGGCCTGCCAGGCCGGTTCGCACTCCATCGGTTGGCCTCGGGCGGTTGAGTGAGGACCTTCGGCCCCAGACCCGTGCCCCGTACCCTCGTACTCTTTTCTTATGGGTATGCCCATAACTGTCAGCCGGTCAATCGTCGGGACCGTCCAGCTGCGCCGGGTAGGCCGCTGGCAATTCCCGGTTGAGGAACTGGTCGGCCCTGACGGAGCGCTCGCCCGACTGGGGCGCGACGGGCCGGTTCGGATTTTCCTGGGGCCCGGCCGCCGGGTCCAGCTGAGCGACGGCACGGAGTGGCGGATCAAGGCGACCACCCGGGGCCGCCACATCGTCCCGATCATCCTGGCCGACGATGGCAAGGTGGCCGTCTCCTCACCCCTGTACGCCAGGCACAGCTACGGGCTCAACGGCAAGGACTACGGACTGGCGCTCGTTCCGACCGGCCGAGTTGGAATCCGGCGTCCCAGCGACTGGTTACTGCGCAGCCACGGAACCAGAGTGGCATCAATTGAAGGGGCCGAGCGCCGGCTGACCGCCTACGAGCCGCTGGCCATATCGGCGGCCCTACTGGCGTTCACGCTCATCACCCACGGCATTCCTGGCGAGGCTAATCTCGTGCCCGCTCAGGATTAGGCAGCCTTAGAGCCCTTGTACTTGTCGAAGGCGTCAACCAGGTCGTGGGGCTTGCTCAGCTTCACGCACTCGAACATGCGAGCGGAGTTGTCGTTGAAGGTCATCACCAACGAAATAGGTCATTTTGTGCTTCTCGAGGCTCAGCTCGTGGACGTCGCGGAGCTCCACTGAGGTCGCCAATCCTTGGGGTTGCCGCTCATGGCGCCGATCTTGAAGAACAGCATCCGGCGGTCGCTGAGACCGATCATGAGCTGCTCGCCTTGCGGAATCGTGGCGGCGATGCCGCTGTCCGAGGCTCCGTCGAGACCTTCCTCGCGCTTGCTGGCAACTTTTTTGGCGGCGAGAACCCCCACCAGGCCACCAAATCGCCTGCCGTCCCTCAGTGCTTGGAGCTGTAGTCGATGAGAGCGTGCATGTAGTTGCTGCGCTCGAACGCACTGGGGTTGGGACTCGACTGTTGGCTGAGACTCCCCCGGGCCTGGTCGAGCGATTCATACCCGCGTTCGTCCAGCCAGTTGCCAACGCCCTCCAGCACCACGCTGATGTGCCCGGGCCCGTTCTTGAGCAACGCCGAGGCCATCATCGTTGTGTCCGCTCCGGCCAGAACCAGCTTCAACACGTCCTCGGCGGTGTGGACTCCGGTGGTGGCTCCCAGCGAGGCATCGATGCGTCCATGGAGGATGGCCATCCACCGCAATACCAGGCGCAGCTCGCTCGAGGTCGACAGCACCACGTTTGGCTCAACGGTGAGCGTGTCCAGCAGGATGTCGGGCTGGTAGAAGCGGTTGAAGAGCACGAGCCCGTCGGCCCCGGCGTCGACCAGTTTCTTGGCCATATTGGCCATGGAGCTGAAATAGGGCCCGACCTTGACCGCCAACGGGATGGAGACCGCCTCCCGGACCCGGGTGACCAGCCGCAGGTAGTCCTCCTCAATATGGGCGCCCGGGTAGTCGATCTCGCCGGCCACTCGATAGATGTTCAACTCGAGGGCGTCGGCCCCGGCGTCTTCGATGATCCTGGCGTACAGGGTCCATCCACCGGCCGAGTCACCGTTGAGACTGGCGATCACCGGAATGGTGAGAGCCTGGCGGGCGGCCCGCAGCTTGTCGAGATAGTCAGTCGCGCCGGTGTTGTAGGCGTCCATCTGCGGGAAGTAGCCGCCCACCGATTCCGCCGAGATCTCTGATCCGTAGATCATGGCCTCGTGGGCAGCCATCGCCTCGTGCTCGATCTGCTCCTCGAACAACGACGGGAGCACCACCGCCGCCGCCCCGGCCGCTTCCAGTTGCTGCAGCGACTCAACGGTGCGGGTGAGCGGCGAGGATGATGCGATTATCGGATTGGCCAGTTCGAGGCCGAGATACCTGGTTGTGAGATTCATTCCCCTTCCTCCAAATCCTCGAAGACGGCCGTGCGGTGCACGTTGACCATTTGCTCATACAGTTGCCAGCGGTTGTCGATGTCGGCCTGGGCTTGCTTCGCCAGTTCATCGGCATGCTCGGGATTGGCCCGAGCCAGCATGGCGAACCGGCCTTCCTTGGCCGCAAACTCCTTGAACGAGATGGTGGGTTCTCGACTATCGAGGCGCAGTCCGGGTTTGCCCTGGGCCTCGGCCGACGGGTCGTAGCGGTAGAGGGGCCAGTAGCCGCTCTCGGCCGCCGCTTTCTGATGCGTCATCATCGTGCCCATATCGATGCCGTGGGCAATGCACGGGCTGAAGGCGATGATGAGCGACGTGCCCTGGTGGGCCTCAGCTTCGGCGAAGGCCTTGACCACCTGGTTCATGTTGGCTCCCATGGCGATCTGGGCAACGTAGACATTGCCGTAGGACTGGGCGATCATGCCGAGGTCCTTCTTGCCCGTCGCCTTGCCGCCGGACGCGAACTTGGCCACGGCCGCCCGGGGCGTGGCCTTCGACGCCTGGCCGCCAGTATTTGAGTAGACCTCGGTGTCGAGCACCAGGATGTTGACGTTGCGGCCGAGGGCCATGACGTGGTCGAGGCCACCGAAGCCGATGTCGTAGGCCCACCCGTCGCCTCCGACGATCCACACGCCCATGTCCACCAGGTAGTCGACAACCGGTTCGAGCTGGCGGGCGCCCGGCTCGTCGAGAGAGGCCAGCACGGTGGTGAGTTGCTCAATCCTGTCGCGCTGCTTCTGCAGGCCCGACTCGTCGCTCTGGTCGGCATCCAGTATCTCAGCCGCCAGGTCCCCGACGTGCGGAGCCAGCTCGGTGAGCAGCTGGCGGGCGGTCCGGGTGTGGCCATCGAGTGCCAGGCGCATGCCGAGGCCGAACTCGGCATTGTCCTCGAACAACGAGTTCGACCAGGCCGGGCCGCGGCCTTCGGCGTCCTGGGCCCACGGCGTCGTCGGCAGGTTGGCCCCGTAGATGGACGAGCATCCGGTGGCGTTGGCGATGAGGATGCGATCGCCGTACATCTGGGAGAGCAGCTTGAGATAGGGCGTCTCTCCACAGCCCGAGCAGGCGCCGGAGAACTCAAACAGCGGCTCCAGCAGTTGCGAGCCCTTGATGGAGTCAACCTTCACCTCGGTGCGGTCGAGCTCCGGAAGCTCGAGGAAGAAGTCGAAGTTCTCCTTCTCGGCTGCCATGTGCTCGCCCTCGGGCGCCATGTTGATCGACTTGTGCTTGACCACTTCTTTGCTGTGGGCGGGACAGACATCGACGCACACGCCACAGCCGGTGCAGTCCTGCGGTGCCACCTGGATGGTCATCTGCTTGCCGGGGAAGTCCTTGCCGCTCCACTCCTTGGTCTGGAACGTATCGGGGGCGTTGCCCAGCTCCGCCGGGTCGTACACCTTCATCCGGATGGCCGCGTGCGGACAAACCAGTGCGCACCGGCCACAGTCAATGCAGATGCTGGGGTCCCAGATCGGGATTTCCTCGGCGATCGACCGCTTCTCCCATTGCGCCGTATCGGTGGGGAAGGTGCCGTCGACCGGCAGGGCGCTCACCGGAAGCAGGTCGCCCTGGCCGGCAATGATCATCCCGGTCACCCGGGTCACGAACTCGGGTGCGTGTTCGGGCACCGCCGCGGCCAGACCGGTGCTGGAGGTGACCGTTGCCGGCACCTCGACCTTGGCCATGCCCGCCAGGGCCGCGTCGACCGCCTGGTAGTTGCGTTGCAGAACAACCTCGCCCAGCTTGCCGTAGGCGGTCTTGATCGAGTCCTTGATGGCGGCGATCGCTTCTTCCTTGGGCACGATTTCTGACAGGGCGAAGAAGCAGGTCTGGAGAACAGTGTTGATCCGGCCGCCCAGCTCCGCCTCGCGAGCTACCCGGTGGCCGTCTACGACGTAGAAGTCGAGCTCCTTCTCGATAATGGCCTGTTGTACATGCCCGGGGAGGTGCTCCCACACGGTGTCGGCGTCGTAGTGCGAGTTCAGGAGGAAGGTGGCACCGGGGGCGGCGATGTCGAGGACGTCGAGCTTCTCCAGGAACCCGAACTGGTGGCAGGCCACGAAGTTGGCGTTCTCGATGAGGTAAGTCGAGGTGATCGGCCGGGGCGAGAACCGCAGGTGGGACACGGTCATGGCCCCTGACTTCTTGGAGTCGTAAACAAAGTGGCCCTGGGCATACCGGTCGGTGTGGGTGCCGATTATTTTCACCGAGTTCTTGTTGGCCCCCACTGTGCCGTCCGATCCCAATCCGTAGAAGACGGCTTGGACGACGTCGTCGGGCTCGGCCCACTCCTCGTCTACTGACAGGCTTAGTCCCGAGACATCATCGGTGATCCCGACGGTGAAGTGACGCTGGGGGTCGCCGTTGGCGGCCTCGGCCAGTGTTGCCATCACCATCGGCGGTGTGAACTCCTTGCCGGACAGGCCGTAGCGGCCACCGATCACCGAGACCTCGCTCCGTCCGGTTTCGTGGAGGGCGGCCACGACGTCCTGATAGAGCGGCTCGCCGACCGCCCCCGGCTCCTTGGTCCGGTCGAGTACGACCACCTTGGTGGCGGAGTCCGGAAGCGCCTCGAGCAGGTGATCGGCGGAGAACGGCCGATAGAGGTGAACCGTTATCACGCCGACCTTTTCGCCGCGGCGGTTGAGCTCGTCGACGGCTTCGGTGGCGGCCCCGCTTCCGGAGCCCATCAGGATGAGCACACGGTCGGCGTCGGGGGCACCGTGGTAGTCGAACAACCGATAGTGGCGGCCTGTCAGGGCTCCAAAGGCCTCGAAGGCTTCGATGACCGCGGGAGCCACCGCCGAGTAGAACGGATTGGCGGCCTCCCGGGCCTGGAAGAAGACGTCGGGGTTCTGGGCGGTGCCTCGCAGAGATGGTTGGTTGGGGCTGAGCGCCCGGGTGCGGTGGTCGGAAATCAAATGGTCGTCCACCATGGCGTGGAGGGTCGCCGGGTCGAGCCCCTCGATCTTCATGACTTCGTGGGAGGTGCGGAATCCGTCGAAGAAGTGAAGGAACGGCACCCGGGTTTTGAGCGTGACCGAGTGGGCGATGAGGGCCAGGTCCTGGGCCTCCTGGACCGAGGCCGAGCTGAGCATTGCGAACCCGGTCTGGCGGGCCCCCATGACGTCACTGTGGTCACCGAAGATGCTGAGGGCGTGGGTGGCGATGGTGCGAGCTGCCACGTGGATCACTGCCGGCGTGAGCTCACCAGCGATCTTGTACATGTTGGGCAGCATGAGCAACAGGCCTTGGGATGCCGTGAAAGTAGTGGTGAGGGCTCCGGCCTGCAGCGACCCGTGGAGGGCCCCGGCGGCACCGGCCTCACTCTGCATCGCCACCACTTCGGGGACCGTGCCCCAGATGTTTGGCTCATTGCGCTGCGACCAAGCATCGGCCAGTTCGCCCATGGCCGAGGCAGGGGTGATCGGATAAATGGCTATGACTTCAGAGAGGGCATGGGCTACTCGGGCGGCGGCTTCATTGCCGTCCACCACAATGTGGGCGGATGTCACTGTCTCTCTCCTAGGTCTAAACGGGTGTTTTCAGTATTGCCCGCTCTCCCCTGGTCGATCAGGGCCAAAGGACGGTGAGCGGAAGGGTCGTTCGCGGGGCGTTCACACTTGATGTTTGCGCAGCTCCCTCCGGGCGATCGAGCGCTTATGCACCTCATCCGGCCCATCTGCCAGCCTCAGCGTGCGGGCATAGGCATACAGCCGGGCCAGGGGGGTGTCCTGGCTGACTCCCATGCCGCCATGAGCCTGAATCGCCCTGTCGAGCACATAGATGGCCGCGTCGACGGCCGCCACCTTGATGGCCGAGATCTCGATGCGGGCTGCCTTCTTGCCGACGGTGTCCATCATCCACGCCGCTTTGAGGGTGAGAAGGCGGGACTGCTCGATCCGAATGCGCGATTCGGCAATCCAATCCTGGATCACGCCCTGGTCGGCCAGCGGGCCGCCAAAGGCCTCCCGAGCCAGCACCCGTTTGCACATGAGCTCCAGGCCCCGTTCGGCGGCTCCGATGAGGCGCATACAGTGGTGGATCCGCCCGGGCCCGAGTCGTGCCTGGGCGATGGCAAAGCCCGCCCCCTCGGCGCCGATGAGGTTGGTGACCGGCACCCGCACATCCGTGAACGTGACTTCCGGATGGCCCGTGTACCCGTCGTCGAACCCGAACACCAGCATGGGGCGGACCACCTTCACGCCCGGGGCGTCCATCGGGACCAACACCTGGCTCTGGCGCTGATAGGGCGGTCCGTCTGGGTCGGTCACGCCCATGAAGATGGCCACCTTGGCCCGGGGGTTGATGGCGTTGCTGGTCCACCACTTGCGACCGTTGATGACGTAGTCGTCGCCGTCGCGTTCGATACGGGCTTCGATATTACGAGCGTCCGAGCTGGCGACATCGGGCTCGGTCATGGCGAAGCAGGAGCGAATCTCACCGTCAAGGAGGGGTTGGAGCCAGCGGTCCTGCTGGTCGGGGGTCCCGAACTCGGCCAGGATCTCCATGTTCCCGGTATCGGGGGCCGAACAGTTGAACACCTCCGAGGCCCACCACACGCCTCCCATGATCTCGGCCAGCGGTGCGTACTCGACGTTGGTGAGGCCGGGGCCGAATCGCTCATCGGGAAGGAAGAGGTTCCACAGCCCATCGGCCTTGGCGATGGCTTTCAGCTCATCCAGGAGCGGGGGAATGTGGAGGGGGTCGCCGGAGTCGACGATCTCCTGCTCGAAGCTGGCTTCGTTGGGGTAGACGTGTTCGGCCATGAAGGCCCGGACACGGGTGTCGAGATCGGCGGCGCGAGGAGTTGGTGTGATGTCCATCCGGTGAGGGTAGTGAGTTGGGATTGAGCTCAGCCCGGGTGGGTTCGGCCCCCCGGTGACTTGTCTCACGCAGCCAACGCGGGAGTCGGGCCTGGTTTTCCCAGGCCGTACCACCAGCCCCTTTGTTTGTCCCTGTGTCC
>JAOTYB010000109.1 GCA_029862065.1 Acidimicrobiia bacterium | reverse complement strand
TCCCGGAGTTCCACTACGCCCTGTCCAAGTTGCTTGGGGAGGAGATGGCCCAGCAATTCGCTCGCTGGAGCGGCATCCCATTCGTCGGGTTGCGGTACTCGAACATCATGGAGGTCGATGACTACCAGGCGTTCCCGAGCTATTGGGAGGACCCGGGCATCCGGCAGTGGAATCTGTGGGGCTACGTTGACGCCCGCGACGTCGCCTCAGCCACCCGGCTGGCGCTGGCCGCCCCGACCCAAGGTTCGGAGAATTTCTTGGTCGCGGCGGCCGACACCTGCATGCCAACCCCTAGCCGCGACCTGATGGCGGCGGTGTTCCCCACGGTGCCGATTCGCAAGCAACTGGGCGAGCACGAAACCCTCCTATCGGTCGAAAAAGCCAGTCAGTTGCTGAGCTATCGGCCCATTCACTCCTGGCGCCAACACCTGTAACCGATACCAGAAAATCTGCTTGTCATAGACTCAGGTTTTGTTATAATCTCCTGTAGACCTAGAGATCTGGAGAAACGCATGTCACGTGCTGTGGAATTGACTTAGGAACGACGAACAGCGTCATTGCGACGATGGAGGGTGGCGAGGCCACCGTCATCGCCAATGCCGAAGGCCACCGCACGACCCCGTCGGTCGTGGCCTTCTCGAAGAACGAAGAAGTCCTGGTTGGCGAGGTTGCCAAGCGCCAGGCCATCACCAACCCCGACCGGACCATCCGCTCCGTCAAGCGCCACATCGGCAGCAACTGGAGCATCAAGGTCGACCAGAAGGACTACACCGCTCAGGAGATCTCGGCCCGCATTCTGCAAAAGCTCAAGCGCGATGCTGAGGCCTTTCTCGGCCAGCCGGTCACCGAAGCGGTCATCACCGTCCCCGCCTACTTCGGCGACGCCCAGCGCCAGGCCACCAAAGAAGCCGGCGCCATCGCCGGGCTCGAGGTGCTTCGCATCATCAATGAGCCAACGGCGGCCGCACTCGCCTATGGGCTCGACAAGGAAGCCCACGACCAGACCATTCTCGTCTACGACCTCGGCGGCGGCACCTTCGATGTCTCCGTCCTCGAGATCGGTGAGGGCGTCTTCGAGGTGAAGTCCACGTCGGGCGACACCAAGCTGGGGGGCGACGATTGGGACCAGGCGATCGTCGACTGGATGGTCACCGAGTTCAAGAACGACTACGGCGTCGACCTGTCGGCCGACCCCATGGCCCTCCAGCGCCTCCAGGAGGCTGCGGAGAAGGCCAAGATCGAGCTGTCGAGCGCCCAGGCGACCGAGATCAACCTGCCATTCATCACGGCCTCGGACGCCGGTCCCCTGCACCTGCAGAAGAACCTGACCCGCTCGGAGTTCCAGAAGATGACCGAAGAGCTGGTCGAGCGCACCAAGGCGCCGTTCCATCAGGCCGTCAAGGATGCCGGCCTGAAGGTCGGTGACCTTGACCACATCATCATGGTCGGCGGCTCCATCCGGATGCCGGCCATCCAGGAGCTGGTCAAGGAGCTCACCGGCAAGGACCCCCACAAGGGCGTGAACCCCGACGAGGTAGTTGCCGCCGGGGCTGCCTTGCAGGCCGGCGTGTTGAAGGGTGATGTCAAAGACATCCTCCTGCTCGACGTCACTCCCCTCACTCTCGGTATCGAGACCAAGGGCGGAGTCAGCACCAAGATGATTGAACGCAACACGACGATCCCGACCCGCAAGTCGCAGATCTTCACCACCGACGCCGACAACCAGCCCGAAGTGGAGATCAACGTGCTGCAGGGTGAGCGCGAGATGGCCCAGTACAACAAGTCGCTCGGGCGCTTCAAGCTGACCGGGATTCCCCCGGCCATGCGAGGCACCCCGCAGATCGAGGTGACCTTCGACATCGATGCCAACGGCATCGTGTCGGTGAATGCCAAGGACTTGGGAACCGGCAAGAGCCAGGCAATGACCATCACCGGCGGGACCGCCCTGTCTCAAGACGAGATCGATCGCATGATGGCCGAGGCCGAAGCCCACGCCGAGGAAGACCGCGCCCGCTTCGAGGCCGTCGAGGCCCGCAACAACGCCGACAACGTCGCCTATCAGACCGACAAGCTGCTCAAGGAGCACGAGGAGCTCCTCTCCGACGAGGAGAAGGACGACATCAACCAGAAGCTCACCGAGCTGAAGGCCGTGCTGGGCAACGAGGAGGCCGAGGCCGGCGAGTTGGGAGAGAAGGCCGATGCGCTTATCGCCGCCTCCCAGGTGTTCGGCCAGCGGATAAACGAAGCGGCGGCTGCCGAGGCCCAGGCTGCGTCGGGCGAGGCTCCGGAAGACGACGATGAGGTCGTGGACGCCGAAATCGTCGACGAGGACGAGTAATGGCCGACCGACCTACCGACGCCGCTCCCGTAGCCGAGGAGGACGCCGCCGAGCTGCCCTTGCTGCTGCCGGAGGACCCCGCCGAGGCTCGTGACCTGCTGGCCGCCGAACTGTCGGTGGCCAGCCAGGATGCCCAGGCCTACCTGGAAGACCTGAAACGGGTCGCCGCCGACTTCGACAACTATCGAAAGCGAACGCAACGTGAGCTGACCGAGAACGTCGAACGCGCTAGTTCGCGGGTGATTGCCGGCCTGTTGCCGGTGCTCGACAGCTTCGATCTGGCGGTGGCCCACGAACCAGCCACCGAAAGCGAAGCCAACCTGCTTGGCGGAGTGAACGGCACCCGCCAGCAACTGATCGACGCGCTGGCCAAGGAAGGCCTGGAAGTAATCCAGACCGTCGGTGAAGTCTTCGATCCGGAGATCCACGAGGCAGTAACCATGTCTGGCAACCCGGAGCACCCGGTGGTCGTCGGCGAGGTGCGCCGCGGGTATCTCCTCGGAGGTCGGGTGCTGCGGGCGGCCCTGGTGGCGGTGGGCGAGGACCCACTGACCGCTGATGGATAGGGAGTGGTTCGAGAAGGACTTCTACGCCACGCTCGGCGTCCCCAAGTCCGCCTCAGCCGGTGACATCAAGAAGGCCTATCGCAAACTCGCCCAGCAATATCACCCGGACACCAACCCCGGGAACGTGGTCGCTGAGGAGAAGTTCAAGGAGGTCTCGCACGCCTATTCCGTGTTGTCTGACAAAAAGAAGCGAAGCGAGTACGACGAGGCTCGGGAGCTCTATGCCTCCGGGGGTGGCTTCGGCCCCGGACCCGGCGGGCCGACCGGGGCAGGCGGTGGATTCCGGGTTGAGGATCTCAGCGATTTGTTCGGCGGCGGGGGTGGCTTTGGCGATCTGTTCGGTGGCCGGGGTGCCCAGGGCAGCGGACCCATCCAGGGCGAGCACCTTTACAGCACAGTCAATCTGGCGTTTACCGAGGCCATATCCGGAACCACCACCACGGTGGCGGTCGATGGCGCCAGCGTGTGCCGGACCTGCCGGGGGAGCGGCGCCGAACCGGGCACCGCCACTTCGACCTGCCCTCGCTGTGGGGGCCGGGGATCGATCGCCCTGGGCCAGGGAATGTTCTCGATCAGCCAGACCTGCGACGTGTGCCACGGCACCGGCCGCACCGTCACCACTCCCTGCCACACCTGCAACGGCGTCGGCACCGAGCACCGGGTCCGCTCGATCAAGGTCCGGATCCCCTCTGGCATCAAGAACGGGGCCACCATCCGGGTGCCCCGCAAAGGATCACCCGGCCGCAACGGCGGCCCGCCCGGCGACCTCCATGTCCGGGTGCATGTCGGCCGCCATCCGCTCTTCACTCGCCGCAAGAACGACCTTCGCATCACCGTCCCCGTGACATTCACCGAAGCTGCGCTGGGAGCTGACGTCACCGTCCCGACGCTCGACGGCCGGGTGACGCTGCGCATCCCGGCAGGGAGCGACAGCGGCAAGACCTTCCGCATCAAGGGCAAGGGCGTGGCGACGGCCAAGAAGGGCACCGGCGACTTGCTCGCCACCATTGAGGTAGCGGTGCCCGACGAGCTCGACAAGGAAACCCGCGAGTTGCTCGAGCAACTGAAGACTCGGGAGCCGGACGATGTCCGATCACATCTGGGGGTGTCATGAGCCGGGAAGAAGCCGTCTACATCATCTCGGTGGCAGCCGAGCTGGCCGGGATTCACCCCCAAACGCTGCGTATCTACGAGCGTCGCGGGCTCCTCAACCCCTACCGCACCCCGGGGGGAACCCGCCGCTATTCGGAACAGGATCTCGAACGCCTGCGCGCCATTCAGACGCTCACTCAAGCCGGCATAAACCTGGAAGGGGTGAAACGCATCATCGAGCTCGAAGGAGCGGTTGAGTCCCTGCAGGCTCAACTGGACGGTATCAAGGACCAGCTGGCCCAGGCCCGGGAGGAGGCCGACGCCGGGTTGTCGAGCCTTCCCGACATACTCCGGCCGGCCATTCACAAGCTGTTGGAGGGCTAAGCCGGTGCGCTTCCTGGCCGGCGCGCTCATCATTGTCGCCGCCGCGGCCTGCACCAGCTCCCCCAGCACCGAAACCACAGCATCGACGGTGCCATTCTCTACCCCCTCATTGGTGGTGACCGACCAGCTGCTGGCCGAGCTCGATCTCGAGCTGCTGGCCAGATCGGTGTCTCGTCTGCGACAGCTCGACTTTCTCCAACCGGTCTCCGTTCAGATCATCGCCGACCCCGACTACCAGATGCGGGTCGCCGAGCTCACCGGCGGTCCCCCCGACACCCACAGCAGGTGGCTCCAGCTGCTGGGTCTCCTGCCGGAGGGGGTCGATGCCGGCACCGCCACCACGCGCCTCCTTCAGACGAGCGTCGCCATCTATGACGCGGAAGCCAATCGCGTCCTGGTGCGGGCCGGCGCCGGCATCGATCCGTACGTTGAGTCGGTGGTGGTCCACGAGCTGGTGCACGCCTTGCAACGGCAGCACTTTGGCGCAGTCGACACCGGTCGACTCGACGGTGACCTGGGCTACGTCTACACGGCGCTGGTCGACGGCGACGCTGAGCGGGTTGCCCGCCGTTTCATCGGCGAGTTGAGCCAGGCCGACGAGTTCGCCTACGAGGAAGGGCGGTTGAATGCCTCCGAAGGTGCGGCCGCCATCCGGGGCGGCACGCCCGGCTACGTGTTCGACAGTCTTTCCCAACCGGGTGGTGACGGGGTGCGGTTTCTGCAGGGGCTCGACTATCAAACCGTAGACGGCTTCTTCGCTGATCTCACGGAGCTGACCTCACTGCCCGTCTCGAGCGAAGCGATGATCATCCCCGAAGCCGATACCGAGATCCCCACTCTCGAGCTCCCCCGGTTGTCCCTCCCCTCGTACCAGCCAGTCCAGGGTGAGGGGACCCTCGGGGTGGGCCGACTGAGAATCTTGCTTGGCCAGGTGCTCGAAGGCCAGCTGGCCAATCCGGCGGTGCTGGGCTGGGCGGCCGACCGTCTGGAAGTACACGCTTCGGGCGAGGACGTCGTCCTCGCATACGTCTTCTTGGGTGACCGGGCCGAGGACGCCCAGGAGTTGGCGGCGGCGTTTCAGTCGCTGCTCGACAACACTCTGGTCCCCGGTGCCTACGGGTCGGTGCGGGTGTCCGACCGGCAGGTGCTGGTGCTGGCAGCCTCCGACTCATCGCAAGAGGCAGAACTCGACGAGATCTACGGCGACTTCGGCGACGAGGTGTTCCTCGTCCCCCTGGGCTGACCGCAGCCTCTCCGGCAACTGAACCGTCCGATCTAGACGCCATCCGGCCCTGGCGCGGTGCCAACCGGTAACCAATACTGGAAGTCGGACATAGATCATTGGGGCTGGTGAGAACCATGATTGAGTCTGAGGCTCAGAAGACCTTTACCCACCTCTTTGAGGCCCACCACCGCGCCGTTCTCGCCTACTTCCTTCGACGACTCGGTCACGAGTCCCTGGCACCCACATGCTCAAGATCATGGGCCTCGACGATGGCGTTGGCGATCCCGATGGCCGTTTCGTAGTACCCGAGGATCTCTTCGACGGTTTCGCCGGCGTCCACTCGGAATTCGGCGTCATCGTCTTGACCCGACTCCCACCGCTCACGGATCCGCCCGAACCACTTCGCCATCTCCCCGGGAAGCTCATAGGCCCCTTCGGCGGCGATTTCGCCGAACCAATGCAACTCCACAGTGGCCATGTGGCTGACCACTCCGAGCAGGCTGGTGCCGGAGGACACCATCGGCCGGACCGCCTCTTCTCGCGACAGGCCATCCAGTTTCCACGCCAGGATGGCCCGCTGGTTATTGAGGAACGCCACCAGGGTTTCCTTCTCGTCGGCGGTCTTGGGCGTTGTCCGATACTCGATCATGGTGCCCGACCCTAGAAGGTGAGACACCACGGAGAGACCGGGATCGTAAGGTGCGGCGATGGATTCGCGCTTTACGCGGCTATGGACGGCCTCGACCATCTCCAACCTCGGGGATGGAATGGTGTTTGCGGCATTCCCGCTCATCGTGGCCTCCCTCACCCGCGACCCGATCGCGGTTTCGGTGCTGGCCTTCTCGCTACGCCTGCCCTGGCTGTTGTTTGCCCTCCCCGCCGGGGTCATCGTCGACCGGAGAGACCGCCGCCGCCTCATGATCAGCGCCGACCTGGTGCGGGCCGCCGCCCTCGGTCTTCTGGCCATCGCCTTGGCTACCGGTGACCCGTCACTCCTGGCCCTCTACCTGGTCGGGTTCTTGGTGGGGATGGCCGAAACCATCTTCGATTCCGCCGCCGAAGCCTTTCTCCCCTCCATCGTCGACGCCTCCACGCTCAGCAAGGCCAACGGGCGCCTCGTCGGCGCCCGCTGGGTGGCCAACAGCTTCATCGGGCCCCCGCTGGGAGCGCTGCTCTTCCTGGGGGCGGTGGCCCTCCCGGTAGCCGCCGACGCCGTGACCTTTCTCGTGGCGGCCGGCCTCGTGTTCACCATCGGGGGCTCCTTCACTGCCGAAGAAGCCCCGTCAACCAACACGATGCGGGAGGACATCTCCGAGGGCGTGCGCTGGCTGTGGAACCACCGGGTCTTGCGGGCGACCGCCCTGATGGCCGGCGGCTACAACCTGGTCGTGTCGGGGATGGTTGCCATACTCGTGCTATTTGCCCAGGACGAAGTTGGACTGAGTGACCTGGGTTTCGGCCTGGTGCTGGCGGCGCTGGGGGTTGGTGGCCTGCTGGGCGGCCTACTGGCACCCCGACTCGAAGAGAGCCTGGGCACGGCCAGCGCCCTCATCACCACCGTGCTGCTGGCAGCCACTGCCGCCACCACGATGGGGTTCACCACTAGTCCGTTTGTGATGGCCACGGCCATCTTTTTCTTCGGCATCGCCACCAC
>JAOTYB010000108.1 GCA_029862065.1 Acidimicrobiia bacterium | reverse complement strand
CCGGGGGCGTTGAAGGGAGTCCCGGCGTCGGTACCGGGGAGCACCCGTACGCCCACTTCGATGGCGGCGGCCACTGAATCGGAATGGACGGCCATCATCTCGTCGACCCGTTTCATCAGCGCCCGGGGCAGGTCGAGCTCGCGTTGCTTGATGGCAATAAGCGGGACGAGGGTGGGGACAAGAGCGATGCCCTGTTCCTTCATCTGTTCGCACTGGGCGGCGGTTGCTCCCGTCCCGTGCTCAATGGTGTCGACACCAGCCTCCAGCGACAGGTCGACGCCTTCTGGACCGTGCACGTGGGCGGCCACATGCACCTCGAGCTCGTGGGCGGTGTCGACGGCCGCCTGCATCTCGTCACCGGTCATCACCACGTCGAATCCGTGGGCTCCCTCGCCCAGGACACCACCGGTCGGCATCAGCTTGATGAAATCGGCTCCCCGCTCTACTTCGGCCCTCACCGCATCGGACACTTCCTGCGCCCCGCGGACTGTCACCGAGATTGCCTGACCATGACCGTCGGGAGGAGTCAGCGCCCGGCCGGCTGCCAGCATCCGGGCGCCTGCCAGGTCACCGTCTCGCTGGGCGGCCGCCACGTCGATGGCCACGCCTTCTCGAGAACCGGCATCGCGAGCGGTGGTGATGCCCGCCCGCAGCAGGAGGCCGGCGCCGTGGGCGGCCCGAATGAGCGTGCGCGCCACCGGCTCTTCGACGACCTCGTAGATGCCCTCCATGGTCGGTGGAAGGCTGATGTGCACGTGCGAATCGATGAGCCCCGGCACCACCGTTCCTCCTTCGGCGGGAATGAGCAGCGCGTGACCGAGGAGAGCGTCGGCGTCGGGCCCGATCCAGTTGATCTGTCCGGCCTCCCACAGAATGGTCTGCCCGTCGACCGGATCACTGCCGGTGCCGTCAAGTAGGCGTGCACCGGTGATCGCAACTCGAGCCATGCGGGGAGGCTACCGCCCAACCACAGAAGTAGCCTGCCGTGATGGAGGGATTTCACACTTCGTTCGGCTGGGTGGCGATCTGGGCCAGCGGCCTGGCCGCCGTCCTAGCGCTGGCCCTGGCCGCTCGCGGCCGCGATCTTCCCCGCTGGTACTGGTGGGTGGGCGGCTCCGCCATCTCGGCGATGGTGGTGCAGATCCTGGCCGGTGTCTATCTCTACCAGCAGGACCGACGGCCGGGAAGCCAGCACATGTTCTATGGCTTCGTCATCCTCTTCACACTGACATTCGGCTACGTCTACCGCTGGCAGCTCCAGAAGCGACCGGCGCTGCGGTGGGGGCTCTTCCTGCTATTCGTGATGGGACTCGGCATTCGCGGGGTCATGACCTTCGGGGAGAGTTTCTAGCCATCCCGCCCTCCGAGCGCTCGGGCACGTAGCATGGCTGCGCCCGGCGATGAGGGAGGACCTGTGCTGCTTGACGGCAAGAGATTTGTGATTACGGGAGTGCTCACGGACTCCTCCATCGCTTGGCACACGGCCAGGGTGGCCCTCGAGCAAGGCGCTGAGATCGTGCTTACCGGGTTCGGGCGGGGGATGAAGCTCACCGAACGGGTAGCCGAGCGATTGCCCTCGCGGCCCGATGTCATTGAGCTCGACATCAACGATCCCGACCACATGCTGGCGCTCGTGGCCGACCTCGAAACCCGGTGGGGTGGCGTCGATGGGGCACTCCACGCCATTGCCTACGCCCCCGAGGATGCGTTGGGTGGGAACTTCCTCAACACCCCACCGGAGAGCGCTCAGATTGCGTTCATGACATCGGCGTTTTCGCTCAAGACACTCACCGTCGGCCTTCGCTCGCTTATGCAATCAGCCGGTGGGGGGAGTGTTGTGACGCTCGATTTCGACAATTCACAGGCATGGCCGATCTACGACTGGATGGGAGTTGCCAAATCGGCGCTCGTGTCCATTGTCCGGTATCTCGCCAGGGACCTGGGCGGCGACTCCATTCGGGTAAACGCAGTGTCGGCCGGGCCGCTCGCCACCGTCGCCGCCAAATCGATTCCCGGGTTCCAGGGGCTGGCCGACGAATGGAAGCGCCGATCCCCGCTCCATTGGGACACCGGGGATCCCGAACCTGTGGCCAAGATGGTGTGTGTGCTACTCAGCGACTGGGCTGTCGCCACTTCCGGTGAGGTCGTCCACGTTGACGGGGGCTTCCACGCGATCGCGGCTGGGGTCGACGAGTAGCATCCCGCGGCCAACCTCGGTCCGGGATTCTTCGTCTTGTTCTGCCCGGGGAAACGCCAGAGTGAAGGTGGCGCCTCCCTCGGGTGTCTGCTCGAGCCACACCCTCCCGTGCATGGCTTCGGTCAAGTCCTTGGCAATGTTCAGGCCGAGACCCGTGCCGCCTTTGAAGCGAGTGTCGGGCCGCTCGATTTGAGTGAACCGCTCGAAAATCGTTGACTCGTACTCAAACGGGATGCCCTCCCCATGGTCGACCACGGCGACCCACACTTCTTCGTCGACCGCCCGGGCGGTGATTTCGATCGGCGAGTCGCTGGCATATTTGCGGGCGTTGTCGAGCAGATTGGTGATGACCCGCTCGAAGTGATCCGGGTCGAGGGCCAGCTGCGGCAAGTTGGGTGGGAGATCGAGCGTGACGTGCTCGGTCCATGCGCTGACGGTGCTGACGATCCGGGACAGAACTTGGCCCAGGTCGGTGGGGGACACTCGAATCGGCAGAGCCTCGTTGTCGATCTTGGAGACCGTCAGTAGGTCCTCGATGAGCGTCTTGAGACGTTTGGCCTGGTTGGAGGCCGAGTCGAGAAGGCTCATGGCTACCGGGTTGTCTGGTGCTAGCTCAGGCCGTGTCAGAGTTGAGAGGGCCCCAATCACCGATGTAAGGGGGGTACGGAGCTCATGGCTGACGACCGAGACGAAGTCAGATTTCAGTTGCGCCAGCTCGCTCATACGGCGGCCGGTGTCCTGGGCCTCCTCGTAGCGAGCCAAGTGATTGAGGACGAGGCCGGCGGGGGTCGACAGCAGCTCGAGGGCGGAGATATCGGCTTCGGTGAAGTCGTCCGCTTTGTCGGCGACCAACAACACGCCAATCGTGACGCCCTCCACCAGCAGCGGCACCGCTGCCACTCGCTCGACGCCCAGGTCGGCCAACAACTGATCGCGGGCGATGTCCTCTTCCGAGAGCTCGTTGCGTACGTGGACGGCTCCGGATTCGAACACGATTCCGGCCGTTGATTCCCCGCCCACGTCGAACCGGTATCCCTCCGCCTGAAGCGCCTGGCCCGCCACCCACAAGGGCGACAGGGCGACCAGTTGCTCCTCGAGTGGCTTGTGCAGGATGACCAGCCCCACCTTGGCCCCGATGAACCCGGCGGTTCGAGCAACCAGCTCGGGGAGCACTTCTTCAATGTTCTCGCCGGCTCCGATGGTCCGTGACACCTCGTACAACTGGAGGATCTCGCTTTCGCGGCGGACCAAGGCTTCGCTCTGCTCGTCGAGTTCGGTCAGCCGGGCGGCGGTCCGCATGGCTTGGGAACGGAGCTCATGCACCGTGATCCCGGCGATCAACGCCGTCATGGCCAGTCCAGTCACGAACAGCCCGAGCTCCACCTGGCTGACCTGGGCCATGCCAATCGAGGTAGCGAAACCAAACGCGGCGACCACCAAGGCTGTGGCGGCGGCGTATCCGGTGATCGGGAGAAGGACAGCCGCGTACACGACGATCCACACACTGGCGATGAACATGCTGAGGGTGGACTCGTGGAACGGGGCCGAGGCGACCATCACCCCCACTAGTACGGCGAGCCATAGGAACACCAGCAGCGAGCTGACGGGACGCCAGCCGAGCGTGCGCCAGGGTGTGAATGTGAAAATAGATACCGCAGCTGCCCCGGCGGCCACCGGGATCCAATAGTCGTCCTGGCCAAGGTTTCCGGCTTCCCAGGCGACGAAGGCCATCGCCCCCAGCCCTGCCCAGCTGGCGACCAGGCCGAGGCGAATTGACCATACGCGAGCGTCGATCAGATGAGCGCGGCCACCCACGGCGCTCGATCCACGCTGGCGGGCCGCTGTGAGAGCCGCCTTGGCGTCGACCAGCTTGGTTTTCTCCTCCGCCCGGACCGCAACCAGCTCAGATCTTGCTTCCTGCCTGGCGTTCTTCACATGAGCGCGGAATTTCCGACGGCTCCAATCACCGGTTGGGATCTTGGTAGCGAGGTAGTCCTTGGTTTTGGAGCGCCGCTTGGTGGCGGCAACCAGCCGCTTGCCGGCTCGCTTCTGGGTGGCCACCTCCTGCTTGGCATCGGCAATCGCCGCCTTGCGAGCGCGGCGGTGTTCCTTTCGCGTTCCGGGAGCATGGGCACTTGGCGGCTCGGGTCCGGTTGTTTCCGGCTCAGCGGTGGCCACCACGGGATCGGGTGCCGGGGCGACCCGAGGCGGATCGCTCTGCTCGGCAGCTTCGGATCGCCTGCGGGCTCGTTTGGCGAGGCGACCGTCGGCATTCTCGGCGGACCGACGATCGGCCCGGTCTTTGCGCCGCTCTCGACGGCTCGGCTTTCTGAGGTCGCTGTCTTCTTCTGGCGCCGGGGTAGGCGGTGCGGCGGGCCCCGGTCCGGCGGCCACCGGTGGCGGAGCAGGGGGTGCCTGGGGCACATCGGGGACCGCCTGGGTGCGAATTGTGGAGCGCCGCCGCAGATGCTCGAGGCTGGCGGACAACTGGCCACTTCCGGCGTTGAGGGTGGACTCGACCGGCTGGGTGGCTGGTTCGGTAACCGATTGCGAGACCGGGGAAGCCACCGCCTCGGGGGGTGCTGTAGCGGGCGGGGCGGTTGTGGTCATGGGTCGGCTCGCCTTTTCAGCTGCGGCCTCGTCAGGAGGTCGATTGTCCTGTTCCTTGCGCGACCGACCGGAGCGCCGCTTCGGGCGCAAGTTGGACATCTCGCTGTAGATGTTGTGATCCATCCCGTCCCAACCGGTAATCTCGGGGCATGTCTGGGGTACTAGTCCTTTTCGGAGGAAAATCGGCCGAACATGAGGTTTCTTGCGAGTCAGCTGCAACTGTGGCCGACTCGTTGACTGCCGCCGGCCACTCGGTTGTGCTCGTTGGGATTGACTCGGGTGGCGGATGGCATCTGGTTGATCGGGGGGCCGGGCCACTCGTAGCGGACGGGCCACCGGCTTCGTTGGCCGTCCCTTCCGGCATCCTCGAAGCTGACGGCAGAACGCTGGGGTTCGATGTCGTGTTTCCGGTGTTGCATGGCCCCTTCGGAGAGGATGGGACCGTGCAGGGGCTGCTTGAGGTGGTAGGAGTGCCCTATGTCGGAGCTGGCGTCCTGGCATCTGCCGCCGCCATGGACAAAGACGTCGCCAACCGGCTGTTCGCTCAGGCGGGCCTGCCGCTGGCGCGGTCGATTGCTATCTCACTGGACGACTACCACCCGGATACCGATCAACGCCTGGTTGCCGAATTGGGCCTTCCCCTGTTTGTGAAACCGGCCGCCCTCGGCTCATCAGCGGGCACTCGTCGGGTAGCCGAGGATTTCGAGCTGCCGGATGCAATTGCGACCGCTTTCAAATTCGGAGACAAGGCGATAATCGAGGAGGCAGTAACGGCCAGAGAAATCGAAGTTGCCGTCCTCGACGGGCCCGAGACCTCCGTACCAGGGGAGATTGTGGCCGCCGACTGGTACGACTACGAGGCAAAATACCAAGATGACGCCACCGGACTATTGGTGCCGGCGCCGCTCGGCGAAGAGGAGTCGGACATGGTGCGACAACTGGCAGGCCGGGCGTTCGAGGCCCTGGGGGTGCGAGGGCTGGCCCGGGTCGACTTCTTCTATGAAGAAGACGGCCGCGGCTTTCTGATCAACGAGCTAAACACCATGCCGGGGTGCACCTCCCGGTCGATGTTCCCGATGCTGTGGGCGGCGACTGGAGTCGCCAACACCGAGTTGTTCGATGGCCTGGTCCGGTCAGCCCTTCGCTAGAGGGATACCACCGGGCAGGTAACGGTGCGCACGATGCCGGCAACAGACGGGACACTGCTCGCTACTAGCTTGCCGAGGGCGTCGATGTCTTCGGCCTGGGCGTCGACGATCACGTCGTACGGCCCGGTGACCGCACTCGAACGGACCACGCCGTCAAGGTCGCCAAGGGCTGCGGCTACTGATGCAGCTTTCCCTACTTCTGTCTGGATGAGCACGAACGCTTCGACCAATGTTCCTCCTCGGATCTGATGCTGGTCTCGACTCTAGGCCGGGCAGGCCAGGCGTGCATCGGGCGGGTTAGTACCCGTCACTGCCGAAGCGAAGCCGCTTGGCGTAATCGACGCCCTCTTCAGTTTCGAGGTCGAAGTTGACTCGCTGACCCTGGCGCAGCATCCGAAAGATGCTGCCTTTGAGCGAGCCGGGACGTAACAGCACCTTCTCGCGATTGTCTTCTCGAACGATAACGCCAACACCGGTGCTGGGGTCGTACACCTGAACAACGCCTTGCATGGTGAGGGAGTATACGAGCGCGACGGGCCGCTTCCAGTCTCGGGGAGGGCAGGCGGGCGAAGCTAGGGTCCACCAATGACCGAGGCCGCCCGCGCCGTCCAGCGCACCTATCTCCTCCTAACACTGCTGTCGACGTTGTCTGCTTCGTTCATCTGGGGGGTCAACACGTTGTTTCTGCTCGACGCCGGGCTGAACAATGCCCAGGCGTTTGGCGCCAATGCCGCATTCACCGCCGGCCAGGTGATTTTCGAGGTGCCGACCGGAGTGGTGGCCGACACGATCGGGCGTCGCGCCTCATATCTGATGGGTGCGGTGACCCTGCTTCTGTCGACCCTCCTGTATCTCCTCATGTGGTCGGCCGAGGCTCCCTTCTGGGGGTGGGTGATCGCCTCGGTCCTCATTGGGCTCGGGTTCACGTTCTTCTCGGGGGCGGTGGAGGCCTGGCTGGTGGATGCCCTCAACGCCTCGGAGTTCACCGGGGACCTGGAAAGCGTGTTCGCCAAAGGCCAAACCACGATGGGGGCCGCCATGCTGGTCGGCTCGGTGGCCGGGGGCTTCGTAGCTCAGGCCACCAACCTCGGCGTCCCCTATGTGTTGCGGGCCATCATGCTTGCCATCACACTGGCGGCTGCCTTCTTCCTGATGCGCGACATCGGCTTCACACCGAGGCGAGGTCGCAAACCTCTCGGCGAGATGAAGCGGGTCCTGCAGGCTTCGGTCGACAACGGGTGGCGCAAACCCCCGATCCGGTGGCTCATGCTGGCCGCCCCCTTCACGGGTGGCGTCGGTGTGTATGCC
>JAOTYB010000107.1 GCA_029862065.1 Acidimicrobiia bacterium | reverse complement strand
GAGCTGGCCAGAGCCCTGGGACTCGAGTCCAAGGAGGTACTGGCACGCGCCCAGGAACTCGGCCTCGAAGTCAAGACCGCCTCGTCAAGCGTCGACGATGACGGAGCCGGTTTGATCAAGCTCTCCTATCAGGAAGAGACCGCCGGAGATACAGTGGCCGAAGCGGCAAGTTCCGAGCCCGAGGGCGACGCGACAGCCGAGCCTGAGGCAGCCTCTGCGGCAGAAGCCGAGGAGGATGAGGACGCCTCCGACCGGCCCGCTGCGCCAGAACGCGTGTTGTCCGAGGGCGGGCTCGAATTGCTCGAAGTTCCTTTCGGCGTGACCGTCGCTGAGCTAGCCACCCACATGCGGCGTCCTACCGGTGCCCTGGTGAAGGCCATCATGGCAATGGGCGAGATGGCGGCGGCTGCCCAGTCGGTGCCTGAGCACATCCTGGGGCCGCTCACAGAGGCCTTTGGGTTTCTCGTCACCGTCGGCGAGCCCGAGGTGGCCGAGGTGGCCGAGGTGGTGTCGCTCCGGGCCGAGGTTCACGATGAGGACACCCCCGCCCAGCTCGCATCGCGCCCACCTGTCGTCACAGTCATGGGGCACGTCGACCACGGCAAGACCCAGCTCCTCGACACCATTCGCTCCACCGACGTCGTGGCAGGCGAGGCCGGAGGCATCACCCAGCACATTGGTGCCTACCAGGTCACCCGGGCCGATGGCCGGAAGATCACCTTCATCGACACGCCCGGTCACGAGGCGTTCACTTCGCTGCGGGCTCGCGGCGCCAACGTCACCGACATTGTGATTCTGGTGGTGGCGGCTAACGACGGCGTTATGCCTCAGACGGCCGAGGCCATCAGTCATGCCAAGGCTGCCGGTGTGCCCATCATCGTGGCCGTCAACAAAATGGATCTCCCCGAGGCCGATCCCGTCTCCGTCCGGGCACAGCTCACGGAGCACGAGATTGTTGTCGAGGACCTCGGCGGCGACGTCGTCAACGCCGAGGTATCGGCGCTCACCGGCGACGGCATCGATCAGTTGCTGGAGCTAGTCGAGCTTTCGGCCGAGATTGAGGATCTCAAGTCAAATCCAACTGCCAACCCGGAAGGTGTCGTCATCGAGAGCAACCTGGACAAGGGTCGGGGTCCGGTGGCTACCGTCATCATCCAGCGAGGAACGCTCCGCACGGGCGATGTGCTTGTGGCGGGAGCGGTAGCCGGGCGGGTACGGGCAATGATGGATTCGACCGGCGCCCAGCTGAAGGAAGCCGGCCCGTCGACACCGGTCCTCATCATGGGATGGTCGGACGTACCAAACGCCGGCGATCGATTCCAGGTGGCGCCAGACGACAAGACGGCTCGGAAACTGGCGTCTGAGGCGTTGGAGGAGTTGCGGGCGAAGAACCTGGTGGTCCCCACCGCTCAAGAGCGGATGACCGACCTGTTGGAGGAGCTCAGGACCGCCGACGACGCCGAGCTCCGCCTCATCGTCAAGGCAGACGTCACCGGGTCGCTCGAAGCTATTCGCGAGAAGATCTCTCAGATCGGCCGGGAGGGCGGCAAGGTCACCGTGGTCTCCTCCGGGGTTGGCGGGATCACCGAAAGCGATGTCCTGCTGGCCGACGCTTCCCAGGCGATCATCATCGGATTCGGCGTCAGGCCGGATTCCAAGAGCCGGAAGGCCGCAGAAGCGGCCGGAGTCGAGGTTCGCACCTATCAGATCATCTACGAGCTGCTCGACGACATCGAGCAGATGTTGGTCGGCTCGTTGGCCCCCGACGAGGTTGAGGACATCCTCGGTGTGGCCGAGGTCCGGGCGACCTTCCGGGCGCCACGGCTCGGGCTCATCGCTGGAAGCTTCGTCACCGAAGGCGAGATCACCCGGGGAGGGAAGATCCGTCTCATCCGCGACGGCGTGGTTGTCTACGACGGCAAGGTGGCGTCGCTTCGCAGATTCAAGGACGACGCCCGCACGGTGGCCTCCGGCTTCGAGTGTGGCATCGGCCTCGAGAACTTTCGGGATATCAAGGATGGAGACATCCTCGAGGCCTACGAGATCCGAGAGGTCGCGCGGGTCTAAGGTCTGAGCTATGCACGCTGCTGCATTGCGAGTAGATCTTCGAATTCCCGACGTGCACTCACTCAAGGAGAAGCGTCACCGAATGAGCGTGCTCACCACCGACCTGCGAAACGCTTTTCCGGCCGTGGCCGTATCCGAGGTGGGTCACCAGGACCAATGGCAACGAACCGCCCTCGGGGTTGCCCTGGTCACACCAGATCAATCCCATCTCCAGCGGTTGATCGCCGGGGTTCGCAGGTATTTCGATGGGCGGCCGGATGCCGAGCTGCTCGACGTCCAAATCAGTTATCTGGAGCGGCCGTGAGAGGCGGGGGCCGCATGCCCCGGGTCAACGAACTGCTGCGTGAAGTGATTGCCGAAGAACTGCGCACTCTGAAGGATCCGGAAATCGGTTTCATTACCGTCACGGCCGTCGACACCTCGCCCGATCTTCGGACCGCCCACGTGTTCTACACCGCCATGGGCTCCGAAGAGGAGCAAGCCGCCTGTTCCGCTGCCCTGCAAAGGGCCACGCCGCATATCCGGGCCCGCCTGGGCGCACAGGTCCGCCTCAAGTACACCCCGGCGATTGAGTTCCGCGTCGACCAATCGATGGCCAACGGCTTTCGGATCGACTCGCTCTTGCGGGACATCGGGGGCCAGAATGAGTAGTCGCCAGATCGACCAGGCCATGGCCGAGGCGGTGACCGTGCTGACAGCCGCCGACGCCATCGCTGTGAGCTGCCACATCAACCCGGACGGCGATGCTCTCGGCTCGGCGGCCGGGTTCGCCAGGGCGGCGGTAGCCGCCGGAAAATCAGTAGCCCTTAGCTTCGGTGAGCCCTATGAGCTGCCCGACTATTTCTCGTTGCTCCCGCTCGATCTGCTGGTTCCTCCGGCCGAGTTCCCCGAGGCTCCAGAAGTCATGATCACCTTTGATGCTGCCGACCGGGACCGGCTTGGCTCGCTCGGCGCCGCCTCCTCGGCTGCCGGCACCCTGATCGTGGTCGATCACCATGTCACCAACCAGGGGTTCGGCGATGTCAACCTCATCGATCCAGATGCTTCAGCCTCGGCCGTCCTGGCTTTCGAGCTGCTCCAGGCGCTCGGCTGGACCATCGACGCCGAGGCTGCTCTGGGCCTGCAGATGGGCTTGGTGACCGATACCGGGCGTTTCCAATACTCGAACACCGACGCCCGGACCTTTCGGATAGCCGCCCAGCTGGTGGAGGCGGGAGCTCATCCGGAGACCATTGGCATCCATGTGTATGAGAACTCGCCCTTTGCCTTCTTGTCGGTAGCCGGCACAGTCCAGCATCGGGCAACTCTCGAACCCGAGCTGTCGCTGGTCTGGTCCGCGCTGCGAGCCGACGACCTCGAAACGGCGAATATCACCAGAGTCGAGGCCGAGGGCCTGATCGACTACATCCGGGTGGCGAAGGAAGCCGACGTCGCGGTGCTGCTCACCGAAGTCCCGGAGGGCACCAAGGCGAGTCTGCGGTCCCGGGCCACGATGGATGTTGGGGCGCTCGCTGGCGCCTTCGGTGGAGGGGGTCACGCCCGAGCCGCCGGTTTCCTATCGGAAGCCCCGGTCGAGGAAGTGATCGAGGGCATCCGGGGGTACCTGCGTGGCCTCTGAGGGGTTCCTGCTGGTCGACAAACCGTCAGGCTGGACGTCCCACGATGTGGTGGCCAAGGTGCGGGGGTTGGCGGGGACCAAGAAGGTCGGTCACGCCGGCACGCTCGACCCGATGGCAACCGGCCTGTTGGTGCTGGGTCTCGGTCGTGCGACCCGGCTCCTGCGCTTCGTCCAAGGGCTGCCCAAGGAATATGTGGCCCGGGCGCAGCTGGGGGTAGCCACCGACACGCTCGACGCCGACGGCATCGAGACAGAGCGGGCTCCGATGGTGGTCGACCAGCAGACGGTCGAAGCAGCTCTCGCCGGTTTCCGTGGCTCGATTTCGCAGATCCCTCCGATGGTCTCCGCCATCAAGATGGGCGGCCGGAAGTTGTACGAGCTGGCCCGCGAGGGTCAGGAGGTGGAGCGGGCCCCCCGTCCGGTCGAGATCTACGAGCTTGAACTCACAGGATTCGAGGGCGGCGATTACCCCGTCATCGAGTTCCGGGTGGTGTGTTCGACCGGCACCTACGTGAGAACCCTGGCAGACGATATTGCTCAAGCCGTGGGAGGGCGGGGTCATTTGGTGACTCTGCGCCGCGCCCGCATCGGGTCGCTGACGGTTGGGACGGCCTCCACCATGGAGTCGCTCATTGACTCGGACCATGGCCTGGCCTCGGTGGTGAAACCGCTCACCGCCGGCTTGGCCGACCTCATGCAGGTGACGGTCGACGACGAGCTGGGCAAGCGGATCGCCCATGGGTCGGTGTTGACCCGATCGGAGCTGCCGATCGAGGGTCCCACCGCGGTGCTCGACCGCCACGGAAACCTCCTGGCGGTGTACGCCCCCTATGGGGCGGACACCAAGCCGGAAGTGGTGGTGTCGTGAGGATCATGGCCGGTACGCCCGATGTGTGGGAACCGGTCGCCGGCGGCGTGGCAGTTTCGATCGGGGTCTTCGATGGCGTCCACCTCGGTCACCAGCAGATGCTTGATCTGCTGAAGGAGGAGGCACTCACGCTCGGCTCTCTCCCTGTGGGAGCGATCACGTTCGACCGCCACCCGTTGACCACCATCGATCCCGAGAAGGCTCCACCGTTGGTGTCGACACCCGAGGAACGGCTGCGGTTGTTCGAAGCCGCCGGGCTGGACTTCGCGGCCGTCCTCGCCTTTGACGCGGTTACCCGCAGCCTGACGCCAGAGGACTTCGTTCGCTCCATACTCTCCGATGGGCTTGGCGCCCGGCTGGTAGTGGTGGGGGATGGGTTTCGTTTTGGGCTCGATGCGGCCGGTGACGCCGACGAACTCAGGCGCCTGGGAGACCACTACGGCTTTGAAGTCCTCACGGTGAAGCTCCTCGAGACCGACTCGGGCCCCATCTCCTCGACGCTGGTGCGCCGGTTGGTGCTAACCGGTGATGTGTCGGGTGCCGCCGACCTGCTCGGACGGCCGTTCTCCCGCGCTGGTCGAGTGGTCGCCGGCGATGGGCGGGGAGCGGGAATCGGTTTTCCGACGGCCAACCTCGACCTGGCTCCTGGATTGCTGGTGCCGGCCCGCGGGGTCTACACCGCGATCGCCCACGCCGGGGGAGTGCCCGTCCCGGCAGTAGTCAACATAGGGACCCGTCCGACGTTTGACGGGGTGCGGGAGGTCGTTGAGGCGCATCTCCTGGACTTCGACTCCAACCTGTACGGTCAAGAGATCACTGTGGAGTTTCGAGACCGCCTTCGTTCCGAGCAGCGGTTCGAGTCGGTTTCCGACCTGGTTGCCCAGATCCATCGTGACGTCGAGGTTGCCCGCCGCCAATTCGGGCTCGACTAGCTGCTCCAAAGGCACCTCTTGAAGTGGGGTGATTGATCCCGCATGCTGCGCCGATGGCATGGTCGTTTCTCTTGCTCGTTGTGTTGGCAGCCGCCGATCCGAGCGGAGCAGCTCCGAGGCCTCCGACAACAATCGTGGAGATACCGGTCAGTCCGGCGGCGGCGCTTACGCTCGATTCCCAGCCGCCGCCGACCCCCCGATCGCTCCTGCCACCGGCTCCTTCAGTTCCTTCAGGGCCGGCGGTACCTCTCAAGGCGATGTGGGTGACGATGGCGATCGCCCTGGCGGCGGTGGCTGCCCGAACCCGGCGGATCGCCGCGGCTGAGCATGTGATACGCGACTCGCTGCAGGACAACTTGTTCAATGACGTCGGCCACGGCGACCTCACAACGATCGCCCAGACACTGTCCGAGCTCCCCTCGGGTGAAGCAAGCGCAGTAGTCGCCTCACTGTCCGACCGGGAGCTGGCCGTGTGGATGCGTGAGCTTGACGGCTGGGCCGGGAGGTTCAGCAAGGCTGAGAAGGAGAACCTGTTCGCCATGCTGGCCGGCTCGCTCCCGGCGTCCCAGCTCGCCCGGTTGGCGTCTAGTGGCCAATCGGTAGAAGTCATGGCAGCCGTCGCTAGGGGAGCGCCCTCGCCGGTACGAGCGGAGACCGCCCTTGCCCTCTGGTCGCAATTCGACCCGGCGGACCGGGCGTGGGGAGACATCATCCAGCTGTTCCTGGCGGCGACCCTTGCCGACCAGGAGGCCGCGACTGCCGGGGCCGCCCCGCACTCTCTGCTGGTGGACTTGCTCGGGGTGCACGTCAAGCACACAGATGGCGCCCCCCGGGTCGACCTTACGTCCTTGGTCGAGTTCCTGGATACGGCCGCCCGCTTCACGGATCCCGGTCTCAAGGCCGAGTTGTTCGTCGCCGGCCAGAACGCCCTGCAGGGGGCGAGGAGCCTTCGCACCACCGGTGCCATCGAGCCGCCCGCCGTGTCGGGGCGGCTCGGGTCGTTGGTTCGAAGTGACCCCGCCGGGGTGATCGTCCATTTGAGCCACGGCCTCGATCCTCACGGCGATCTGTTCTCCGCCTGGGTGAGCGACATGATTGATGCCGACCGGCTGGATGAGCTGGATGTGCTGTTGGCCGGTCTGCTCGGCGGCCCCGATCGGTTGGAGCACTTCACCGACCCGGGCACCCTCGCAGAGCGGCCCTACCCGAACGCCGCCAATCTTGGCTACTACGTCGGCTCCTACAGCCTGGCGATCGATGCGATCGCCGATGGAGCAGACGACCAGATCGCCATCGTCCAGACCTTGTTCTCAATCGTGACCGGTGTCGTGCCGGGGCCGGACAACAGTTGGATCCGGCTGCCGGTTGGGCCGTTGGTCGACACTCACGCCCGGTCGGTGGTCGACGGCTTGCGCATGCAGGCCACTTCGCTGAAACAAACTCTGTGGAGTCTGGCCAAACCCCGGTCAGGCGACGGGCTGCTGTGGAATGGGGCCGGGACCACGCAATTCCAGGACGCCTGGGAGGAAGTGGTGGCGGTGCGGTGAGTAAACCGCCAAAATCGTCGATTCCGTCTTTAACCTCGCCCGGTGACCTCAAGCGACCAGCCACGCCAGCCGGGCATCTATCGCGGGTTCCTGGCCGCCCGGGCCGGGATGCCGGAATGGATCCCCCATCTGCTGGTAATGGTGGCAGGCCTCGTGGTGGTGCTCTTCGCCGGCTTGGCGGTCTTCCGGTCGTTGCGGGGCCTCATCGTGCTGTTGCTTATCTCGCTGTTCCTGGC
>JAOTYB010000106.1 GCA_029862065.1 Acidimicrobiia bacterium | reverse complement strand
CTGGATCTTGTTGAGCCGCCGGAGGTGGCGGTCCTCACCGGAGAATTCTGCTCCGATGAAGGCCCGAACCAGCTCGGAGGCCTGCGCCACCCCGATCACCCTGGCCCCCAGCGTGAGGATGTTTATGTCGTCGTGCTCGACCGCCTGATGGGCGGTGTAGGCGTCGTGGGCCACGGTGGCCCGGATGCCCTTGAGTTTGTTGGCAGCTATTGAAGCACCCGCCCCCGACCCGCAGATGAGGACCCCACGCTCGGCTGTGCCGTCAAGAACTGCCCGGCCTACTGCCTCGGCGAAGTCGGGGTAGTCGACCGGATCGAGAGAGTCGGTGCCGACGTCCACCACTTCGTAGCCCATGTCCGCCAGTTGGGCGGCGATGGTTTGCTTGAGCTCATATCCGGCGTGGTCGGCGCCTACGGCGATCTTCATGCCCGGCAGGGTAGTGGACGCCCAAAAGGCGTCGCACAAGCTGGTGCCTCTCATAACATCCGGTCATGTCTGAATTCGTCGTCACGGGTGGCTCCGCGCTCGCCGGCACTGTCTCGGTGCTTGGAGCCAAGAACGCCGTCCTCAAGCAGCAGGTGGCAGCCCTGCTGGCCCCGGGCAAACACCTATTGGAGAACGTTCCCCATATCGTCGACGTCGAGCTCATGGGTCGGGTGCTCGAGTACGTCGGTGCCGAATGCGTGCTTGATTCACACACACTCACTATCGACGTTCCGGAGGAGATCACGCCGGAGGCGCCGCTTGATCTCGTGCGCCAGATGCGAGCCTCCATCCTCGTGCTCGGCCCACTCCTGGCTCGCAGTGGCACCGTGCGGGTGGCACTGCCGGGTGGCGACGACCTGGGTGCTCGACCGGTTGACATGCACATCGAGGGCCTTCGCCAGCTGGGTGCCGACTTTGAGCTGCGCCACGGTGTGCTCGAGGGGTCGGCTCCCGACGGACTGCGGGGAGCCGAGGTCGCCTTCGATTTCCCAAGCGTCGGGGCCACCGAGAACGTGCTCCTGGCGGCGGTGCTGGCCAAAGGCGAGACCATCATCGACAACGCGGCTCGCGAGCCCGAGCTCGAGGATTTGGCCGCTTACCTCAACGCCATGGGCGCCCAAATTACCGGAGCCGGGACCTCGACCATTCGTATCTTGGGAGTCGAGCAACTCCAGCCGGCCACCCACCGGGTGGTCCCGGATCGGGTGGAGGCTGGAACCTACGCCATCGCCGGGGCGATCACCGCCGGTGAGGTGACGGTGGCGGACTGCGTCCCGGATCATCTCCGGATGGAGCTCCGCAAGCTGCAGGAGGCGGGCTGTGGGGTGGAGGCTGGGGAGGATTGGGTGCGGGTGAGCGGCCCCAAGCGCCCGGCCGCCCTCAACTTCGCCACCCTGCCGTATCCCGGCTTTGCCACCGATCTTCACCCGCAGATGGTGGCGCTCCTGGCCACCGCCGAAGGAACATCGGTGATCACCGAGAACGTGTATGAGTCGCGCTTCAAGTACATAGGTGAGCTCAGCCGGATGGGAGCCGACATTTCGACCGACTGGCAGCACGCCGTCATTCGCGGTGTGCCGTATCTGTCGGGGTGCCCGGTGGTGGCACCCGACATCCGGGCCGGGGCTTCCCTGGTGCTGGCCGCCTTGCGGGCCGAGGGGTACTCGACCATTTCCGAGACCCACCACATTGATCGTGGGTATGAAGGGTTTGTCGAGAAGCTCAATGCACTCGGCGCCGACATCCAAGCTCGTCCTTAAGCGGCAGGCCAGCGGCCTCCGTCGGGAAAAAAGGTGACATAGTCGGACGGGAACGCCGTGAAAGCCGGCAGCCGGTCGAGCGATTGGTCGCCGTATGGCCCGGACAGGCCGGTGCCCAGGAACGGATCGAAGGTGGTGCCACTGGCTTCGTCGCGCAGGCCATCTCCGGTCATTGTCAGTTCGACGATCACCCCGTCGTTGAGTCGGCGGCTGAACACGGCCCAGCGGTTTGGGTCCTCGGGGTCGGCGGTCACCGCGATCTCCAGCCCGCCAACCACCTCATTCACCGCGCCCGCCTCACGAAGAGCGAGGATGGCGAATGCCATTGCTTCGGTCCCGCGGTCGACGACCACGGCCATGTCTTCCAGATGGAATCCGGTCGGCCAGCCGAGGACGTCAAGCGCCAGAGTCTCGGGATGCGCCTCCTGCCAGGCTCCCCAGGTGGTGAGAGTGGACGGAAACAGCTCGAGCCGTTCGCCGGTCAGCGGCCCGAGGATCGCCTCACCCAGCGGCTGACTCCAGACCGAGCCGGTCTCGTGGTCCCACCAGGTCATGGCATTGCCCCAGAGGGCGCCCTGGTTGCCGAGGAGGATCTCCCGGCCCTTCAGTTCTCGGCGATGGACCATCGCCGTGCCACACAGTGGTCACCAGCTGACGAGGATCGGGTCGTCGTCGAGGGAGTCGAGCACCATTTCGTGCGAGTTGAGGTGGGTGATGGGGTAGGCCTTGGCCGTGCGGGAGCCGGCCACCCCGATCACGAGAGAATCAGGCGGCCATTCGACTTCGGTGGCCGACGTGAAGTCGGGGTTGTAGACCGGTTCGATCTGGTCGCGATCCAGCAGCACCCGGTAGCCGGATGGAAGTGCCTCGCCGGCGGCCACCGGGTCGTACACGGCGGCCGGGTCGGCCGGCACCAGGCGACTGGGGGAGTCGGTGGAAAGGGCGACGGCTGCTCCTATCCCGGCGATGGCGAGAGCAGCGATTACCAGCAGAACACGAGAGCGCATGTCCCCTCAACGGTCGGTTGGCGGCTGGTGTTCCCCTCAGCGCGACATCGTCATCACATGGTCGGGCCGGAGAAGGAATGGCGGGAGGTAGGAGGGGATGTTGGAGAAGGGCAAAACGTCGGGGTGGAGGTCGATCCCGATCGAATCGCGCATGAACTCCCGACGAGCCTCGATCCGGCCCCACATGTCCGGGTATTGGGCGGCCAGGTGAGACCGAAGGGCCTCGTCAGCCAGGGCCACGCCGTCCTCGATGTTGGTTGTGAAGTAATCAGTACCGGTGGCGGGGATGATGTCGACCTGAAACGCCATGCCGGATCTCAGTTCGATGAGCGAGTCGGGGCCGATGGGGGAGTTCACCCATTCGTCGAGGCTGATCTGGTGTCCGGGGTTGAGGAAGATCCCATAGAACGGATCACCGAGACGCCGGGCGACGATGTCGTGGAGGACCGCCCCGGTCTGGCCGATTCGCAACGCCTCAAGCCACTCGACCACCGTTTCGAAGTAGGGGCCGACCAAACGGGCAACGTAGTCCTGGATGCCGGTCGGCAGCTCCGTTTCGTCCTCCACCACGAATCCGGCCCGGCAGTTGAGGGCACCCCACACACCGAAGGCCACCGTGAAACGGTCGCCGCGTTCGATCGGCCGGTCGCCCGGGCTGAGTAACCCGAGTGAGGCCCGGTCACCGGCGGTCAGCATCAGATGGCAAGACAGGGGCGATCCGTCCCATTGCAGGAGTTGGACCGCCTCTCGCTCCCGCAACCCGGGCTCAAGACCAAACAGCACCCGGCGCACGGCGTTCGACGTGTGGCAGGCGGCGTACTCGAACGCCGCCAACTGCTCCGGCTCGTTGATTACTCGCAATCCGTCGGCGGGGTCGATGAGGAGGTCGACGGCGTTTTCGACTCGACCGTCCGGTCCCACCAGCGCCCGGATCTCGTCGACGAGGTAGGAGGGGAGGTCGAGCTGGTCCGGGCGGTCGTACTGCTTCCAGCCAACGACGCCGATGGTGGTGCCCGGCTCGATGCCCTCGTCTGTGAGGATGTCGGCGAGGGGACGGGAGGCGTCGCGGGGCTGGCTGGGAAGACTGAGGTCCTGGAACATGTGGCGGCGCAGGGGGACCGGGCCCGCCCCGGCCATGCCCCAGCACTCGTTGCCTACTAGCACCGCCGGGTCGTCGGCGGGACCGACGATCAGGAGTGCTTCTTCGAATCGGGGATCGAATCCGGTGAGGAAGGCGACGTTGGCGCTGTGCTCGCGATCCGCCCACACGACTACCCGGTGATAACCGCGGGCAAGTGCTCGTTCCCGCAGCCGATCGAGCCGGGCCTGGTAGGTGGACCCGGAGATCTCGGGTCGCACCGGCGATTGGCCGAATTCGGGAAGGTCGACCTGGGCGAGTTGTGCAGTCATCGCGTTCCTATCTGTTCGGCTCGAGGATGGTCTCGGGTTGGGCGGCTCCTCGTTCGAGCGTCACGAACTGGTCGGCGCCCACGGTCATCCAGGCGGTGGTCTCACCGTCCGGCCACTGTACGCGGATTTCGGCTTCCTCGGCGGGCCCCAGCCCGAAGTGGGTCGAGCCCAGTTGCCCTCCGGCATGCCCGCCTCCGATGGTGAGTTCCCTGGTGATCAGGTGGTCCCCGGCCATGACTTCGATCCAGGCTCCGATGGCATTGCGGTTGCCGTCACCCTGCTGGAGGTCGATGGAGAGCCAGTGGCCGGCTTCGTCTGAGCCGAGGTTGCGCCACAGGCGCGACCCCTCTCGCCGGTTGACGTACACCAGGTCGAGCAGGCCATCGAGGTTGAAATCGGCCAGGGCGCCGCCGCGGGATCTGGCGGTGTCGAGGATCCCCGCCCCCTCCGCCCCTTCGACAAAGGTGCCGTCCGGCTGGCCGAGCAAGAGGTTGTTGGGGTCGGCGGTGGCGTACCCCACGGTTGCTTCGACGTTGCCTTTCGTGACGAAGAGGTCGACGAAACCGTCGTTGTTCACGTCCTGGAATTCGGGGTGCCAGGCGGTGGATGGTGAAACCTCGTCGCCGGTGAACGGTCGGTGGGCGGTGACGCCCCGGCGAATGGCGATGTCGCCGTAGCTTGGCCCGTCGGCGCCCTCCTCGAGGGTCTGCAGCTTGTTGTCGGCCTGGCTGGTGAGAAACACTTCTGGCAGGCCGTCCCCGGTGACATCCTGGCTGGCAATCCCCATTCCCCAGATCTGCATCTTGTGCCAGCCTTCCTGGCGGGTGTACAGCCGCGGCGCCTCGCCCTCGACTACCCGCCACAGTTGCTCCTCGCCGTCGCGGTAGTAGTGGCGATCGTTGGTCATGCGCAGGTCGCGGCTGCCGGATCGATCCCAATCACTGAAGAGGATCGATAGCGTGCACCACCCGGGTGCCAACAGCGTCTCTTGGTAGCCGTCGATATCGGGCCGCAACAATGCATTGTCGGCGCATCCTCCAAACTGCTGGCCGGCCTCGTCGAGGTGTAGATAGTTGCCGAACGCCAGGGTTGGGCGCAAGGAGTCTCCCTCCCACGTCGTGCTGAAGCCCACCGTCCAGGCGTCGCCTCCCGGCATCGACCAGGCTTCGTTCGCCCGCTCGAACTGACAATCGCCCAGTCCCCGCAAGACGACGTTCTCACCCAGCCGCAACACGACCAGGTCAGCGTGCTCGTCCCCATCAATGTTCACCGGGTAGGCACCCGTCACCTGCCCGATATCGGTGGTCTCTCCGGAGACCTTGGCGAAACTGAGGGCTCCGCCCGGCTCGCTCTGGTTGCGATACAAAGAAGCCGGGTTCTCCCCTCCTGCGAAGTAGATATCTGGAAGGGTGTCGCCGTTGCAGTCGAAGACGGCGACACCGCCGCCCACATAGAACGTGAAGTCCCCGTCGTATACGTGGTCGATGCCGGCGGCCGAGGTCTCGTCGACCAACCGCGGCGGACCGAAGGCGGTGTCCGGGGTGGCGCCACCGCCACCGCTCAGTGCCGCCCAGCCGCCGACCAGGGCGGTGATCGCCACCGCCCCTCCCACAGCCCACGTTCTCCGGCTACTCATCGGCCAGGCCTGCGTAGTACTTCCGCGCCAGCTCCCAGGCGGCCCGGCCGATGCTGGCTCCCATGACCCGGCCTTCGAGGTCGTCGGCTCGAACATGGATGCCGCCGTACAGCCGTGAGAGGCCGGCCTGGTCGGCGGCGTCGGCGAAACTGGCCCACTGCAGCGTGATGTCGGTGGCCGGACCTCTCTCGAAGTCGAGTGAGCCGGCCGGGATGGTCCAGGTTCCGAGACCCCCCGGGAAGTACTCGCTACCGGTGAACCCCGCCATCACTTCGGCGGCCGCCCGGCTAAAGGTGCTGTGGCCCGACACGTATCCGGCAAAGGCCGGTGTAACGAAGGTCGGTTTCTGATAGGGAACCCAATCGCCGGCCAGGATCCATCCGACTCCGGCCACGGACGCCTCGGTATCTTCCACCGGGCCCTGCCAGGCCCGTATTGCCATCTCTCCGATTGACCCGGCCAGAGCCGCATGACGTTGACCGGGAGCCGCCGTCTGCTCGGTTACCACCTCGATGAGCCCATCGACCAGCGGGAGTCCCCGGGGGTGATAGGCCGCCCCATCGGGATCGGACGACTGGCCAAGCCCGCCCAGGTAGCGGATCATCGAGATGGGTCGGCTGTAGTCGTAATGACCCTTGGTCCCCCAGGCGGCAATGGCGGCGTCGTGGGTTGCTCCGTTGAGGGCGAAATAGAGCTTCACGTCCCACTCAAGGCGATCAACCGGGTCCCGATCGCCTTCGATTCGCAGCTCAGATCCGAGTTTGTCTGAGATGTCGTTGGCCAGTGTGTTCCAATGCCCGGGTGGTGTCTCCGAATCGGGCCCGTCTGCCCAGAACTCGGCCAGCACCCTGGCGAAGTCGGCTTCGTTCACCAGGTTGGGAACGTAGCTCTCGCCCGTCACGGGGTTGGTCGCATACCCACGGCCGTCATAGGTCCCGAGCGGGTTGGCGCCCACGGCCCCCGGAGAAATATCGATGATGACGGCGGCGGCGGGGTCGAGCAGGCTGCTGTACCCGATGACTTCGACCGCCCCGTCCTTGAAGGCCCGATCGGTGGCGAGATCTCCCAGGTAGGGGGGATGGCCGGGATCGAGCGGCAGGCCGTCGGCTCCGGCCGCTGGGAGCGCAAAGCCGGTGACAGAACCCCAGTGGGAGTCGATGAACTCCTGGACGCCGTTCTCGAGCCGAATTCCGTTTTGCGAGACCATCTGCTCGATCTGCAGTGGTTGCCACCGATTGGGGTCGACCATCGTGATAGCCGAATCGGTCACCACCAGCGGCGGGTTAACGGGTGCGTAGTCGGAGTCGATGTAGCCCTCGGCTTCGTTGGCACCGTCGGTGAGGGTGGTGGCCAGGATGGTGGCGGCGATCCGATTGCCGACCGCCACAGGGGAGTCGCCGTCTCCAGAAGTGTCTTCTCGGTCCAGGCACAGATCGGTCATGAGCTGGTCGATGGCAGTGATCGTCTCGACCGCTCCGATCGAGTTGAGGTACCGGTGCTCCAGCACCCGAAACGCCGCGTGGCTGATTGCCACCTCTCGGGCGCTTTCGAGATCGTCC
>JAOTYB010000105.1 GCA_029862065.1 Acidimicrobiia bacterium | reverse complement strand
TATCCCATAAAACCGTCGGATTGAGCCAGCCCCGGACATCGATGCAGGCCACCCAGCCCGGCTGGTCACGCAACAAACCAAACCCCAACCGGGTGAGACCCGAGCCGGGAGCGCCCACCAGACCAATCACCTTGCCTGCCTCCAACTCCAGCTGAGGGGAGCTCGGGGAAAGGGCGGTCACTGTCATTGGACAGTCCATCGTAATCGAACATACGTTCGATTACAAAACCACTGAGAGTAGTGGCGTCGCCTTTGGCAAAAGCAAGTACACTTATCGCTTGCTGAGGGGGGACCAAGGCTGCAGGGGTTACGACGGGATATAGATGGTATTCAATTCGTTCGAGTTCGCAGTCTTCCTGCCGCTCGTATTCATCCTCTACTGGACCGTCCTGCGCAAGCGCCAGAACCTCCTGCTGCTGGTCGGTTCCTACATCTTCTACGGCTGGTGGGACTGGCGGTTCCTGAGCCTCATTGTCGTTTCCACGTTCACCGACTTCTATGTCGCCCAGGCCCTGGCCAAGCGCACGGAGGCCAGGCAACGCCGCTCCTTCATGCTGATCAGCATCCTCGTCAACCTTGGGATCCTGGGATTCTTCAAGTACTTCAACTTCTTCATTGACTCAACCGCCAGTGCTCTCGACTCCGTTGGTCTCGAACCCAACCTGCCGACCCTCACCATCCTGTTGCCGGTTGGCATTAGCTTCTACACGTTCCAGACCCTCGGGTACACCATCGATGTGTACCGGGGAAAGATGGAGCCGACCACCAACTGGCTCAGCTTCGCCGTCTACGTCGCCTACTTCCCCCAGCTGGTAGCCGGACCGATTGAGCGCGCCCGCCGCCTGCTCCCCCAAATCGAACGAGTCCGCACCCGTTTGACCGACCCCGAGCTGTGGTCGGGCATATACCTCATCTTGCTCGGCTTGTTCCGCAAGGTCGTCATTGCCGACGGACTCGCCCCGATCGTCGGCGAAGCCTTCGGACGCTCCGAATCAGGCGGCTGGCTGCGCCTGCTGCTCGGCATCTACGCCTTCTCACTGCAGATTTATGGCGACTTCGCCGGCTATTCGGCCATCGCCCGCGGCACCAGCCGTCTGTTGGGCATCGAGTTGATGGAGAACTTCCGCCAGCCATACCTGTCGCGCAACATCACCCATTTCTGGCGCACCTGGCACATCTCGCTGTCCACCTGGCTGCGCGACTACCTCTACATCACCATCGGCGGCAACCGGCGTGGCAACCTCTTCACCTACCGCAACTTGATGCTCACCATGTTGTTGGGAGGCTTGTGGCATGGGGCGGCCTGGACCTTCGTGGTGTGGGGCGGTCTGCACGGCGTCTATCTGGCCGCTCACCGCAGCCTCCGCCACAAGAGCCCCAAGGCAGCCGACGACCCGTTCACCCTGTCCGACCTGGTGCCGACCATCGTCACCTTCCATCTAGTGACGCTCTCGTGGATCTTCTTCCGGGCCGATTCCTTCAGCCAGGCGTGGGACTACCTCACCGGCATCGTCACCTTGCGGGGTGGCGTCCCCGACCTGGTGGCCGCAGGCGAGATCATGGCTCTGCTGGTGCCGCTCGGCTTACTCAGCTTTGTCATCGACTTCGCCCAGCGCCAGGCTCGCTCCCAGACCGCTCAACTGCAGTGGCCGGTGGTCAGCCGCGGACTCGCCTACGGGGTGATGGTCGTCGGGCTCATCGTCTTCACCGGCGGGGGAACAACCCCCTTCATTTACTTCCAATTCTGAGATACTCATGAGCGCCATCCCTACCATCGCCCCCACCCCCGAGCCCGAGCTGATCGCAATCGACACCGACAACCACACCACGTCATTCTTCTCACTGCGAGGCCGGCGGCCCAAGGCGATCCTGATCGCACTGGCGGTGATCCTGGTAGTGGAGCTGATTGCCCAGGTCCTGGCCCGCGGGCTCCCCAACCCCGATTGGAACTTCCCACAGACCGACCGCAAGGTCGGCCAGATGGAGGCAATGGCGGCCGCCGGCGAGACCGCCGATGTCGTCCTCGTCGGGAACTCTTCGGTGAATGCCGCCTTCCTAACGGACGATCTCGAAGCAGAGAGCGGCCTCGGCAGCTTCTACAACGCCGGGCTCGATGGATCGTCTATGCGATTGACCGAGGACTGGACCCTCAACGTGGTCGTGCCCCTCATCTCCCCCGAGACGGTGGTCATCGGCCTGACCAGCCGGGACCTCAATGACGAGTCGGTCTCAAATGCCGAGGTCTTCGACAAGTACTTCACCTCCCGAGGACGGGCACGGTTCATGGGAGAAGACACGCTCGGACAGCGGGTCCAACGGGCGCTATCGGGGGTATCAGCCCTGGTGCGCATTAGCCCGTTCATCCGAGACCCGGCCTCACTGGTCACCCAGTACAACCCGGGCGGCCCCAACACCGGAGAGTTCATCCTTCCCGGGGAGGAATACAACCCCCGGCCGCTGGACGTCACTCGCACCCGCGAACGGGCCCTCAACGATTACGCGCTGGGGGGCCTCGAGCTCGATTCCATCACCCGTCTCGTGCAGGAGCTAGAGAGCCAAGGCATCGATGTGGTCATCGTGGAAATGCCATACGTCGCCGAGGACTACCTCGACCTGCACCCGAACGGCGTCGCCGACTACAACGACTACCGGGCAGTGGTGGCTGACTTCACCACCAGCCAGGGGCTGGCGTACATCGATCTGACCGACTACCCGTGGACCACAGCAGAGTTCTATGACTTCCTGCACGTGAACTCCACCGGCATAGCCATCGTCAATACGATGCTGGCCGAAGCCCTGGCCGCTCTGCCGAGCTAGTCGTCGAGGCCTTTTTCGAACTCGTCCTCGAAGCTGACCGCCGCTCGACGCCGGGAAGACCCTGCGTCACTGCTCTTGTCGGCCGACCGATCTTCACGCGGGCGCCGCGGCTTGCGGTCACTGCCCCCGTCACGACTGGACCGCTCGCCACTATCGCGACTTCCCCGGTCGCGGTCACCGCGGTCCCGATCCCGACCACCACGGTCACGATCGCCCCGGTCCCGATCCCCGCGATCGCTGTCGCCGCGGTCCCGATCCTCGCCGCCGCCGCCACCTGAGGGTGGAGCACCGGCCATGTCAAGGCTCACCTTGCCGTTGCGGTCTATCTCGCCGACCACAACCTGGATCTTGTCCCCCAGGGTGAGCTCGTCCTCGACATTGTCGATGCGGCGAGTGCCGCCGATCTTGGAGATGTGCAACAGCCCATCGCGACCCGGCAGGATGTTGACAAAGGCGCCGAACTTGGTGATGTTCACAACTTCACCTTCGTATTCCTTTCCGACCTCAGCCTCGGGCGGGAAGGCAATCTGCAACACCTTCTCCTTGGCAGCCTCCATCGATTCCTGATCGGCCGCTCCGACACGAATCGTGCCGTCGTCGTCGATGTCGAGCGTGGCGCCGGTTTCTTCCTCGATCTCCCGGATCATCTTGCCCTTGGGCCCGATGATCTCACCGATCTTGTCGCGGGGGATCTGCACCGCCTCAATGCGCGGCGTGAACGGACGAAGCTCGCTGCGGGGCGCATCAATGGCCTCGTTCATCGCCGCCAGCACCTTGAGTCGGGCGTCCTTGGCCTGATCGAGGGCGTTGGACAGCACCTCGGCCGGCAACCCCTCGATCTTGGTGTCCATCTGCAGGGCCGTGATGACATCTGCCGTACCGGCCACTTTGAAGTCCATGTCGCCAAGCGCATCCTCAGCTCCGAGGATGTCGGTCAGCGTCACGAAACCGTCGTCGTGGGCAATCAAGCCCATGGCGATTCCGGCCACCGGCGCAACGATCGGGACACCCGCGTCCATAAGTGAGAGGCTCGAGCCACACACCGAGGCCATCGAGCTCGAACCGTTCGACGCGAGCACCTCAGACACGAGACGGAACGCATACGGAAAGTCGTCGGCGGTGGGAATGGCAGGCAGGAGGGCCTTCTCGGCAAGGGCCCCGTGGCCAATCTCCCGCCGCTTGGGTCCACGCATGAACCCGGTCTCACCGGTTGAGTAGGGCGGGAAGTTGTAGTGATGCATGTATCGCTTGGACTCCTCCAAAGCAATGGTGTCGAGCATCTGCTCCATCCGCAGCATGCCGAGCGTCGTGACGTTCAGCACCTGCGTCTCACCACGCTTGAAGAGACCCGAACCATGGGTACGGTCGAGGACGCCTACCTGGGCATCGAGCGCCCGCAGGTCGGCGGCGGCCCGCCCGTCGAGACGGACTCCTTCGTCGACGACGCGCTGGCGCATCTTCTTCTTCATCACCGATCCGAAAGCCTTCTTGATCATTCCGGCTTCCTGCGGATCGGTGTCTTCGCTCACCAGCTCAGCCTCGATGGCCTCCTTGAGAGCGCTCTGAGCCAGACCACGCTGCTTCTTGTCGGCGATGGTGATAACCGAGTCTGCTCGATCGCCGATGGCATCTGACACCTGGTCGAATGCCTCGGGCGTGTAGTCGGTGACGACCGGCCACTCGACTTCGTCCGGAGTGAAGTTGCCGGCAAGCTCGACCTGAAGGTCGATGAGCTGGCCGATGTAAGTCTTGGCCTCCTCCAGCCCACGCGCCACGGCGGCTTCGTCGCTCGGGGGTGCTCCGGCCTCGATCAGGCGAAGTGCGTCTTCGGTCGCGCCGGCTTCCACCATCACGACGTCGATGCCGCCCGCCTCATTGCGCTTGCCGGCCACCGTCAAATCGAAGACGGCACCCTCCATGTCGGTATAGGTCGGCATGGCGATCCACTCACCATCCTTGAGGGCCAACCGCACACCCGCCAACGGGCCTTCAAACGGAATGGCGCTGATGCTGAGGGCAGCTGAGGCGCCGTTGAGTGCGGCCACGTCGTAGGGGTGCTCATGGTCGACTTGCAGCACCGTTGCAATGATGTGGGTCTCCGAGCGGAAGCCCTCTCTGAACGAGGGGCGAAGTGGCCGATCGATGAGACGGCAGGTGAGGATGGCCCTTTCGGTGGCCCGCCCTTCCCGCCGGAAAAACGATCCGGGGATCCGGCCGACCGCGTACATGCGCTCTTCGCAATCCACGGTGAGTGGGAAGAAGTCGACTCCCTCCCGCAATCGACGTGACGCCACTGCGGTCACGAGTACTTCGGTTTCGCCGATGGTGACAGTTACTGCCCCATCGGCCTGTAATGCGAGCTCGCCGGCCGAGAATGTGACCTCGGAATTGCCGACTTTGCCGCTGACGGTTACTTGAGAATTAGACACGCGTCTCTCTCCTTATGTTTGAGGAGGAGCGAGCCAATTACCAGTAGTCACACCTCGTTGATCACAAGGAATCACCACTGACAACAACCCGGTCCTCACGTTATATCGAAGACGACCACCCGGCCGGCTTCCCGGTTACCGACGAAGGCCCAACTTGGCTATGAGACTGCGGTAGCGCTCCACATCCTGATCTTTCAGGTAATTGAGCAGGCGCCGGCGCTTTCCGACCAGCATCAAGAGACCCCGCCGGCTGTGATGGTCCTTTGCATGGACCTTCAGATGCTCAGTGAGGTGATTTACTCGTTCGGAGATGAGCGCGACTTGGACTTCCGGTGACCCGGTGTCTGTGGCGTGCTTACCGAACTCTTCGATGATGGTTGTGGTGTCATTCACCTTGGAAACCCTGCCGGAATCGGCAGACGGAACGATAGCAGAGTGAACGCCGTACCCAAGAGCAGTACCTTCTTTCGATTTCTTGGCCGGACCTCTCGCACCATCGCGACCATGGCCAAGAAATACGAGTGCTGCCGCCGAACCTGACCCAATCAACGGCCGGCGCCGCCGGCGCCAGGCCCAGGAGACCCCCGCGACACCTTCCTTCGATTTCTCGGCCGGACCTACCGCACCACCGCGACCATGGCCAAGAAATCCGAGTGCTGCCGCCGAACCCCAAATAATCAACGGCCGGCGCCAGGCCCAGAAAGCCCCCGTGTAGTGAACCAGCAAGCTTGGTGGGAACCCTTACTGCTTACTGCCTACTGCCTACTGCTCGCTGCCCGCCCGCTCCCGGGATCACAGCCTCCGCCTCGACCTCAACCTTCCAGGCAGGATCAAGCAGCTGAGCCACGACCATGGTTGCGGCCGGCTGAGCCTCGCCGAACAACTCCGCATGAGCGGCACCGACGGCGTCGGCATGGGCGGGGTCGGTTATGAACATGCGGGTGCGAACCACCATGGTCAGGTCGGCGCCGGCCTCTTGGAGGGCGGCGGCGATGATCTCCCCGCAACGGCGCATCTGGTCGCCGGCATCCTGCGCGACCGCTTGACCCGCCGGCGGGATGGGGGCGGTGCCGGACACCAGAACCCGATTGCCAACCCGAACCGCCCGGGAGAATCCGATGGTCGACTCGTAGGGAGATCCCGATCGGATGCGCTGCACCATCACGTGTCCCCTTTCGTGGCGGTCCGCTCGGGTGGACGGGGCGGGCCGGTGATCAAGCCCGACTCAACCACCTCGTGGCGGTGGAGGTAGGTCGAAATGAATGCTTGGATCGTCGCCGCTACGGGGAGGGCCATGAGAGTGCCGGGCACGCCCATGAGGGTCCCGCCGGCAATCGCCGAACCGAAGGCCACCGCCGGGTGCAACGACATAGTGCGCGCCGTAATCCGCGGGCTGAGCAGATAGTTCTCGATCTGCTGATACACGATCACAAAGACCAGCACGCCCACGGCTTTGCCCGGGGATTCGAGCAAGGCGATCAACGCCGGGACCGCTCCTCCAAGGTAGGTGCCAAACACCGGTACGAATTGGCTGAGCACGCCAAGCCACAACGCCAGGGCGAGTGCAAACGGCACCCCGAGGATACGGAACACCACCCAGGAGGCCACGGTGGCGATGGCCGCCAGAAGCGCCCGGGAGTAGAAGTAGCCGCCCGTCTTGTCGATGGCGATCTCCCAGATCCGCAGAACCTCGCGTTGCCGGTCGGCCGGCAGCGTCGACATGAGCACCCGGCGGAAACGAGGAGCGTCGGCTACGAGGTAGAAAGTGAACAGGGCGATCGTCAGGCCCTGGAACACGGTGCCGATGAGCTTCGAGCCGACACCGAAGGCGCTCCCCGCCAGATCGGCTGCATAGCTCTGCAGGGTGTCGTCGAAGTCGGTGAGGGCAGTGGCGATCTTCTCGGACGAGAACTCAATCCCGATCTTTTCGGCCTGAATCGCCAAATCGTCGATGTATCCGGGGATGCGGTCTATGAGCAGCAGCGTCTGGTCGATGATGAGCGGAACCATCAGGCCGATCAGGGCCGAACCGGCGGCCAAAACCGCCACGAATATGACCCCGGTCGCCAGACCCCGCCGCAGCCCTTTGCGTTCCAGGTAGTTGACGGCCGGCTCCAGAGCGGTCGCCAGGAAC
>JAOTYB010000104.1 GCA_029862065.1 Acidimicrobiia bacterium | reverse complement strand
AGCAAGTTCCTGTTCGCCTTCCTCCTGTACGACAACGGGATCGGAACCGTCATCGCCCTGGCCGTCGTCTACGGCGCCGCCCTCGGGTTCGGAACGCTGGAGTTGGTGGGAGCCCTGGTCCTGGTCCAGTTCCTCGGCGTGGGATTCACCCTCCTCTTCGGTGCCCTGACCGATACTGCCTCCCGTCACCGGGGCCGCATCCTCGCCTTCCTGCTGGTCAACATGATCGCCATCCCCGCCCTGGGCATCACCGCCGCCCACACCTTTGAACGCGACGCTGTCGGACGGCCCGATCCTCCGCTGGCGACTGTCGGGCTGTTCAACGGAGAGGGCGACTACAACGCCACTTCTGCCGCGGTGCGGGTAGAAGGCGACTGGCGGGTCATCGGCAAGGATGACCTGCCGCCCGGCGCTCGCAACGATTATGTCGCCGCCAGCACGCCCGGCGCCAGGCTCGACATCCCGTTTGCCGGCCAGCGAATCACTATCAAGCATTCCGAGGGCGCCGATCACGGCACCTGGGCGGTGCTGATGGACGGGGCCCCGCTGCTGGAGGACGGGGAGGCCGTCTTCATTGAGGCCTACCACCCGAACGTGCGTTTCGAAGTGCTCGAGGAGTTCGAAGCGTCCACGGAGGGTTCTCACACATTGAGCCTCGTGAGCGGGCCAAGCGATGACCCCGCCGCCAGCGGCACCGTCATCGCCGTCGGCCGCATCGACGTACTCCCGCTGGTCCGCACTTCGGACATCGGCATCATCTTCGGCCTGTTCGGAGCGGTATTGGCCGCCGCGCTGGCCGGGATGCTGCTCCTCGGCAAGCGCCTCACCGCCCTGGCAGAGCGGATCGACACCAAACGGGCGATCCTCCTCAGCCTGGCGGTCTACACGATGATCGCCGTGTGGGGCTTCTTCCTCGATACGGTCGTCGAGTTCTGGTTCCTGGCGTGGGCGGTGGCGATTGTGCAGGGAGGAAGCCAGGCGCTCAGCCGCAGCCTGTACTCCAACCTGGCGCCGGCCTCACAGAGCGGCGAGTTCTTCGGGTTCTTCACCGCCGTTGCCCGACTGGGCGCAGTCATCGGGCCTCTGCTGTTCGCCGGAGCGGTCGCCGCCTTCGGTAGCAGCCGCCCGGCGGTTGCCAGCCTGGCGGTCCTCTTTGTCGTCGGCGGAATCCTGTTGGCGCGAGTCGACGTCGACGAGGGACGCAACACCGCCGCTTTCCACGACCTAACGGCCCTGAGCTACCCGCGCCATGTTGAGGGCGGTCTCGTCAACTACGGCCGACCTGAATCACTTCCAGAAGCTGCGAAGGGCTTCCGTGAACGCATCCGGGCGCTCGATGGGACCGAGGTGACCGACCCCGGGAATAATCAAGAACTGTGAGTTGGGGATGGCCGAGGCCATCTCATGTGAGTCCAGCGACGGGATAAGCGCATCGTCCTCGCCGGAAATGACAAGCGTGGGAACGGTGATGGTGGGGAGCAGGTCGGTGCGATCCGGGCGGGCGGCCATGCCCCGCAGCGAAGCAACGATCGTCTCGACCGGGGTCGACTCCACCATGGTTCGTAGCCGGGCGGCCGCCGTGAGGTCGTGTCCGGGCGCCAACAACGCTCCGACGAGCTTGGTGGCGAGCTGCGCCCGCCCGTCAGCCACCACCGATTGGGCCTGGGCTTCCCGGCCGACTCGTCCCTCGTCGCTGTCGGCCGAGGATCGGGTGTTGGCGAGGACCAGCGAGCGGATTGACTGGGGATGCAATTCCCACAAGGCCAGGGCTACGTAGCCGCCCATCGATAGGCCAACGACGTCCGCCTGGTCATATCCGAGGGTTTCGACCAGCCCGGCCACGCTGCCGGCCAGCTCTTCCATAGTAAGCGGCTGGCCGTTGACGCGTTCGGACATGCCGGACCCGGGCAGGTCGAGGGCCACCACCCGCCGAACGCTGCTGAGAGCGGCCAACTGATCAAGCCACATCGTGTGGTCGAGCGGATAGCCATGAATGAGCATGGCCAATGGCCCGTCGCCTTGCTCGGCGTAGTGGATCTCGCGTCCGTTGACATCGACTGTTGGCATAGGCCGGAAGGTTACGTCGCCGGCGGAATTGGCGGACCTCGGGGAGGCGGGTCGACTGGTGGGATCCGGAAGCAACCCTTTGTGGAGTAGGTTCGACGTCAAATCCGCACCGTAGGAGACCCGAATGACACAACCCTCCGAACCCCTGGCCCCGTTCCTGGCCGAACCGTCCAAGATCGGTCAAGAGATAAGTGTCACCGGCAAGTGGGTCCCCACCAATCCGGGCGGGCGCTTCCGGAAGTCTGCCGAATCGCAGGAGATGCTTAAGGAGTGGGAGGACATCCACGCCGGGGCCAGAGCCGACGCCGGGGTTCTGTCGACCGAAATCAACCATGCCGTTGGCGAGGACGCGGTACTCGTTCACCACGTCTTCAAGGACTCCGATGCCGTGCTCCACTATTTCTCCACCACTGCCACCGAGCACATGGGGGCGCTCACCCAGGTCGCCAGACCCGAATTGCACCTCATTCGGGGTGTCAGCATTGACGCACCGGTTCGGGATGCTCTGCTGGCCAAGAAGGTGCCGGCCGGCTTCGGGGAATTGCTCTTCGGGTACGTGCGAGATGACTACCGACGACCCGATCCAGAGACCTCGATCATGGTCACTGCCAAGTGGACCTGCCTGCCGGGGGTGGCCACCCACTTTGACGATCTCAAATACTGGTGGCAGCGAGTTGGCACCGAGGCCCATTCGATCGAGGAGGGCCTGCTTCGCTTCGAGGCGTACCAGGTGATCGGCGAGGACGCCCTGATCATCCACGAGACCTTCAAGGACAGTGATGAGCTGAAGTTCCACTTGTCGAAAGGCACCGCCGAGAAGTACAAGAAGGACATCGACGCGGTGGCGGCCCCCGAGGCCTACTTCTTTCGAGGCCCCGTTTCATGGACGATCCGGACCTACTCCAAGTTCCTCCACTTGCCCGCCACCTACTCAAGCCGGGGCAGCAACTTCACCCAGCCCGGCGGCAGCATGAGCGAGGGAGTGACCGCCTAGGTTGCCGGCCGTTCAGTCGGAGCCAAGAAAAGGACCCCCGCCAGGCGCAGGGGTCCTTTGTCTTGGGTGTGGGGATCGGTCAGGGAGTGATATCCACGTCGAAGAACGGCTGGTCCCCCGGCCGATTCTGCGAGACACTGCCCGCCGTCACATTGGGATCCCATGGAAGGAATCCCGCGACAATCTGCAGGTAGTCGATGGTTCCCGGGTCCAGCGGGTTCTCTGAGCTGCTGAAGCCGTCGATTGCTTGAAGGCTTCCCGTCGACGAAATGGACTCTTCGTCTTCGTTGGCCACGAAGGTGAAGCCAAAGCCTTCCGGCGATGTCGATGAGGTGGTCAGTCCGGTTGCGTTGTTCACGAACACGGTATCCACAAACTGGGTACCGCCTTGAAAGGTCCCGAGCGCGGTGGCGTCCAGGTCGAGCGGGTATTGACCGATCCGGATTTCGTCTCCGGCAGAGGCTGTGCCATCTTCGTTGGTGTCGAACACCCCAGCTATGAGCACGTCATCCGCCGAATAGCCGGGAAATCCGTCGGTGTTGACGTACGCGACCGCCAGGCTTGGCAGCACCGGCGGTGGCGTTGGCGTCACAGAAAACGAGACACTGCTTCCATCGGGACAATCGATCGTGACTTCATCGGGGGCAGAATTAAATACCGTGCACGATGCGCCGTCCAGCCCGGGAAGTCCGGGAGGTCCAGCGGGTCCAACAGGACCGTCGGCTCCATCGAGGCCATCGGCACCGGGAATTCCCTGGATGCCTTGAATGCCTTGGGGGCCCTGGGGTCCCTGAGCATTCCAGGTGATCACTGTCTGCCACGGCTTACACGGACGATCAGCCTCACTGTCCAAGTGAATCTTGATGATGTCCCCACCAATACGACGACAAGCCGAATAGGTGGGTCCTTCACCCTCACCACCACTATGAGCAGCACCCGCGGTACCACCCAACAGGGCTGCCAATAGCCACAGAGCTACCACGGCCACCATGAGAGGCGTCCTGATTACACGATTGACCATTCCGTCTCCTGCAAGAACACGGCGTCGGCCCGGGTGGCCATCACCTAGCGGCCGCGACAATAAACGGCTAAGAACAGAATTCGCGGTCTTTCGGCTGAGCGATGGCAGGCAAAGCACCTGGCTCCCAGGGATAACCCCGGAACTACCGCGTCGCAGGCGTAGGGCGAACGGCCTATAGCGAAAGTGTCGTTTTGGTCGAGATCACCACTATGCGTAGCCTCGCCCCCATGATGCGCCTTGTTCTTGCGCTGGCGCTGCTGGCGGGAGTGGTGGCGGCCACTCCAACGGAAGTCTCCGCCGACACCCTGCCCGCACCAGCGGTCGGTGGTATTTATCCCATGGTGTACCCGCTGGCCGGCGAAGCCCACTACACCGATACCTTCGGCGCCCCCCGGTCGGGCGGTCGCACCCATGAGGGAACCGACCTGATGGCCGACAAGATGGTTCCGGTGCTGGCGGCCGCCAGCGGCACGATCAGTTGGGTATCGAGTTCGTGCTGCGCCCTCAAGATCGACCACGACGATGGCTGGGCCTCGATGTACATCCATCTCAACAACGACACACCCGGCACCGACGACGGGCTCGGCAACGGCATCGTTCCCGGCCTCGAGCGAGGCTCCCATGTTGAAGCCGGGCAGCTGATTGGCTGGGTCGGCGACTCCGGCAACGCCGAATGGACAGCGCCCCATCTGCACTTCGAGCTGCACGCTCCCGGCATCGGGCCCATCTCCCCATACCAGCACCTGCTCGTGGCCCAGGAGGGCGGCACCGGCCTGGACGTGGCTGCCTACGTGGACGCCGGTTCGGCGTTCCATCAGCCATTGGTGTTGGGTGGCTCGCCCCTCAACCGCTTCTACTTCGGAATTCCGGGCGACGCTCCGTTGATGGGTGACTGGAACTGTGACGGGACGAACACCCCCGCCATGTACCGATCGTCGAACGGGTTCGTGTATCTCACGAACTCCAACGAGCAGGGCTTTGCCGAATCCGACTTCTACTATGGGATTCCGGGCGACGTCCCCATCGCCGGAGACTGGGACGGGGACGGGTGTGACACGTTCGCCATTTACCGCCCGAGCGAGCGCAAGGTTTATGTCCGCAACGAGCTGGGCACCGGGATCGCCGACTACAGCTATTCGTGGGGGGCCATGAACGGAGATCTGCCGTTCGCCGGCGACTTCGACGGCGACGGAATCGACACCGTCGGCTTCTACCGACCCTGGAACGCCCTCGTGTACTACCGCAATTCACATACGTCGGGCACCACAGCCGACAACCAGTTCTTCTTCGGCGCGCCGGGCGACAAGATCGTGGCCGGCGACTGGGACGGCGATGGAGACGACACGGTCGCCGTATACCGGCAGAGCAGCCGCTATCTCATCGTGAATCTCGACAACAACTATGGGCCAATCGATCACTCAATATGGGTGGGCAACTTCGAGAACATCGTTGTGTCGAACGGCCTCTAGGCAGGCGGACACCCGAACGCCACGCTGACCACCTCGGACACTTCCGACGGAATCCACGGCAAGTCCTGTAATCCCTGGCGGTCTTGGGTGGCGTCGTAAGCCGCCTGACTGGCCCGGCAAAACGCAAACACCTCCTCGAGCAAGGCGTCGGACGCCCTCCCTTCGGGCGAGTCCACCCATTGCCAGTGGTCGGTCACAGTGTCGAATGTCGCGGTCAGGTCGGCCAGCGCCTGGTCGGCGGCGGTGATCCGGGTAAATACATCGACGGCCGCCTCGTGTTGCCCCGCAACCGCATCAGGTGGTTCAAGAGATTTGACTCCGTCGAGGAAGTCGGCCCGGACCGCCATCCGGCCCTCCCAGTATCGCTCGGCGCCCCGCACCGACGGCGTTTCCGCCTCCCAGGCGGCGTCCAGCGCTGCGAACTCACCCACCATTTTGTCAACCAGCTCCTCGGCCTGGGCGGCGTATTCAGAAACGGAGAGCTGCCCTCCCCCACAGGCGCCAACCACCACCACCAGGACGATAAGAAGGGCGCGGGTTTTCACATGTCCAGGCTCGGTCAGGCGCCGACCGACAGGTAGAGCCAATCGCCCTGATTGGGCGGGCAAATCGGCAGGCTCGCCTCGATTAGCCCCACCTAGCGTTGTGCGGTCGTTACGGTTCCCCGACCGTGACTAGTTAGTCGGGAAGCGCCCAAGTCCCTTCTGGGGATATTGTGATTGGGGCCGAAGCTCGGAAGATGAGGATGCGCAAGACAATCGTTGTTTCGTTACTCGTGTCCGCCGGCGTACTGTTCGCTGCTCCCGCGGCGCTGGCAGCCGACGACTACACCGCAGATCCACTCGAGCTCATCAATCACGCCGACGACGTCTCCCGCTACTCCACCGGCACTGACCTATGGCGGGTGTGGGTGTGCGACACCGCCCTCGACGGCAACGTCGGCGACGTCGCCGAGGCCGTCCTCATCCTCAACACCGACATTTCAGATGCCTTCGACTGGGTGTCGACCGGCCTCTACGACATCTCGTTCGAAGCCGGCGGCACCGTCACCGTCGCCACCGACGACCGCAACGATTGCGTCGACGCCGTCCTCGACGCCTCAACCCCGTCAGCCGCCACCGGCGTATTCATCATCACCGACGAGTCGGGGTGGAGCGGAGCGGCCAGCCCCGGCTTCACCAGCGAATCGCTCTCCCCCGCCAACAACCGCTACGCCGTTGTCTCGTACAACGGAGTGTTCAGTTACTCCATCGCCGTCACTGTCCACGAGCTGGGCCACGCCATCTACTGGCCTCATTCCTATGTCGGGCCGGGCGAGTACGACAACCCCATCGACGTGATGAGCGGCGGGTTCGGGGCCTACGGGACACTAGGCATCAACCGGTACGCGGCCGGATGGGTGGAGCCCACCCAGGTGGTCGTCTACGACGACGCACCCCTCACCGCCGACGTCAAGCCGGTTGGCGACCCCGGTACGCAACTGGTCGTGATCCCGGGAGCCGAGCAGGGCGATTACTTCGTGCTCGATGCCCGCGCTTCTCATCCCTACGACAGTCGGGCCTCGGCTCACGGCATCACGGTGCACGAAGTCCGCCACGATTGCACCTCCACCTTCTTCTGCGCCGGCACTCGGCGGCTGCAGATCCCCCAGCGTGAGGCCGGCGATTCCTATGGACACGTCCTGACCGTTGGCGAGATCGCCACCATCGGCGGTGTTCGGGTCGAAGTCACCGGCAATACCGGCGGTGGCTACCAGATCTCCCTCGAGCCGCGGGTTCCCGACACCTTCGGCATGCAGGATCCGGCGACGGGCATCTGGACCTTGGACGATGGCCGCGTCTTCTACTACGGCATCCCCC
>JAOTYB010000103.1 GCA_029862065.1 Acidimicrobiia bacterium | reverse complement strand
AGATCGATGAAATCGGTGAGCTGGTGGCAAGCGAATCGGGGCCGCTGCTTGCGACGGTGGGGGCGCCATGACCGGGCTGGGCGCTGCACCACCAGGCAGCGACTCGGGCCGGTGGGAGGGATAGGGCGTGGGGCGCAAGCGCTGGCGCCCGCAGCACGTTCGGCTCTTCCTCGTCGGTGCCGTCTTTGTTCTCGCCTGGGTAGCCATCGGCGTGAAGCTGGTCTTTGTCCAGGGCGTGCAGGCCCAGGCCCTCGAAGACCAGGCTCTCGACCAGCGGCTCCGGTCGGTAACGCTTGAAGCCGACCGCGGCACCATTTTCGATCGCGATGGCCGTGAGCTGGCGCTCACTATTGAGGCGACCACTGTGTACGCCAATCCGCGGGAAATCTCCGACCCGGCATTGACGGCCGCTCAACTCTCAGGGCTGCTTGGGCGTCCGGTCGGCGAATTGCAGGCCGACTTCGAACAGGACACCGGTTTCGTTTACGTGGCCCGCAAGCTGCTGCGGGAGGACGCCGATGCGATTCGGGCCCTGGATCTCGATGGTGTTCACTTCGTTCCGGAGCCCCGGCGGGTGTATCCGTCTGGAAATCTGGCGGCTCAGGTGCTCGGCTTCGTCGGGATCGACAACGGCGGCCTCGAGGGCGTTGAGCAGTTCTACGAGGACGTGCTCGCCGGCGAGCCGGGGGAGGTGCTCTTCGAGCGATCGGGCCGGGGTCGGGTTATTCCGCAGGGAGCCTACGAAGTGAGTGAGGCGGTTCGGGGTCAGGACCTGGTGCTCACGCTCGACGGTGAGCTCCAGTTCCTTGCTCAGCAGGAGGCTGCGGCCACGCTCGAAGAAACGGGAGCCAAAGCGGTGCACATCGTCGTCCTAGACGTGACCACATTCGACGTGCTGGCGATGGCCAGCGCACCGACCTTCGACCCGAACGAGATAGGCAGTGATCCCGACCTGTTCCGCAACCGTGCCGTCACCGATACTTTCGAGCCCGGCTCCACGCAGAAGCTCATCACCGTGGCGGCGGCCATCGAGGAAGGCATCGTTACTCCGGACCGGGTGTTCGAAGTGCCGGATTCGATCGAGGTCTTCGACCGGGAGTATTTCGACTTCAGTGAGCACGAGACCCGGGACATGACCGTGGCCGATATCGTCGCCAAATCCTCAAACGTCGGGACGATCCTCGTGTGGCAAGAGCTCGGGGACCCGCTGCTCTATCGCTACTTGCAGGGCTTCGGTCTCGGCACCTACACCGGCATTGATTTCCCCGGCGAAGTACCCGGGTTGGTGCGACCGGCGGAGGAATGGTGCGACTCATGTGGAGCGTCGACGGCCATCGGGTATCGGGTTGCCGTCACTCCGCTGCAAATGACGTCCGTGTTCGCCACGGTCGCCAACGACGGTGTGTGGATGCAGCCCCAGATGGTCGAATCGATCATCGACACCGATGGCGAGACGGTCGGATTCGACCAGCAACGGCAGCGGATACTCTCTGTCGAGACAGCTCAGACAATGCGCAACCTTCTGGCCGGGGTGGTGTCCGGCGGTACTGGGCAACTCGCCCAGGTTCCCGGGTATACGGTAGGTGGCAAGACCGGAACCACCGAGAAGTTCGAAACCGATCTCCAGTGTCCGGGCGCCGAATCGCTCGGCTGCTACGGCGAGGATGTGGTGGCCAGCTTCATCGGCCTGGCACCCGTCGACAATCCACGCCTGGCGATCGGAGTATTTGTCGATTCCCCGAGTGCCGAGCAGAAACGCACCGGCGGGGTGGCGGCAGCTCCCGCCTTTTCCCGGGTGATGCGGTTCGCCTTGCACCAGCTGGGAGTGCCGCCCAATGTCCAATAGCCCGGTCACTCTCGACCAGCTGGCGGCGGTTGGGGCCGGTCGGGTAGTCGGTGACGGCTCCGTCCGCATCGTCGATGTCACCCACGACAGCCGGGCGGCCGGACCAGACGATCTGTTTGTGGCCGTGCGTGGGGAGAAGGTAGATGGGCACGACTTCGTCGACACCGCCACCGCCGCCGCGGTATGCGTCGAGGAATCAGTTTCGACCACGATTCCGCAACTCGTGGTTGCCGACACCCGGGCAGCCCTTCCGCTGCTGGCCGCCGAGGTCCACGGCCATCCGTCCCGGCACATGCAGGTGGTTGGCATCACCGGCACAAACGGTAAAACGACGGTCGCCCACCTGGTCGCGGCGATTGTCGAAGCCGCCGGTGAGGTAGCGGGAGTGGTGGGAACGGTGGGGGCTCGCATCGGAGCCGAGCAGCTTCCTCTCGAGCGTACTTCCCCGGAGGCCTCCGACTTCCAACGGCTTCTCCGCAAGATGGTCGATGCCGGAGTCCGCACCGCCGCGGTCGAGGTCTCCTCCCACGCCGTGGTGTATGGCCGGACTGCGGCCACTGATTTCGCGGTCGTGGCTTTCACCAACTTGAGCCAGGATCACCTCGACTTCCACGGCGATATGGAGACCTACTTCGCCGCCAAGGCCTCACTGTTTGCGAAGACGACCGGCATTGCCGTCATCAATACCGACGACGAGTGGGGAAAGCGTCTGGCCGACATGGTCGCCATGCCTTTCCTGCGGGTGGGGACCGACGGCGACTTCAGCGCCGAGGAGCTGGCTACCGGACTAGCCGAAAGCACCTTTCAGTTGCGTACGCCGGAGGGGAGCTATCCGGTCCGTTTGCCGATGGGCGGTCGATTCAATGTGGAGAACGCTCTCATGGCCGCGGCTTGCACCCATGCTGCCGGCTATTCGGCAGAGTCCATTGCCTCCGGCCTGTCGTCCGCAGCCCCGGCCCCGGGCAGGATGGAGGCGGTGGTGGTCGAGGACGGCCCGCTCGTCATCGTCGATTATGCGCACACGCCTAACGGGATCGAGCAGGTGCTGCAATCGGTGGCGCCGCTGGTCGACGGTCGGGTGATTGTGGTGGTTGGGGCCGGTGGAGACCGCGATGCCGCCAAGCGGCCAGAAATGGGCCGGGCGGCTTCCCAGGCCGACCTCCTCTTCATCACGTCAGATAATCCCCGTTCCGAGGACCCCGAAGTCATCATCGCGGCAGTAGCCGCCGGCGCCGACGGGCCCGCTGAAGTGCGAATCATCGAGGACCGGCGGCGGGCTATAGCCGAGGCGATGCACACCGGCGAGATCGGCGACGCGATCCTCATCCTCGGCAAGGGTCACGAGCTGGGACAGGAGATCGCCGGCGTGGTGCACCCGTTCGACGATCGGGCCGTGGCCCGAGACGTGGCGGGTGTGCGATGAAATGGACTCTCGAAGAGGTCGCCAAGATCACCAACGGCACGGCAACCGGTGCAGCTGATATCGACAGCGTGACGACTGACTCCCGGGCAGTGCCTACCGGTGGGCTATTTGTTGCCATCAAGGGCGAGCATTTCGACGGGCACGACTTCGTCGACGCCGCTCTGGCCGAGGGAGCGAGTGCCGTGCTTGTCTCGGCGGCGGTTGCCGGCGAGCCCCGGGTGCAGGTGTCGGACACCCTGGTCGGACTCCGCCTCCTGGCCGCCGATCGTCGGCAGGCTCTGAGCACTGCCCGCTCGGTTGGTATCACCGGGAGCACCGGCAAGACGTCGTGCAAAGATCTGCTGGCCAGCGCCCTCGGGGTAGGAACCTGGGCTTCGCCCAGGTCATTCAACAACGAGGTGGGAGTTCCGATGACCGTGCTGGGGGCGCCCGACAAGACCGAGGTCCTCGTGCTGGAAGTCGGGAGCCGGGGAATCGGCCACATCACCGAGCTCATGGACGTCGTGCGGCCTGATGTGGCAGTCATCACCAGCGTCTCGGCCAGCCACCTTGCCACCTTGGGGGACGTCGACACGGTTCGGCGCGCCAAATGGGAGCTAGTGGAAGGCCTGAGTCCCGACGGCGTGGCGGTTCTGCCTTCAGCCGACCCCACCTTGCTGGCGTGGGCAAAGCGAGATGGGCAAACCATGACCTCCTTCGGAACCGATGGGGATGTTCAAGTCGCCAACCTTCGCCTGGACGATCTGGCCCGGCCCACCTTCACACTGAGAGCCGACGGCGATGAGGTTGGCGTGCGGCTGCCGATGGCCGGTGCCCATCAGGCGATGAACGCGGCAGCCGCCACCGCCGCCGGCCTGGCGCTTGGCCGAGCTCTGCCAGATCTGGCGGCCGGTCTTGAGCTGGCCCAGGCTTCCGCCTGGCGGATGGAGATCAGCTCGGGGGCCCACACCGTTGTGAACGACGCTTACAACGCCAATCCGGCTTCGATGGCCGCCGCTTTGGAAGCCACCGTCGCCATCCCCGGCCGTCCGATAGCTGTGCTGGGGCTCATGGCCGAGTTGGGCGAGGCCGCCCCCGCTGCCCATCGGGCGGTAGGCGAGCAGGCCCGCCAACTCGGGTTCGCGGCAGTGATCGTCGTCGGTGAAGACCCGGGGATTGCTGACGGTGCCGGCGACCTGGCCCACCCGGTGGCCGATGTTGCCGCCGCCCGGCGCAAGATCGATGAGCTGGTGCTCGACGGCGACGTTGTACTGGTCAAGGCCTCGCGTGAGGTCGGCCTCGAGGCTCTGGCCAAGGAGCTGGTCGCATGATTGCGCTGCTCGTCGCAGTCACTGTCAGCTTTGGTCTGGCCTTCGTCGCCATGCCGGCCGTTATCGCTGCCCTGCGCCGTCACAACGTCGGCCAGTTCATCCAGGAGGATGTGGCCGAGCACTCGCACAAGCGCGGCACTCCGACCATGGGCGGCACGGTCGTCATCGTGGCCACCGTGCTCGGCTACCTGATCGCCCATTTGCGGATCTGGTCACCGGAAGCCGGCTTCGGGCTCGATCCCCGGCCGTTTAGCGCGGAGGCCGGTCTGGCGATCCTGGCTCTGGTGGGAATGGGTGTCATTGGCTTCATCGATGACTATCAGAAGTACGCCCGCAAGCAGAATCTCGGGTTGAGCAAGCGCTGGAAGTTCGGCGGCCAGCTGTTGGTGGCTGCTGTCTTCGCTTGGGGGGCCATAGCCGCCGGTGTCTCGACCGAGCTGTCGTTCACCCGCGAGCTCGGCTTCGACCTCGGCTGGGTCTATCCGCTCTGGGTGCTGTTCATGCTCACGGCGGCCGCCAATGCCGTGAACCTCACCGATGGCCTCGACGGGCTGGCGGCCGGATCGAGTGCGCTGGTCTTCGGGTCATTCGTGATCATCGGGTTCTGGCAGTTCCGCAACCCTGAGGTGTACGCGGTCGACGGTGCTCTCGATCTCGGGATACTGGCTGCCGCGCTCCTGGGGGCGGTGATGGCCTTCCTCTGGTACAACGCCGCGCCGGCCGAGCTATTTATGGGCGACGTCGGGTCCCAGGCCCTGGGGGGAGCCATGGCCGCCCTGGCGCTGCTGACTAACACCCACCTGCTCCTGGCCGTGATCGGCGGCCTGTACGTCATGGAAGCCGTGTCGGTCATCTTGCAGGTCGGGTCGTTCCGGTTGTTCGGCAACCGCATCTTCCGTATGGCGCCCATTCACCATCACTTTGAATTGCGCGGCTGGCCTGAGACCACCGTCATCATCCGCTTCTGGATCATCGCCGGCATCTCGGTGGCGCTCGGCCTCGGCATCTTCTACGGCGACTTCATCTCGATGGAAGGCGGTCTCTCGTGAGGACCCTCGTGGTGGGAGCCGGAGTGAGCGGCCTGGCGGCCGCCCGCCTGGCCAGGTCGTTGGGTAACGAGGTCGTGGTGTTTGATCGGGACCCGGCGGCTGTGGCCTCGATTGCCGCCGAGTTTCCCACCGCCAGCGGGGATTGGTCGGCGGAGCTGCTCGACCGCACCGACCGGCTGGTGGTGAGCCCGGGTGTTCCCGAGCGAGCACCGGAGATCCGCGACGCACTGGCGATCGGCCTCCCGGTGATTTCCGAGATCGAGTTGGCCGCCTCGGTGGTGGATGCTCCGTTGGTGGCGGTCACCGGCACCAACGGCAAGACCACCGTTACCGCCCTTATCGCCGACATGCTCATCGCCGGGGGGCTCAAGGCCGTTGCCACCGGCAATATCGGGACTGCCTTCTCCGACGTTGCCACCGAGGCCTGGGACGTGGTCGTGGTCGAGGTGTCGAGCTTCCAGCTCCGGTTTGTTGACCGCTTCCATCCCCGGGTCGCTGTGCTCCTTAACATTGCCGAGGACCACCTCGATTGGCATGGGACACTGAGCGCCTACTCCGCCGCCAAGGCCAACATCTTCAAGAACCAAGAATCTGACGACGTGCTCATCTACGACATAGACGACCCGGGAGCAGCTGCGGCCGTGGCCGCTGCGCCGTCCCGGCTGGTGCCGATATCGGGCTTGCATGTCCCGGCGGGCGGCGTCGGGCCCGATGGTGATCACCTGGTGGTCGGTGAGGCTTCGGTCGCTCTTGGCGACGTTCGTGGCTCGGCCTTCCTTGCCGACCAGGCCGCCGCGGCTGCGGCCGCTCGGGAATTCGGAGTCGCGCCAGCGGCTATCGAGCAGGCGCTGTCCGACTTTCGCCCGGAGGCCCATCGGCGGACCAGAGTCGGAGAGTGGGATGGCATCGCCTGGATCGACGACTCCAAGGCCACCAACCCGCACGCCGCCTTGGCAGCGGTCGCCGACTACCCGTCGGTAATTCTCATAGCCGGGGGACGCAACAAGCGTCTGGATCTCTCTCCTCTGGCCCGGGCTGCCACCGTCAAGCACATCGTGGCCATCGGCGAGGCCGCTGCCGAGCTGGTAGCCGCGGTTGAGTCGCCCAAGCGGGCGTCACGGGCCGGCTCAATGGGCGAGGCAATCGAGTTGGCTGCCGCCGTCGCCGAGGCCGGCGACACCGTCTTGCTGGCACCCGGCTGTGCCAGTTTCGACATGTTCACCGACTACGGCGAACGCGGGGACCGGTTTGCCGAAGCTGTTCTCGGTCACCATGCGAGGGCCGGGTCGTGACGGCCAAGGTCACCTCGATTGTTCGGACGAGGACCTTGGCCCGGCGACGCGACGCCGAAGTTCAGGCCACCAGGCGGATCGTGACGCTGCTGGTCGTGCCGATGGTGGTGCTGCTGGTGGTCGGCCTTGGTGCCATCCTGTCGGCCAGCTCGGTGCCGGCCCTGGCCGAGTTTGACGACTCCCTCTACTACTTCCGGCGCCAGCTGGTGTGGGTCGTCGTCGGCACATTTGCCATGGTGTTGGCCGCCAGAGTCCCATACGACGTGTATCGGCGGGGGGCCCCGGTCATCCTCGCTCTGTCGGCCGGCTCGCTCGTAGCCGTCCTCTTGTTCGGGGTCGTGCGAGGCGGCAGCCGATCGTGGCTCGAGATCGGCCCGGTGACGGTCCAACCCTCAGAGTTCGCCAAGTTCGCGGTGGTTGTCTTCCTCTCCATGGTCATGGCCCGCAAACGGGAGTTGCTCACCGACTTCGCCCACTTCTTCTGGCCGGTCGCCG
>JAOTYB010000101.1 GCA_029862065.1 Acidimicrobiia bacterium | reverse complement strand
GTGACCGGGCTCGCCGTGAACGGTGAGCCGCCGGGGGCTGCCGCCCTTCTCGGCAGTGGTCATCAGAACAATCGTTCCCTCGTCGGTCGTCATCGGCGTGCCGCCGTATTCGGTGAGCACGTAGTCGCATCGCAGTGAGTCCCATTCGTTCTCTACGAGATAGCCGGCGCCGTTGAGCCCGCCGTGCTCCTCGTCGGCCGCCGCGAAGTAGACGATGTCGCCCGGGTAGCGACGGCCCGATTGGACGATCTCACGAAACGCCACCGCCATCGACGACGTGAGATTGAGCATGTCGACGGCGCCGCGACCCCATACCTCATCGACTCCGTCCGGCGAGGTGATTCGTTCCCCGGCGAACGGATCGATGTCCCAGCCGTCGAGGCTGACCGGAACGACGTCGGTGTGCCCCATCAAGCACAGGGCGGGGGCCGTGGGGTCGGTGCCGTGATACCTGGCGACGAGTGAGGTGCGTCCGGGGATGGGCTCAAACGACGTGATCTCCACCTCAGGGGCATCCAGGAAAGAAGCGAGCAGCTCGGCGCTGCGGAATTCGTGGCCCGACTCATCGGTCCCTTCATTGACACACTGGTTCCGGATGAGTGCCTGCAGTAGCTCAACGGTCTCGCCCGTCAGTTGATCGATAGTGCGCTGGCTCACGGTCCTGTCCAAAACCCGGTGTGGGCCACCAGCGCTTCATCCTCCAAGGCCGGCCCCGCCACTTCAACGCCATCCCCTGGGCTAAGGAGGCGCCGGGCGCCCATGCTGTGGAGGGGGGCATCGGGACGATTGCTGAAGACGGCCATCAACCCCTCAACCGACAGGGCAAAGGAAACCCGTCCGATCCCCGCCCAGAAGACGGCGGCCGAGCACATGGCACACGGCTCGCAGCTCGAGTAGAGCGTGTGGCCGGCCAGCTCCTCAGGCCCCCATTGGCGGCTGGCGATGCGGACCAGGTTGGTCTCGGCGTGGGCGGTGACGTCGGAGTCGGTGACGACGGAGTTCTCGGCCTCCGCCACTACTGCCCCGGTGGCATCGACCAGCGTGGCGCCGAAGGGGTGGTTGCCATTGGCGCGGGCCGAGACCGAAACCGCGATGGCTCGCCGAAGGTGCTGAAGGTCGAGGTCGTTCATGTGGTCCTCTGGACCCTACCGGTTGCCGGTTGGGCGCGTGTGCGGTGACTCAGGCGACGGAGAGAGTTTTGGCCACCTTCGAGAAGTAGGCACCGAGCCGCTCAATGTCTCCAATCGGATCGGAGCTGCGCTCTCGGGGAGCCAACGTCACATCAACTGCCTCGGGAGCCACGATCGGGGACTCGACCGGGGAAGCGACTGCTCGCACGGGGGCATCAGCCTGCCGATGGTCGACCGGAGGCGGGATCTCGACGGGGCTGTCGGCGGTTGCGAAAATGCCGGGGGCGGTGGGCACCGGACGGGGTTCGCTGGGCGGTCCGACTTCGGCGGTGGCCGGGGCCGGCTCGGCCGGGCGGCCGGGGATCTGCAGCTTGGGCCCGCTGGGACGCGATGGCGGAGAGAGAGAGCCCTCGCCGCGTGTCGGCAGCCCGATACTCCGTCCGGCCAGCTGGGTTTGCTGCCAGGTGTCGATCGTGTCCCACAGCCACACATCGCCGGCTGCCCATCGATAGTCGGGGGCGGGGAGGCGCTGGTTGCGGTACCAGTTTTCGATGATCTGCTGATTGAGCTCAAGCCGGTCGGCAATCCCGGCCAGGTCGACGAGGTCGGGCATTTCGCGGCGCCGGTCGTTCTTGGCGAAGCGACTGCGATCTTTGGCCCATTCGCCGATCGTGCCCCAATTCCAGATTTCGAGGGGCCCGAGCCTCCGGTCGGGCTCGGGGAGGATTGAACGACGATGCCAGCGCGAGACTGTGGCCGCGTTCACGCCCAGCCGTTCGCCGATTTCGGCCCGATCGACTAGATCAGGCTTGTCCCCTGTAGCCCACTTCCTCATTACCACTCAGCGTAGACGCGACCGGTCAAACCCGCTTCAGGTAGGTGTTAGCTAGCCAGTCGTTGCGGGGCCGCTGCCACGAACTGAGCGAACTCCAGAGCCGGCAGCGGAGCGGCGATGTGATACCCCTGGACGGTGTCACACCCGAGCCCGCTCAGAAAGTCGTACTGTGCCTGGGTCTCGACGCCCTCGGCAACCACTTCCAGGTGCAATGTTTGGCCGAGCCGGACGATCGCCTCGGAGATGGCGGCGTCATCCGTGTCGCCGGGGAGGGCCATGATGAACGACCGATCGATCTTGAGAACATCGATTGGCAGGCGCTTCAGGTAACTGAGGGACGAGTACCCGGTGCCGAAGTCGTCAATCGAGATTCGTACACCCAGCTCCCGTAATTGGTCAAGGGTCACCGTGGCGGCCTCGATGTTCTCGATGAGCATGCCCTCGGTGACTTCGAGCTCGAGCAAGCCGGGTGCCACTCCGGCATCGAGGAGGCAGGCCTGGACGGTGCCGGCGAGTTTGGCGTGGTGGAACTGACGAGAGGAGATGTTGACCGACATCGACATGTCTTCCATACCGGCGTCCGTCCACTCGCTCATCTGCCGGCAGGCCTCGTGGATGACCCACTCGTCGAGCTGGGTCACCAGGCCGGTGTCCTCGGCCATCGGGATGAACTCATCGGGCATGACCAGGCCCTTCTCGGGATGATTCCAGCGGATGAGGGCTTCCATCCCGCTGATACGACCGGTCGATAGCTCGATCTTGGGTTGGTACCACAGCACCAGCTGACCGGGACTGGCCAGCGCCTTCTTGAAGCTGCTCACCAATGTCAGGCGGTCCGACGTGCGGGCCCGCAGCTCGGCGGTATAGAACTCGAAGCCGTTCTTGCCGGCGTCCTTGGCGGCGTACATGGCCAGGGCCGCATCCCGCAGCAAGCTGTCGGCATCTTCGGCGTCCACCGGATAGACGGCCACGCCCACGCTGGCCGACACCTCCAGGGCCTGCCCGGCGATCAGATACGCCTGAGAAAGCTCGGTGAGAACCTTGGTGGCCACGGCTTCCGGAGCGATGGTGTCGTCGGCGCCTTCCACGACCACTGCGAACTCGTCTCCACCCAGGTGGGCAACGGTGTCGGCGGTCCGGACTGTGCTGCTGATGCGCTCGGCGGCCTGTTTCAGGAGCTGGTCGCCCACCTCGTGTCCCAGCTGGTCGTTGACAACGCTGAAGTTGTCGAGGTTGACAAACAGGATGCTGACCCAGCCTCCGGAGCGTTCGGCCCGGCGAATCGCCTGCTCACCCCGATCTCGGAACAGCATGCGATTCGGCAATTCGGTCAGCGGGTCGAACTGCGCCAGGTATTCGAGCTCAGCCCGATCCTGTGCTCGTTCGGCGGCGTGGCGGGTCTTGGCCTCCTGCCAGGTCCGGCGGTTGGCGCGGGCGGCCGGCCGGAACAGGAACAGGCCCTCAAAGATCAACAGGAGCAGGCCGCCGCTCAGCAGCAAGAATTCGAGGCGCGCCAGGGACTGCACCCGGGCTTCGGTTTCCCGCTGATACTCGAAAACCACCCCTTCCATTCGCGATCGGAAGGCGGCTGAGCTCAGCTCCAGCAGCACCAGATCGGACTCCGACGGGGTGGTCGTCACGGCCGATCGGCCGATGGTGACGACCTGGTTGAACAGCGGATCCGCCAGGCTCAGCAGGCGATCGACTTCTTGGCTCGGCGCGCCCGGCAGGTCCAGTGCCTCGTCGCCGAACCGCAGCCCGAGGTAGTTGCGCGAGAACGAGGCGAGTTGACTTTCGAGGGTGGCCAGCTCGGTCTGGCGTTGAGCGAGGTCAGGTTGACTAATGGTGTCGGTGATCTCATAGGTGAGGGCCGGCAACTCGGCAGCCACGTTCAACACGTGTACGTTGGCCGACTGCCGGGACAGCTCCAGGGCCACCAGCACGGTGGAAACAACCATCAGAAGAGCGATCAGCCCCAAGCCGATGATGTACGGGCCGGCCGGCCGCTTCGCCTGCTCGCTGGCGGACCAGGTGGCGGTGGTGGCGGGCGCGTCGGTAGCTATGAAACCTCCATTGTCTACCGGTTATCGGGAAGCCCGCCGGGGGCCCTGAGGTATTAGTCGGACAGGGCCGGGCGCTTATCCCGGTAAGCCTGGAGGAAGGCGTCGCCTACCTGCGGCGGGAGCCTCTTGACCGCCTCACGAATAGTCACGCCCGACATGCGATCGGTGCGCGGTCCGACCCATGCGGCAACCAGGCCCGGTTGGGTCTTAGCCGTCTCTCGCAGCACCCACCCGATCGCCTTGCGAATGAAGAACTCCTTCTCCTCGAGCATGGTGTCGGCGTATCGGCCGAACCGGTCGAAGTCGCCCTCGCCGGCTCGGAGCGGCTTGAGGAGGGCCAGCAACGCCGACCTCCGAATCCAGAAGTCGCTATCGGCCGCCCACCGGTCGAGAGTGCCGGCCACCACCGGGTCCCGCTCGGCCATTCGGCCGACCACCGAGGCAGCCAGCGGGTCAACCAGCGCCCACGTTTTGGATTGGCGAAGAAGGCGTTCGATCAGCTTGAGATCAGGGGGAGTGAGGAGAGCTTCATACCGCTCGAGGATGCTGACGGCTGCCATCCGCAGTTCGAAGATTCCCGGCTTCCACAGCCGGCGGACCAGCGCCAGCAGGTCGGTGCGGGAGAGGTCTGGATAGTCCCGGGCTATCACCTTGGTTGCCCGCTTGATCTCCGGCATGGCGGCGCCGAGGAACTCCAGGTCGCTCTTGAGGTATTCTTTCTCGTTGACTGCCCGGTCGGGGGTGCCAACCGCCCGCAGCTCCGTGTGGATGCGGGTGGCGAGGGTGCCGACGTCCACGATCTACTTGCCGAGGGCTCCGCGAATGGGGGCGGCGACTTCCTCGTACTCAGCGTGGCGCCCGGTCTCGAGCTTGCTGTAGATGGGGTCGCCGTCGATGGCTACCTCGAAGACCCCACCCTTGGAGGGGATGAGGAGGATTTCGAAGGCTTGTCCGAACTCTTCAAACAGTTGTTCCGTCATGCCGACCGCACGAGGGGTGTAATTTCAAGCCCGGCAGAATTCAATCGTTACGTTCATGGCGGGCAGGTTAGCGGGGGGCCTTTATGTGAGGTGTTTGGCGAGCACGTCCCACACATGGGACTCAGCCAGCTCACGCCGCAGGAAGCCCAGCGTCCGCAGGAACGTGGGAATTGACTGCTCGACCGACATCGGATTCGGCCGGGCGGCGTCCAAGACGTCGTCGTCGGGTCGCAAGACAACGACATCGGTCTCGGGCCAGGTGGCTTCGATGACTTCCAGCTCTCGGGCGAGGGATTCCGACCCCACCCGATCAAACACGGATTCGTAGAACCGGGCGTTCTCGCGAGCTTCTTCGCCCGCCATCGGAGCGATGATCAGTATCAAGTCCAGAGGATTCTTGGCATGTTCGAACACCAGGTGGGCGCTGGTGCCTGAGGCCACCCCGCCGTCGACGTACAACCGCCCGTCGATCTCGACCGGCTGGTAGATGAGGGGCACCGCCGAGGAGGCGGCCACCGCCTCCCGAACCGAGGCCTGCGGCCCATCTTCGGTCCCGAATACGACAAGACGCCGATCCTCCAAGTCGAAGGCGGTAATCAGGAGGGCCTTGTCCGGCCACCCGGTCGCCATCGGGCCGGCCAGGAACTCGGCATAGTCGGAAATCCCCGATGAGTCGAAAGGGGCCGGGCCGCCCAATGCCATTTCGAGACCAGGGTGTCTAAGGCCGGGAAGCAAGCCGTGTCGAACCCATCGTCCGAATCCGGTTGGCCGGGTTCTGCGGAGGAGAAAGCCGCTCACATGCTTCACGTATTCGGACCGGCTGAGGTCTCCGCCGGTGAGAGTCTCGATGGTCAGGCGATCGGCCCGGGTGACGGCGCCGACAGTGGCGCCGGCCGACGTCCCAACGATGATGTCGGCATCATCGGGATTCCAGCCGGTTGCCATGCGAATGGCCATCAAGGCCGCGAATTCGTAGGCGGCACCGGTTATCCCGCCGCCGCCCAGAACTAGTCCAACGGAACTCATCGGAGGCGGAGGCTAGTTGCCGCCACCAGCAAGCTTGCGGATTGCCCTATCTAGGGTTGCCCGATGCACATCCGTCCGTTCCGGCCAGAGGAAGACCTTCCGGCGGTGCTGGCCTTCCTGCAATCCGTCGAGCGGGAAACGGGCATCGCCCCGCTTGGCGAGTCGAAATACGTGGACCTGCGCGGCCCGGGGCTGGGGAGCGGGCTGATCGGCGGAGACGGCGAGATCCTGGCGTATGCCCATGTCCTAGACCACCCGGCGAGCGAATTGACGGAGATGGAGCTGGTGGCGGCCGCCCACTCGAGCGATGGGGATCTGGCCGCCATGGTGACGGCGGTGCTCGGTCTCACCCCTCGCCGTCTGTTGTGGTGGACCTTTGGGGAAACGCGGGCGGCCCGGTTCGCGGCACCCCGGCTGGGTGTCCATCGCCGGCTCCACAAACTGGTCGGAGCGCTGCCGCTGACGGAGAGCCGGCCCGAGACCGGCGATGGGCGGGTGGCTCCGTTCCGACCGGATATCGACGACGACGCCTGGCTCGAAGTCAACAATGCTGCCTTTCACGGCCATCCGGAGAACGGTGGGTGGTCGCGCTCCGACCTGGCCAAACGGCTGTCCCTTGATTGGTTCGACGCGGAGGGCTTTCGCCTGTGGTGGGTGGGGGAGCGACTGGCCGGCTTCTGTTGGACCAAGCGGCACGACGGGGTGACCGGTGAGATTTATGTGATCGGTGTGCACCCTGATTTCCAGCGGAAGGGGCTTGGCCGGCAAATCGTGGTCGAAGCCCTGTGGTATCTGGCCGACGTCGGGTGCACGACGGCCCTGCTGTACGTGGACACCGTCAACCAGTCGGCGTTGAGGCTCTACCAGTCGCTGGGGTTCGAGCTTGCCCGGGTCGATCGCTGCTTCGTCGTGCCAAAGGTTTGGCCGCACGAGGTGCAGTAATCGTCGGCCTCATCGGTGGCGGCCAGGCACCACGGACACGGCAAGTCGGTGTGGTCGGATAGGCGAACCGTGGCGGCTTGAATCGGTGCCTGGGAACGACCCCCCGCCAGTACGAGAGCGACAAACAGAGCAATAACAACGATGGCTTCAAACATAGGGGCAGGCTAGAAGCGGTTAATCCAGTTTTCGCGGATTTAGCTGGCGTTTCGCGTTCTAGCCGAGGAGGGCGACGGTCCGGGTCAACTCATCGACCAGCCAGTCTGCCCCGCGCAGTTGCTGGTCGGCGACCTCAACCGCCTGGTTGAGCATCATGCCGGAGTGGTAAACCGACCAGCGGAGGAGCTCCTCCTCCGGCATATCCCGTCCGTAGCCCTCGGCCACCCCAGTCGCCGAGTCGGGCCCGGCCCGCAACCGGGTGAGCCATAGGAGCCGCGAGTAATCCCATTCGGGTGGGCCGAGTGTCGACCACTCCCAATGGAACAAGGTCACCCGGCCGTCGTCGTCAACCAG
>JAOTYB010000010.1 GCA_029862065.1 Acidimicrobiia bacterium | reverse complement strand
TCCCGGGAGTCGATCAGCATTCCGGCAGCGTACCCCGGACGTGCAGAAGCCCGGCGAATCGCCGGGCTCTGCGGTAGCGAGTTGGCTCGGTCTAGAGCTCGGACCACCTATCGATGCTGACATTCCACACAGGGTTGACTACTCCATAGTTGGGGATGGAGAGGCCACCGTTGTAGGTGATGGCGGCGTCTCCGAATAGCTCGTTTTTCGAGACCGGCGACCCGGGAGTGTTGCAGGGCGACGAGCCAATGATGGCGTTGTTGGCGCCCGGGGTTCCACCGAAGCTCAATTGCTCCCGGGCGAGCATGGCTCCCCAGATGTCGGCGGTCCCTTGGATCTCGATGTCGCGCCCGGCGACGATGGCCAAGTCACCGGCGCTGGTATGAGGCCGCAATTGGGTGTTGCCGGCGACATCGACATCACCTCCGACAACGGTTCCTACCTTGGTGGTCTCGTCGCAGGCGAGCGTGTCCTCATTTATCGCCGCAACGATGATGGTGGCACCCGCGTCACCGACGCCGGAATCGCGGTTGATGTCGACGCTGCCACCGTTCACGAAGAAGACGCCGGCGCCTCCTTCATATGCCCAGTTCACACCAGATCGAGACCAACCGAAGGCGGAGGGGACCCCGAGCAAACTGCCCGAGCAAGGTTGGCCGCTTCGGGCAGGCGTCTCAGCGCCGCTGTAGGCGGGGCCGGCCCGGACTGCTCCAACCCCTTCATTGCACATGTCGTACATGGACAGCGAGTGAAACAGGATCGGCTCCACCGCCGGAACGGGTTCGAAGTAGCCGACGGCCGGCGGACAGCCGGGCGGATTGGTGGCCGCGAAGTCGTTGCTGCCAAAGGCGGTGGCGCACCCGCTGATAGTCGCGCTGCCACCCTGGGCCAGAATCCCGTTGGCATGGGCACCGCCGACAGTGCCATGGATACCGGCCGACGGCGAGGTACCGATTTCAAGATTGCCGGACGAGGCAAAGCCACGGGTCGGCAGGAACGGTGAGCCCGGAGTGGGCGGCTCGACGAGAAGGTCGGCCTTGAGAACCCGAATGTCGCCGCCGGCGGTTGCCCGGTCCGGCACGTAGGCCACTGAGTAGAGAACGTCGGTGCCCTCCGGCTTCACGACCACGTATTCACCGTTTGCACCGGCAGTGGTCGGCAGACTGGCGGCTTGTGCCCGCACCCAGGCTTCCTCGGCGGCGGCGTCGAGCCCGAGCGGCATAGCCGCAGTCGTGGCGAACTCGTTGTCGTCGTTGAGCTCGAAGATGCCTTCATCGAGACCGGTCTCGGCTAGGACCAACACCTCACCGATTTGGCGTTCCTGCTGGCTCTCTCGGTAGTTGCGCAGCGTGTTGAATGTCAGCACCGCTACGATCCCGGCCACCGCCACTCCCACGAGGGTCACGGTGATGATGGCCACACCGTCATCACCGCGCAGGCGGGATCGGATCAGGCCGAGCGCTGGGGCCGGATGCTTGGGGGATGAGAGCTTCATGGATTCGCCTTTCGGGGTTCAATTGACGTTGCGGGGAGCCACTGTGCTGGTGAGGGTGACGGACTCGCCACCAGCACCATCGGTTTCGGGCTCGACGATGAGGGTGAGGGTGACTTGCTGGGTCGCGGGCGGACTCACGTCGTAGGTGAAGGGCACGTAACCGGACCCGATTGGCGAGCGGTAGTGAATGCCGTTCGGCTGCGGATCGATGGCAGGATCGGCTACCGAGCGGATGAGCGTTGCCTTCCCACCGGGTAGGCCGTCGATGTCGGTGTACGCCCAGGTGATGAGCTCATCGGGATCCTTGGTCGCGTCATTGTTGGCGTCCAGCCACAGGGAGAGGGTGGTGGCGTCAGAAGCGGCCAAGATCTCATCGGCTTGGCGCAACTCGCGTTCGATTCTCAGTCGGGCGAGCCGGGCCGTGGTAAGGGCTTCGGTGTCCTCGGCGACGATGCGGTTGGTGCGGGCCACCATCATGAGGGCCGTCAGCATGATCGCCGAAATCACCAGGAGGATGAAGGACGAGATCGCCAACTCCACGATCGTGATTCCGTCGTCAGAGCGAAGCTTCACGGCTTCACCGCCCGAAGTGACAGCTGGGAAGGGGCCAGCAAGCCATCGAATCCGACCGTGAGCCCTTGCTTGCCGGGATTCCCACCCGAAACCTGTGTGATCGTGACATCCACGTACAGGGTCTCCCCAGCCGAGATGAGGCTGTCACTGATGGGCAGCGAAACAGTTGACAGTCGAACCCCGCACCCCGACACGGCGATTGGGCCGGACGGAACTCCGCTCACCCAGGTGGTGCTCGTGGTGCGAACGGTCACCGCATAGGCGACATCGGCCGCGTCGCAGGTGCCGCGCCGTCCGACATAGAGGTCGAGAGTGCCATCGGTGATGACCTTCCAGTCGTCGGACACCGTCGTCGACCAGGTGAAGGTTGAGCCGTTGGCGCCCGAGACCCGACTCGGGAGACCAACAGGAGGGGCCGGACTGAGAGCCAACCCGGATTTCAGGTAGAGATCGGCATTGACCGCGGTGAACGTGCCGGTCGACACGGCCGTGTCAGAGGCCGAGGCGGAGCTGCCCGGGTCGGTGGCCGACGTCGCTTCCACGATCGTGACCGACCGCTCTCCGAACGGCGTACCGAGCGGGACGGTCACTACCACTTCGATATCGAACGTGGAACCCGTGTCGGGAGACGGAAAGAGGTTGCCGGTGTCCGGCGTCCCGTTGCCGGTGGTGTCGACCAGCGCAAACCCGGTTGTGGCATTAAGGATGGTGACCGGCCAGCCAGCATCGTTTGTCCACGTAATGTCGAACGTGTCTTCCCGGTTGCCGATGTTGGTGACGGTCTGTTCGAAGACGACGTCCGAACCGGCCTTCCCGTATGAGGTCAGAATCGGCGCACCGACGACCGGGCCGTAGGTGGGGTTGGAGGCTCCGGCTTCGGCTGACTGGCGCGCAACGAATGTTTGAAGCTCCTCGGAACGCGCCCGTCCCCGGCTGACCCATTCGGCCACCACGGTGAGGCGCCGGTAGTCCTCGGCCTCGGAGTCGAGCGGGTTCTCGTCCACCCAAGTGACGTAGCGAGTGAGGGTGAAGGTGATGGTGTTGAACGACTCTGTGGTGACCTGGCTGGGGATACCCCCGGCCGCGTCTTCGATAACGACTTCCGCCCCGGTGCCCGGGTCGTAGCTGGTAGCGGGGAGGCGGCTGGGATCTGATGCCATCGGAAGCAGGGCCACCTGCTCGTACGACAAATCGCGTACGGACTCCACAACCTCAGCGGTGAGAGCGGCAGCTTGCTGCTCGAGCCTCCGCTCCTCAGCCGCCCGCAGGGCTGCCCCGATGGTCTGTCCGAGCGCGACGAAGATGAAGGTGGCGATGAGCAGCGCTATCGCTGCTTCGATCAGCGTGAAACCACTATCCCGGTGGTCGGATGTGTACATGCACAATCCATCGGCGGTGCCGGCTGGAAAGTGAAGGAGATACGGGTGTTATCTCAAGAAATGCCGAGGTGACTAGTCAGTCGACCGCACGCGGAAGGCGTCGTAGATGCCGTCCAGGGCATTCAACTCAGCGACAGCCCGTTCCAGCTGGCTCGGATCGGACAGCTCTAACTCGTATCTGAGGGTTGCCGTCCTCTCCGGGCTGACCACTGACGAGGACGAGAGGATGTTGGCGCCCAGGTCGGAAAGGACGGCCGTCACATCCCGCAGCAGACCGGGTCGGTCGAGTGATTCGACCTGGATCCACACGGCGAAGCTGGACTGGCCGGTAGTCGACCAGGCGACATCGATCATTCGCTCAGCCCGCTCCAAGAGGGACCCCACATTGGTGCAATCGGCCCGGTGGACTGAGACGCCGCCGCCAACGGTTACAAACCCGATGATGTCGTCGCCGGGGACCGGCCCGCAACACTGGGCGAAGCGGACCGCCAGGTCATCTTGTCCTTCCACCACGATCTCAGGTGAGCCGCGGCCGATGAAACGTGAGCGCGGGGGTAGGAGCTCGGTGTCGGTCGCTTCCTCGGGACGGGCGATCCTCAGCAGCCGGGCCACCACGGTGCCGGCCGACACATGGCCCTCGCCCACTGCCGCATACAACGAGTCGAGGTCCTGATAGCTGAGGTCGTGACCGACACTCTCGAGCACACGGTCCCGTTGATCGGCCGACAGCCCGAGGCCTTCGCGAGCCAGGGTGGCGTACACCTCGTCCCGGCCGGCCGAGAGTGCCTCCTCCCGGCGCTCGCGATTGAACCACTGGCGGATCTTGGCCGCCGCCCGCGAGGTCTGGGCGAACTTCAGCCAATCTCGGCTCGGGTGGGCGGATTGGGATCGGGACGTTGATATCTCAACGATGTCGCCCGATTTCAGGCGAGTGTTGAGCGCCACCAGCCGTCCATTGACCTTGGCTCCCACACACCGGTGGCCCACTTCGGTATGGATGGCGTAGGCGAAATCGACCGGGGTTGCCCCGGTCGGCAGCGTCACCACTTTGCCCTTGGGCGTGACGGCGAACACCTCGTCACGGTAGAGGTCGATCTTGAGGCCGGCCAGGAACTCCTCGGGATCTGCGAACGTGTCGCGTAAGAAGTGGATGTCGGCCATCCACGCCAAGTCTTCGGGAACGGCCCCCTCCTTGTAGCTCCAGTGGGCGGCCACTCCCCGCTCGGCCCGAGTGTGCATCTCGCGGGTGCGGATCTGTACCTCGAGGGGCTTGCCGGCCGGCCCGAGCACTGTGGTGTGCAGGCTCTGGTAGAGATTGAACTTGGGCATGGCGATGTAGTCCTTGAACCGGCCCTGGACGGGCGGCCACAGCGTGTGTACGACCCCGAGGGCGGCGTAGCAATCGGTGATGTCATCGGTGAGGATCCGAATGCCGATGAGGTCGTGGATCTGTTCAAAGGCATGGCCGGTCTCAATCATCTTCCGATAGATCGAATAGGCATGCTTGGGGCGGCCGGTCACTTCGGCCTTCACCCGGGCGTTGCCGAGAGCCGCCGAAACCTCCAGGGTGGCAGCCTCAATGACACCCTCCCGGGCGGGTGCTCGCTTGGCCAGCAGCTCGTTGATCTCGGTGTTGCGGCGGGGATGGAGAATGGCGAACGAGCGGTCCTCCATCTCGTGCTTGATCTCCTGCATCCCCAGCCGATGAGCCAGCGGGGCGTACACATCGACGGTCTCCTCGGCGATCCGCTGCTGCTTCTCCGGCGAGAACGGGCCAAGAGTGCGGACGTTGTGCAGCCGGTCGGCCAGCTTGATGACCAGTACCCGGACGTCTTCGGCCATCGCGATCACCATCTTGCGAATGGTGGCGGCTTGCGCCTCGTCCCGGTCGTCGAAGTCGACCCTGTCGAGCTTGGTGACTCCGTCGATCAGGTCGGCGACCTCTTGCCCAAAATCCGACCGGAGCTCATCGAGGTTCAGCTCGGTGTCCTCGACGGTGTCGTGCAAGATGGCGGCGGCCAGGGTTGGCTCGTCGAGTCCGTAGTCGGCGAGCAACTGGGTGACGGCCAGGGGATGGAAGATGAACGGTTCGCCGGTCTTGCGCACCTGACCCTCGTGCATGCGGTCGGCTACCTCGAAGGCCCGCTCGAGCACGTCGGTGGCCGCTTCGGGGTGCTGGTCGAGGTAGGACTCGAGCACGCGCTCGAAGGCGGCTCGAGGTGTCAGATCGGTGGTTGGCTCAGGGCTGCTCATACTGGACGAGCGAGATGAGGTCGTATCCCTCGAGCCGCTGGCGGCCGCCGAGAAACTCGAGTTCGACCATCACTCCGATCCCCACCACGGTCGCACCCAGCCGCTCCACCAGTTTGGCCGCCGTGATGGCCGTGCCACCGGTAGCGAGGACATCGTCGATGATGACTACCCGGTCACCAGCTTTGACGGCGTCCTTGTGAAGCTCGAGTGAGTCGGTGCCGTATTCGAGCTCGTAGTCCTCGCGGATGACGTCGTAGGGCAGCTTGCCGGGCTTGCGGATGGGAATGAACCCGGCCGCCAGGCTCAGAGCGATGGGGGCGGCGAATATGAAGCCACGGGATTCGATACCGGCGACCTCGGTGACTCCGGCGTCTCGATAGTGATCGACCAGCGCTCCCACCGCCACCTGCAGCCCGTTGTGGTCTCCCAGCAGCGGAGTGATGTCCTTGAAGACAATCCCCGGCTCTGGGAAATCGGGAATGTCACGGATGAGGTCGGTTAGTACTTTCACCTGACGAGTGTACCCCTCGGCGAGGGTGGGCTTCGCCCACCTAGCGCCGCTTTCGCTTGCCTTTCTTGGGCGGACGCGGTTTCGGCCCGGAGGCCGGCGCCGGCGGCCGCTCCGGCGACTGCTCTTTCGCCTTCTTCTTCGTCGCCGGCGGCGTATCCGGGCGGGCGGGGACAGCCGGGGCAGCCTTTTCTTCCAGTTCGGCCCATTCCGGCTCCGAGGCCTTCCAGGTCGCCAACAGCGGGGAAGCCACGAAGATCGACGAGTAGGTGCCGGCGGCCACGCCGACGAACAGCGCCAGCGCGAACTCACGCAGCGTTGTCGCCCCCAGCAGGAATGACCCGATGAACAGCAGGCTGCCCACGGGCAGCAGACTCGTCAACGACGTATTGAGCGATCGCATCAGCACCGTATTCATCGAGTCGTTGATGATCTGGTCTAGCGATCGCCGTCCTTCACTGATCTGGACGGTCTCGACGATCTTGTCGAATACCACCACCGTGTCGTAGAGCGAATATCCCAGGATGGTGAGGATGGCAACGACGGTGGAAGGCGTCACTTCGAAGGCGGTGATGGAATACACACCGGCGGTCAGCAACAGGTCGTGGAAGAGGGCGGTCAGGCCGGCCAGTGCCATCTTCCACTCGAATCGCCAGGCGATGAAGAGCGCGACCACGATCAGGAAGATCACCAGCGCCCGCACCGCCGACCGGGTGATCTCTTCGCCGAAGGCAGGTCCCACCGCGGTGACCGACGCGTCGTTGGCGGCCACGCCGGCCACTTCTGCCACCGCCGTGACTACCGACTCTTCGACCTGCGGGTCTTCGATGATTTCGGCCTGCACCCGAATCCCCTCCGACCCACCACTGGTGAGCTGGACCGTGGCTGCTTCCAGCCCGAAGGGACGGAGCACGTCACGAACGTCGGCGACAGTGGCGTTCGACTCGTTCGTTACCTCAATGACGGTGCCCCCCTCAAAGTCGACGCCCAGATTGAGGCCCCGCACGAGCAGCGAGCCAACCGACAGCGTGAGCAGGATGGCCGAGATGGTGAAGCCAATGCGCTTGCGTCCCACGAAGTCGAAGGTCGTCTCGTTGCGATAGAGGCGGGAAAGAACGCTCACGTGGTCCGCTCCCGCCCGGTCGTGCCGCGAATACTGAAGGCTCCCCCGTCACCGAGGCGGGTGCCGACCAGCAGGGCCACGGCATTGCGCGTGAAGAAGTAGGCAACAAACACGTCGATCAGTGTTGCCAGACCGAGGGCCAGAGCGAAGCCCTTCACCGGCCCGAGGGCCAGGAACCACAGGAGGATGGCGCCGGTGAAGGACACGGTGTCGGCGGTGAGGATGGTCTTGAAAGCCCGGCTGAAGCCCTCCTCCACTGCATCGTCTACCGTTCGCCCATGGCGGATCTCCTCCTTGATGCGCTCGAAATACACGATGTAGCTGTCGGAGGTGATGCCAACCGAGACGATGATTCCGGCGACACCCGCCAGGGTGAGGGTGAGGCCCTGGCTGGTCCCCAGGACCGAATAGGCGCCGATGACCAAGGAACCGAAAATGGACAGCCCCAGCACAGTGACGAGGCCGAGCACCCGGTAGTAGAACAGCATGGCCACCGCCACCAGTGCCAGGCCTCCGAAGCCCGCCACCAGGCCGGCGTTTAGCGAGTCGCGGCCGAGCGAAGCCGACACGAACTGCACCTGCTCCCGCTCGAGCACGATGGGCAGGGCGCCGAACTTGAGAACGATCTCCAGATCGCGCGCTTCTTGTTCAGGATCGGCGGCTCCCCCCAGAGTGATTTGGGCCCCGCCCGAGATCCCCACCGCCGGATCGACGGTGGCAGCCACTTGTGGTGCGGAGATCACCGTGCCGTCGAGCACGATGGCGAAACGACGGCGCGGGTCGCCGGGGGCGAAACTGGCCGCCAGGCGGGTAGCGGCCGTGAATTTGTCGTCGCCCGCACGGGTGAAGTCGAGAGAGACCACCCACTCAAACCCGCTGAACAGCGCCGAGGCGTCGGCGATGTCTGCTCCAACAGCAAAGGCACCGTCCACCAGGAGCGGGCCTTCCAATGGATCGATATTGGCGAGCGTGGCGGGTTGTGTCGGATCATCGTCAGAGGGATCAATCGGCTCATCGAGCGGTCCCAGTAATCCGTCGTTGATCACGGCTCGGAAAGACAGCTGGCCCGTCGACCCGATTGCCTCCAGGGCCCGCTCCCGGTCGGTCACACCCGGCAGCTGAACAACGATGTTGTTGTTGCCCGCCACCTGGATCACCGGTTCCTGAACGTTGCCGAGCGCCTCGATCCGCTTGCGCATCACATTGACGGCCTGATCAAGCTGTTCGCTTGAGGTGCCAGAGGGGGCCCGGAGGATCACCGAAGTACCACCTGCCAGGTCGAGGCCGAGCTTGGGAGTGGTATCGGTGGCAAACACGGCCGCCAGGCCACCCCAGCCAAGCAAGATCATCACCAGTACTGAGATGAGGCGCCGGGAACGGGTGGTCTGCTGGGGCTCGGCGTCGGTCGGCCGTCCCTCCTGCCAGGCGGTCATTCGGGCTCTACCCGGGCGGCCACGGCCGCCCGCACGAGTCGCAAGCGAGTGCCCTCAGTGCTGATCACGACGTGGATGTCGTCGAGGGATTCGACAGTGCCGACCACCCCTCCATAGGACCGGATCTCATCACCGACCTTCAGGGTCTCCAAGAACGCGTCACGCTCCCGTACCCGGCGGCGCTGCCGCAGGCTGCTGAATAGGAACAGCCCGCCGAAAATGACGACGATGAGCAACAGGCTGAAGGCGCCGTTGTTACTGCTTTCTGAAGCCTGGGCGATGAACATTGCGAGAGGAGCGTACTAAGCCAGTCGCCCGGCGGTGCGTTCTGTCAGGAACTGCTCGAAACGATCGGCCTCGATCGCCCGGCGGACCGACTCCATGAGCCGCATCGTGTAGCGGAGGTTGTGAATGCTGAGCAACCGTTGGGCGGACAGCTCTCCGGTCGATTTGAGATGTCGGAGGTAGGCCCGGCTGTAGCGAGCGCACGTCACACAGTCACACCCTTCTTCGAGCGGGCGGTCGTCCCCGGCGAACTCGGCTCGCTTGATGGAGTAGTCGCCGTGGGCGGTGAACACCTTGCCGTGCCTGGCTAGGCGGGTTGGCCAGACGCAATCGAACAGGTCGCACCCGCCTGCCACCGCTTGCAGCACTCCTTCGGTATCCCCCAGGCCCATGACGTAGCGCACTTTGTCGGCAGGGAGCTCGGCCACGGTGGCGGCGATGGCCCGGTTGCGGTCGGCGGGGCCCTCCCCCACCGACAGGCCCCCGATGCCGAAACCGGCGAATCCGAGCTCGGCGGTGGCGGCGGCGCTGCGGGAGCGGAGCTCGTGGTCGACGCCCCCCTGGACGATCCCAAAGAGGGCCTGGTCGGTACGGGTGGTTGCGGCCAGGGCCCGTTCACCCCACCGGAGCGTCCGCTCCATAGCTGCCTCCACCTGTGCCCGCTCCGCCGGGAGGCCGACCAACACGTCGAGCTGCATGGCGATGTCGGCCCCCAGAAATTCCTGAACGGCCACCGCATCCTCGGGACTGAGGAACACCGTGTCACCGTCGTAGGTGGACTTGAACGCCACCCCCTCTTCGGTGACGGCCGGCGCCAGCGAAAAGACCTGGTACCCGCCCGAGTCGGTGAGCATCGGGCGGTCCCAGGCCGCGAAGCGGTGCAAACCACCCTGGCCGTCGATGAGCTCGGCTCCCGGGCGCAGCATGAGGTGGTAGGTATTGGCCAGCATCATCTGGGCTCCGAGGCCCTCCAGATCGCCGCTGTCCAGCGAACGGACGGTGGCCCGAGTCCCGACCGGCATAAAGGCCGGAGTCTCCACCGACCCGTGAGGGGTGGAGAGCCGCCCCCGCCGGGCCTTCCCGCTCACCGACTGCGGCTCCCAGCTAACGCTCATCGTGCCTCCGGGATCAGCATGGCGTCCCCAAACGAGAGAAACCGGTAGCCCTCGGCCAGGGCATGGGCGTACACCTCGCGCCAGTTGGGGAGCATGGCTGCCAGCAGCACCAGCAGGCTGGAACGGGGCATGTGGAAGTTGGTGATGAGGGCATCGACCACCCGCAGACGGTATCCCGGCTGTACGAATAGGTCGGTCGATCCGCTCAGCTCCCCGGTGACGGCGGCGGACTCGAGGGTCCGCACCACGGTGGTGCCGACGGCGACGACCCTGCCTCCTCCGGACTGGGTCCGGGTGATGGCCTCCCAGGTGGCGGGGGGCACGGCGTAGTGCTCGGAGTGCATGACGTGCTGTTCGATCGAAGGTGCCGTGATCGGACGGAACGTGTCGAGTCCGATGTCGAGAAACACATCGGCCACGGCAACTCCCCGATGATCGAGGCGCCCGAGAAGAGCCGGGGTGAAGTGCAGTCCGGCAGTGGGAGCGGCTGCCGAACCAACCTCTGTGGCATAGACCGTCTGGTATCGCTCGGCGTCACTCGGACCCTCTTCCACATACGGCGGATAGGGAACGGTCCCCACCGCGCCGATGACCTCTTCAACGTCGGCGGTCACCGACGTCTCGAGCCGGACCCGGACTTGCCCGTCCTCAGCCGGGGTGATGACCTCGGCTCGTAGCTCACCGAAATCGAGCTTCATCCCCGGCTTGAGTTTGCGGGCCGGCTTGGCCAAGGCCGTCCACTCATCACCCCGGCGGTCGAGCAGCAGCAGCTCGACCGCCCCTCCTGTAGGACGGACTCCGCGCAACCGCGCTGCCCGCACCCGGGTGGCATTGCGAACGAGCAGATCGCCCGGCCCCAGGTATTCAGTCAAGGCGGCGAATGTTGTGTCGACCAGCGGGGCAGCCACCACCAGTAACCGCGAGGCATCGCGGGGCTCGGCCGGCTGCTGAGCGATGGCAGTCGCCGGCAGCTCGTAGTCGAAGTCTTCGGAACGCATGGCGTGCAGGGTAGAGAACGAAGGCGCCGGCCTGAGAGAGGCTCGACTCAGAGGAGGGTGGCTTGACCCGGTTCCGGGGGAATGATCCCGAGGTGCCGGTAGGCCGACTCCGTCGCCACCCGGCCACGGGCCGTGCGCTTGAGGAAGCCGGCTTGGAGCAGGTAAGGCTCATAGGCGTCCTCTACCGATTCCGGTTCCTCGCCGACCACGATCGCCAGCGTCGTGAGCCCCACCGGCCCACCGTTGAACTTCTCGATGACCGCCGACAGGATCGCCCGGTCGACGGCGTCGAGCCCGGCATCGTCGACTTCGAAGGCCTTCAACCCGAGGTCCGACGTCGCCTCGTCGATATGTCCATCTCCCCGGACCATGGCGTAGTCACGAACCCGTCGCAACAGCCGGTTGGCGATGCGCGGGGTTCCCCGACTCCGGCCGGCGATGAGCTCGGCTCCGGCCTCGGTGATTTCGACTTCGAGAATCGAGGCCGTCCGAAGCACGATCTGCAGCAGGTCCTCCGGCGGGTAGTAGTCGAGCCGGTCGACGAACCCGAAGCGATCACGGAGCGGCGAGGACACCCGGCCAAGCCTGGTGGTGGCGCCGACCAGAGTGAAACGGGGAAGATCGAGTCGGATGCTGCGAGCAGCCGGGCCCTTCCCAACCACGATGTCGAGGGCGAAATCTTCAATGGCGGGATAGAGCACCTCCTCGACCGTTCGGGGCAGACGGTGGATCTCATCGATGAACAGAACGTCGCCCCGGTCCAGGTTGGTGATCACCGCGGCCAGGTCGCCGGGGCGCTCCAACGCCGGCCCGGAAGTGATTCTGAATTGGGCGCCCATGGTGTGGGCGAGGATCCCGGCCAGGGTGGTCTTGCCCAATCCCGGAGGCCCGGACAGCAACACGTGATCGAGGGCCTCGTCGCGACCCTTGGAAGCCTCAATCAGGATGCGCAGGCGTTCCTTCAGCGGCTCCTGCCCAATGAACTCATCGAGTTCCCGGGGACGGATCCCCGATTCGAACGCTTCCTCTTCGGGGAGGGTCGGGCCCGATAGCAGGCCTTCTTCTCTCATGTCCGGCCCAGTGACTGGAGAGCCTGCTGCAGCAGCTCCTCAGTGCTGGTGTCGGCTGCCAGATCGCGAAGTGCCTCTCGGATCTCCGGTGCGCCAAAGCCGAGCGCCTCGAGGGCGGCCCGAACCTCGGCCAATCCGCCACCATCGGTTGGCAGCTCGCCGTCACCCAGCTCGAGCCGGGGACGAAGCTCGAGGATGAGTTTCTGGGCGGTGCGTTTGCCAACTCCGGAGACGGCTTCGAGAGCGGCCACGTCGTCGGCACCCACCGCCCGGCGCAGTTCGGCCGGAGGTAGCGTGGCGAGGATCGCCATGGCCAGCTTGGGGCCGACACCACTAGCTCCCAACAGCACCCGGAAGATGTCTCGCTCGGCCTCGGACAGGAACCCGTACAACGCCTGATGATCTTCCCGCACGTGCAGGTGCGTGTGGATCACCGCTTCCTCCCCGAGGGGCGGCAGATCGGCGAGCCCGCGGGGGGTGATCGCCACTTCATAGCCGAGGCCGCCCGCTTCCAGAATGACAACCCCGGGAGCTCGATGGACCACGATGCCGCGTACCCGACCGATCATTGGACAGTCCCAGCTTGTTGGAGGTGCTCCATTGTGGCCCCACCTTGCAGATGACAGAGGGCAATGGCAAGTGCGTCGGCGGCATCGGCCGGCTCGGGCTTGGCCGCCAGCCGCAATCGGGAGGCCACGATGTAGCGGATCTGGTCTTTGGTGGCCCGGCCGTAGCCGGCCACGGCCGCCTTCACCGCCGATGGTGAATACTCGAACACCGGGATGTCGGCCTGGGCCGCCACCAACAAGGCGACGCCCGAGGCCCGGCCGACCGATATGGCGGTTTGCAGGTTGCGGTTGGTGAACACCTGCTCGATCGCCATGACCTGTGGTGCATGCTCGGCAACGACTGCCGACAAGTCACGATGCAGCTCTCCGAGGCGGCTGGCGATGGGCTGCTGGCGGTCGGTCCGGACTACGCCGGCGGTGATCGCCCGCTCACCGGCCGGCGTTTTCTCCACGACGGCGTAGCCGCAGACGGCCAGGCCGGGGTCGATACCAAGAACGAACATATGTTTGGGAGCATAGAGGGCTGGTGCGACACGGCCAAGGAACCAGTGGAAAAGCCCTCAAACCCCCCACGCTCCGTGACGAAACAAGAAGCACGATGTGTACCGAGGATTGTGGCAGGCTCCAACCGCCGGACGAGCGGGAGTTGATCGAAGCCTTCGAGATCGCCGTCAACGACGCCTTTGCCTTCCTCGGGCCCGAGCACCAGCTGGAGCCCAGCTCCATGGCGGTTTTCGACACCAGGGAGTCTGGTACGCAACGGATCGATCCCGCCGACGCCACCTACCCGTTCCTGGCCATTCAGGAACTCACCGGCGCCGGTCCCCCGGTTCGCATCACCTACGGAGAGCGGTCGTACCACCTGGGGGTCGAGGTGGGAGCCAATGGGTCGGGATACCACTCGTTGGAGAACTGGCTGACCGCGCTCGACGTCCCCTCCGAGCCGCGCCACGACTCAGGTGTGAGCACGCCCACCGCCCTCGCCCGCCACGCACGTGGCTTGGCCAAAATCCTTCGAGACCATTTCGGAGCGATCCGCGCAGCCGGGCCTGAGGTAGTCGGCCGGCTCGGCCAAGCCGCCCCCCTCCATCGCACCCGGGAAGAAGCCAACCGGGCCTTCGCCGATGGGGACTATGCGACCTACCTGCGGTTGCTCGAGCCCCACGCAGACGAACTGACGGCCACCGAGCAGCGCAAGCTCAAGTTCGCAAGCGACAAAGACTCGGGCGGCAGGGTTGCCTAGGCGGCCGGCGGCTCACAGCACCTCGGCCATGACCTCGTCGGAGATGTCGAAGTTGCCAAACACGGCTTGCACGTCGTCGAGATCGTCCAGCAGGTCGACCAGGCGGAGGAGCTTGGGGGCCGTGGCGCCGTCGACCGGGACGGTGACCGACGGCAGTTGGGTCAGCTCGGCGTCGTCGATGGTGACACCGGCCGCCTCGAGAGCCGCCCGGACTGTTGGCAGCTCGGCGGGGGCGGTGACGATCTCCCATTGGTCCCCCGACGGCCGTACATCGTCGGCGCCGCCATCGAGAGCGGCCAGCATGACGTCATCTTCGGGGCCGGTCGCCAGAATGTATCCCTGCTGAGTGAAGAGGTAGGCCACCGAGCCGGGTTCGCCCAGGCTGCCGCCGTTGCGAGTGAAGGTTGAACGAACATCGGCCGCCGCCCGGTTGCGATTATCCGTGAGGATCTGGACGTACAGGGCCACTCCCCCGGGCGCGTACCCCTCGTACCAGATCTCCTCATAGGTAACACCCTCCATCTCGCCCGTGCCGCGCTTGATGGCCCGTTCGATGTTGTCGGCGGGCACGCTGGCGTCTTTGGCCTTCTGGATGGCAGTGGCCAGCGAGGCATTTCCCGTCGGGTCCCCGCCGCCCTCGCGGGCGGTGATCTCAATGGCCTTGACAAGCTTGCCGAACAGCTTCCCCCGCTTGGAGTCCTTGGCAGCTTTCTTGTGCTTGATCGAGTGCCATTTGGAATGACCCGACATCAGCCCTCTCCTCTCAGGATCAGTTCGTGGATCCGGGTTTCGCCCGTGAGCTCCGGGTGAAAGGAGGTTGCCACGATGTTGCCCTGTCGCACCATGACCGGATCCTCGCCGACCGCAGCCAGGACCTCAACCTCTGCGCCCACTTTGGCAACCACCGGTGCGCGAATGAACACGGCGTGCACCGGGTCGGCCAGCCCGCTCACGTCGAGGTCGGCCTCGAAGGAGTCGACTTGTGTGCCGAAGGCGTTGCGCTCGACCACCACGTCGAGCAGCCCCAGGTGGATCTGGCTGGGGCCAGTCGTGGCGGTGGCGAGAAAAATAAGACCAGCACAGGTGCCGAGCGTGGGAGTGCCGAGGCGGACCACTTCCCGCAGCGGCTCGAGGAGTTCGAAGCGTTCGGCCAGCTTGCCAATGGTGGTCGATTCCCCGCCGGGGATCACCAGAGCGTCGATGCCTCGCAGGGCGTCGGCGTGGCGCACCAGCACCGGCTCGGCCCCCATGCCGGTGAGGAGGTCGGCGTGCTCGCGGAAGTCGCCCTGGAGGGCGAGAACGCCAACCCGCATCCGGCTACCAGCCCCGGCCAGCCAGACGGTCGCCTTCGTCGAGGTCCCGCACTCCGATACCCACCATCGGCTCGCCCAGGTCGCGAGAGACTTTGGCAATGATCGAGGAGTCCTCGTAATAGGTGGTGGCCTCGACGATCGCCTTGGCACGTACGGCTGGATCGCCGCTCTTGAAGATGCCCGACCCGACAAATACACCGTCGACGCCGAGTTGCATCATGAGCGCCGCGTCGGCCGGGGTGGCGATCCCACCGGCCGCGAAGTTGACGACGGGCAGCTTGCCGGTTTCGGCGACTTCCTGAACCAGGTCGAACGGTGCGCCCAGGTCGCGGGCGGTCGACATGAGCTCCTCGTGCTTCATGGTCGTGAGCTTCTGCATTTGTCCGTTGATCGTTCGGAAGTGACGGACCGCTTCCACCACATAGCCGGTGCCGGCTTCGCCTTTGGTGCGGATCATGGCGGCACCCTCACCGATGCGGCGGAGGGCCTCGCCCAGGTTGCGGGCCCCACACACGAACGGAGCCGTAAACGCCCACTTATCGATGTGGTGTTCCTCGTCGGCCGGAGTCAAAACTTCGCTCTCGTCGATGTAATCAACGCCGAGCGACTGAAGTACCTGGGCCTCGACGAAGTGGCCGATGCGAGCCTTGGCCATCACCGGGATGGTGACGGCGGCCTGAATGCGTTCGATCATGCCCGGGTCGGACATGCGGGCTACTCCGCCGTCGGCCCGGATGTCGGCCGGCACTCGTTCGAGGGCCATAACCGCCACAGCCCCTGCTTCCTCGGCGATGCGGGCTTGATCGGCGTCGACGACGTCCATAATCACGCCGCCCTTGAGCATTTCCGCCAACCCGCGCTTGACCCGGTCTGTTCCTGTGTCCATCCTCGAATTGTAGCCGTTGGCCGGCGTTGGGCCACGCCTACCGGCCAATCACTCCCAGCCGAGCGAACCGGTCGTCGGTGTGAAGTGGATCCAGGTGCGGCCGGGCGCCAGGGGGATGACGTCGCCGGCTTCATTCAGGAACGTGAAGAAATCGTCCTCAGTGTCCCGGTGCCATTCGGCGGGGAACGCCAGCCCGTCTCGGATGACTGCGGCCTCCCCCGAGCCGGTGACTTCGTAGTCGGGCACCGGCGAGCCGGCCGCATCGACCCGACCGGTGGAAATCTGGCGGACGAAGACGACCACGATCGAATCTGCCGAGATCTCGACCCCGTCGGCATCAACCGAAGCCTCCCCGTCCTGGAACCGGAAGTAGCGGCCGTGATCGAAGGTCCACGAGAACTGGTTGCGACTCGACATCCGCACCTCGATCTCCCTGGCAGTCTCGCCGCCCTCGGCCGGCTTGGAGTCGAACTCGAGCAGTGGCTCCACCGTCCCCTCCCAGTCGAGGTCGGGGAGGTCCTCGGTGTCAAACATGAGGTCGTAGACGGACGGCCGGCCCCGCTCGCGGTAGTAGCCGGTTATCCGGCCGTCACTTTCGTCGACCGCCACTTTGGCAATGTCGCGTCGCACCGCCGGCTGGCCGCCGCTGCTGAGCAATCGGGCATCAAACGGGCCGATGAGCTTGGGATCGACCTCCCGCAGGCTTCGCACCGGGCCAACAGTTTCTGGATACTCGGTCTGGAACACCGCCAGCCATCGGCCGATCCCACCTTCCACCAGCACCTCCATCACCAGGTCGGCCTGGTTGACCCCGGCCTGAGGACGGCCTTTGTCGGCGTTGGACAGTTTGACGATCAATACCTGCTGGTCGGAGACGGTGCCCTTGACTCCGGTCAGCGGGGCTGTGGGACGGGTGTCAACGGTGGTGGTGGTTGTTGAAGACGTGGTGGTGGTCGTCGGCGGCAGCGTGGTTGTGGTGGTGGAGTCGGGAACCTGCGCGCTGGTGATCGTTACCGGGTCGGGCGCGGCAGCAGCTCCGCTGCAGGCGGCGGCGACCAGGGCGATCGGCAATAGGACGAGGGGAAGTCTCACGGTGGATCCAGAAGTCTATGTGCGGAAGTTTTCGACTGCATCCGAATAGACCTTGAGGTAGTCGGCCACTACCTGATGCCGGTCGAACGCCTTGACTCGTTCCCGGGCCCGTCGCTGGTATTCGGCACGGGCCGTGCCATCGCGCAATATCGTCTCGAGCGCCCGATGCAACGCAGCCGCGTCTCCCGGCTCCACGTAGAGGGCGGCATCCTCGGCGACAAACCGGAACGCCGGCAGACCCGAGGCCACGATGGCACAGCCGGAGGCCATCGCTTCCAGGAGCACGAGCCCGAAACTCTCGCCCCCGGTGTTGGGAGCAACGAACACGGAGGCATTGCCCAGCTCATGGCGTTTGGTCGCATCGTCGACCGGTCCGGCGAAGTGCACGCCATCTTGCGCCTGGCGGCTTGATCCCATCACCAGCAACTCTGCCTCGGGAAGCACCTTGCGGACCCGCCCAAAAGCCTCGAGGAGGATGTCCAGGCCCTTGCGGGGCTCGTCTCGCCCCAGGAAGGCCACCCGGAGAGGATCCTTCTCCCTTGGCCCACCATAGGGCCCAATGTCGATGGTGTTGGGGATGATCCGGGGCCGACCGACGATGGCAGTGACGGCCTCGGCTGCCACCGGGCTGACGGCTACCGAAATCGCTAAATTGGCGCCCAGCTTCCGCCATTGCCTGCGGGCGATTCCATACAGGAGGCGAACACCCCGCCCGGGATCGGCATGGAATGTGCCGACTTTGGCGACCCCCGGTACCCGGAGGGCGGCCACCGAAACGGCCGGCACGAACGGTTCATGAATGTGGACGACGTCGGCACCGGCCACCGCCTCGGTCACCGCCGCCGAAGTGCCCGGCGCCAATCGGATGGGCGCCACGGAACGATTGGTGCGCACCTTGGTCGTCCGCCCGAGGTACCTGGTGCCGTCCGGCCCTCCCGAGGACCCGGGAGCCACCAGCCAAGCGTCGTGGCCCTCCTCCCGCAGCCAGCCGACAAGCGAGCGAGCTTGATCTTGCACGCCCCCCGGATGGTCGAGCGAATAGGGCGAGACCATGGCGATCTTCATGGAGCACCATCGGATGGCCACAGCGGCTGGAGGAGATGCCATTGGGTGGGCTCCGCCCGGATGAAATCTTCGAAATGGGCGGCCAATTCCTGGGCCATATCCTCAACCGAGCCGGTTGCTTCGAGCGGGGGACGGACAACGAATCGATGACCCCGGCCGGATTGGAAGTAGGTGGCGACCGGCAGCACCGGCGCCCCCGTCCGCCGGGCGAGCACAAACGGTCCCGCCGGAAACGTGGTCTCCTCCCCGAAGAACTTCACCTTCACGCCCCGGCCGGACAGGTCCCGATCTGACGGAAGCGCCAGGGCCCGGCCGTTTTGCAGATGCTTGAGCAGCTCGGTGGATGCCCCGGCCTTGACCAGGACCACGTCGATGCCGAACATCGCCCGCTGGGTGATGAACCACTCGCTGATGCGGGGGTTGGGCAGCGACTCGGCCGCCGCCACGAGATCCACCCCGAGGCGGGCGCCCTCCATGCCGGCGGCCTCCCAATTGCCGAGATGGGGAAGGGCCAGGACCATTCCCTGGTGGCGGTGGGCGAGGATGATGTCTTCACCTTCGATATCGGTGTGGGCGGCCATGTCTGCCAATCGTCTGGGCCGAACCCAGAACGTTTCTGCCCAATAGCGCCCGTAGGAGGCGAAGGCCCGGCGAGCCATCCGGGGGCCGTCGATGTCGGGCCCGGCTACCCGCTGCATGTGGCGGATAGACATGCGGCGGCGGTCCCCGGCGACGAAGGACGCCAACCAGCCGAGGGCCTGCCCGGAGCGACGCATGGCCGGCTCGGGCAGCAGGCCAAACAGGCCAGACAGCACCCGGTAGAGGAGATATCCGGGCAGGTGCTTGGCGGCGGTCACTTCAAGCCCGACCATGCCTTAGCGAAACGCTGGCCGACGGTGATCGAGGTGAGCGCCACCATGGGCCACAGCATGATCTCGGCGCCGTACCAGCCGAGCCCAACGGGAAGGATCAGGATACAGAACAGAATGATCCGTTCGGCCCGGCCCATGAGGCCGCCCATCCCGTCCAGTCCCTCCGCTTCGGCCCTGGAGCGGATGTAGGGAATGAGCATTGAGTTGCCGAGCGAGATGACCGTGAGCACTACCAGCAGGGAATCGCCGGCCACCAGCCACGCCACGCCGGAGAACATGGCCAACTCCCCCACCCGATCCGAAATCGTATCCAGGAACGCCCCGCGAGACGAGGCGGTCCCGGTCATCCGGGCCACGGTCCCGTCGACACCGTCGATTGCCCCACCGAGACCAATCACCAAGGCGCCCGTCACGGTGTGCCCATTGGCAAGGATCACCGAACCGGCCACCGTCACGACGAGCCCCAGCATGGTCACCATCGAGGCGGTCACCCTCAGGCGCACCAAGACCTTGCCGATTGGGCTCACCACATGCTTCATGAGCCAGGAACGGCCCCGTTGATCGATCATCTCCACCTCTGGGAAGGAAGGCTGCCTCGTTAGTATTGCTCACGCGCGACCAAACGTCTTGTCGTGCCAGGGAGTCCGAGGAGCAGCCCATGTTCAACACGTCAGACGGCGAGGTGACCCTCTCGAGCGGCGAGAAGACCGTCAGGTTTCCTACCGTTACCGGCACCGAGGGCGACGTCGGTATCGATATCAGCAAGCTACGGGCCGACCACAAGCGCATCACGCTCGATTATGGATTCGCCAACACCGCGGCCTGCCGCAGTTCCGTCACGTTTGTAAACGGTGACACCGGGGAGCTTCGGTATCGCGGCTACCGCATCGAGGATCTGGCGGCCCAGGCGTCGTTTCCTGAGGTGGCCTTCTTGTTAATGAACGGCGAACTGCCGACCAAAGCCGAGCTTGAGGAATACGAGAGCGAGCTCAGCGGTCACACCCTGCTCAATGAGGAAATGAAGCGCATGTTCGACGCCTTCCCCCGCGGCGCCCATCCCATGGGGATCCTGTCGGCGGCCACCGCCGCCATGTCGACCTTCTACGAGCGATATCACAACCCCCGCGACGCGGAATCTGTAAAGGAGTCGACCATCCGCTTGATGGCCAAGCTCCCAACCGTGGCCGCCTTCGCCTACAAGAAGTCGATCGGTCAGCCGTACATGTACCCGCGCAACGACCTCGACTATTCGTCGAATTTCCTGCAGATGATGTTTGGCCTGCCGGTCGAGCCCTACGAGATCGATCCGGTGGTTGCCCGGGCCCTCGACGTCCTTCTCATCCTCCACGCCGACCACGAACAGAACTGTTCGACCTCGACCGTGCGCCTCGTCGGGTCATCGGAGGCGAACCTGTTCGCATCAGTGGCCGGCGGCATGAACGCCTTGTGGGGACCGCTGCACGGCGGTGCCAACTCCGCCGTTATCGCCATGCTCAGCGAGATCGACGAGGACGGTGGCGACGTCGACAAGTATGTGGCCCGGGCCAAAGACAAGGAAGATCCCTTCCGCCTCATGGGCTTCGGACACCGGGTGTACAAGAATTTCGACCCCCGGGCCAAGATCCTCAAAGAGTTCGCATCCGATGTACTCGAGCGACTGGGAGTCAACGATCCACTCCTCGAAATAGCCCTCAAACTCGAAGAGCATGCTCTCACCGATGACTACTTCATCGAGCGCAAGCTCTATCCAAACGTTGACTTCTACTCAGGGATGATTTTCCGATCACTCGGGTTCCCGGTTCGGATGTTCACGGTGCTCTTCGCCATTGGCCGTCTTCCGGGCTGGATGGCCCATTGGAAAGAGATGATCGAAGACCCCAATACCCGCATCGGCCGCCCCCGCCAGGTGTACGCCGGCCACACGGAGCGAGACTACGTAGCCACCGGAGACCGGTAGGCCCTTCAGTCGGGGTTGTCCTCCACCAGGACGTCCTTCACCGCGCCCGTCACTCCATCGACCCGGACAAGTCCCCGTTGGGTTGGCGGGTCGTCGGCTGAGAAAACCAGCACATTCCACACGGGTCGGGATCGCCAGCCCTCGAAGCCGACCGCAGCCGATGCGTGGCCCACCACGAATTCGGTATGACGGTTGGCGATCGCCAAGGCCTCAGTGTCGGCGACCTTCAAGTCGAAGGCGGCCAGGAAGTGATAGACACCAATCGCTATCAGTGTCCCAACGATCAGCCACATTCCGGTAGGAAGTCCGGCGGCAATTGCCAGACCGACGAGAACCGCTCCACCCAGGTAATAGGCCCCGGCCCGGCGGCGGCGGGTGAGATTGGGGACCGTATAAAGACCAAGGAGCGAAGCGTCGAGGTCTTCGGGCAGGCCTTCCGCCGCCGCCACCTCGTCGGGAACCTCAATCCCCTGTGTTCCCGGCAGCTTCCGCGAACCGCGGTGTTCGCCTTCCATCAGCTCAAACCGCTCTCGGCGTCCTGCAGGGCATCGTGAATTGCGTCGGCCTCAACCGGGAGGTTGCCCCGATTGCGGTGCCAGCGGTCCCACAACACGAGCAGGGAGGGAAGCACAAAAACGGCGCCGATCATGGCCGTAACGATCGACCAGAACGTGACTTCACCAAACTGCTGGAACGGCTTCAACGTCGAGGTGATGAGGACCCCGAAGCCCGCCGCAGTGGTGAAGGCCGATCCCGCCAGAGCTCCCCCGGTGTGAGTCGTCGTCGATCTGATCGCTTCCTCTGGAGTGGCGTACCGCAGCCGGTCCTCCTGGTAGCGGTGGGTGATATGAATCGTATACGGCACGCCAATCCCGATGGCCAGGTTGGCGATGATGGCGGTAACCGGGTTGAACGGGATGCCCCGCACCGCCATCACACCAAACACCAACAGCACGATGAATGCCACCGGCGCGATCGTCACCAGCCCCAGGCCCGGCCGACGGGCCTCAAACCAGAAGTTGATAACCAGGATGAGCCCCGCCACCGCCACGGTGAGGAACAGCGAAGACAGCTGGGAGTCCCGCAGCGACTCGGCTACCCCCTGGCTGACGATGTTCTGGTTGGTCGCCACGGTCGTGGCCCCGGCATCTCGCACCGGTTGGAAGGCAGCCTGCAGATCGTCTTTGAGCGTTAGGGCACCGGCCTCGCCGGCCTGGGTCGAAACACCGAAGTCGACGTACCGGAACGACCCGTCGACCTCGGCGACCACCCGTCGCATCGGGTCACCGGCGGCTTCCTCCGCCAGCCGGTAGAGGGCGGCCACGTCTGTGCCGGAAGCCACCGTCAAATCGGCCTGCAGGCCGGCCACCACGGCCGCCGAGGCAAAGGTGGCGTCGTAGACCTCGGGGTCGCCGCCGTCCTCCGGTGGCGTCGTCAGCTGGGCAATCACCGACACCGGTGACTCGGCGGCCGCTCGCTCGCCGAACTGAACGACATCGGGCGTCGACCGGAGGTTCCCCCAGGCCGCCACGAGTGCGTTGTGGACCTCCGGCGTGCCGACATCGCCTTCGATGATCACTTCCGTCTCCTCGCCGAACCCGCCGGAGAACTCCTCGGTAATGACGTTGAAGGTCTCCAGCGCCGGATCGCCCTCCGGCAGGAAGTCGGTGAAACTGAACTCCGTGTTGAGCTGCGTGTAGCCGTACCCGCCACCGATCGCCAGAAGGATCGCAACCACCAGGGTCGCCACCGGGACCCTCTGGGCCAGGATCGATGAAGCTCCCATGAGCTTGGGCAGGAGCCGCTCGCCCTGATAGCCAAACGCTTCGCGGGGAAGACGGTCGGTGGGCTCGGCCCGTCGGTCGAGCAAGACCCGGATGGACGGCACAACCGTCAGCATGAGGAAAAAGGCGGAGGTGATGCCGACGGCCGCCAGGATGCCGAAGTCGGCAATGGCCGTGATCGGATTGACCACATTGGTGAGGAATCCGACCGACGTCGTCACGGTGGCGAGCACGAGGGCGATCCCGACAGTCTGAGTGGCCCGGCTGGCCGCTTCAGCCACCGATTTGCCGTCCCCGAGCTCTTCGCGATACCGGCTGGTCATGTGGATGGCGTAGTCGACACCCAGCCCGATCAGGAGAATCGGGATGATCTGGAGGATCTCGCTGAAGTCTCCGATGAGGCCGGCGTACTTGGGGCCGAGCAGCACCCCGATGCCGTTCATCCAGGTGATCGACATGACGATGACGAGCATCGTCACCGCCATGTCGGCCAGCGAGCGCCGGCCCGACATCCACCTGGTCATGCGCTCGCGAGGGGTAACCCAATACACGAACAGGAGAATGACCACGATGATGAGAAAGGCCGTGGCGAAGAGGCGGCCGATCTCAGACTCGAACTCGTCCTGGTTGGCGAACAAGAGGGCGAAGCTGAAGGCGTCCCCGTCGGTAGCCACGGTAGGAGCAGCCTCGACCGCAGCCGCCATGTCGACCTCAAGGTCCTGAAGGATCGTCTGATCCGGGTCGTCCAGGTCGGCAACGTTGAGAAACGCCACCATGAGCCCCCGGTCGGCCGTCGGTTCAGCCAGGTCGGAACCGGCGGCCAGCAATCCGGCGAAGAGGTCCGCCAACTCGGGCTGGGTTTCGGTGAGGGCAGTCCGGAAGGCGTCTTTCACCTCGGCGTCGGTGACGTCGGCCAGGAGGGTCTCGAACGCCACGCCCTCTTCCTCCGCCCGTTCTTGGAGGCTCTGGACGACGGGATCGAAGTAGCCGACGATGTCGCCGCCCGGTCGGTCCTTGAGGAGGATGCTGACGTCGCTCGTCTCAATCGCCTGCTGGATGAGCACGTAGTCGCGCAAGCCGTCGGCGGTGAGCAGGTCGGCGTCCCGTGCCGATACGACGACCTGGACCGGCTCCTCACTGTTGTCTGAGAAGAACTCGGAGATCGTGTCGAGGGCCCGGAATTCGGGCGAATCTGGCGAGAAGCCCTCGTTGCCCGACGCCATTTCCTGCTGGGAGATGAAACTCCCAAAGAAGATGGTGACGACCAGGGCGCCGGCCAGGACACCCCATGGCCGGCGGCGTACCGAGGCTGACAGTAGGTTGACGAGACGTTTCACGGTTCTCTCCTGGGCGGCAGCTGCCGCCCTGCAAGGCGATTGGGGCCGGCCGAGCCTAGGTCAGATCGGCATCCATACAAGTCCCTCACGACCCGAGGGCGGTGCGCAGTCTCCCCCACGTGTCTCGCAAGGGCTCGGGGAGTATCCGGGCGTTGGCAGTGGCCGTCATGAAGTTGGCGTCGCCATCCCAGCGCGGAACTACATGCAGGTGGAAGTGTCCCAGCACGCCCGCGCCGCCGGCCCGTCCTTGATTGACTCCGAGGTTGTAGCCATGGGGCTCCACTACAGAATCCAGGGCGGCCTGGCTGCGGGTCAGCAGACGCCAGAGATCGCCCTGCTCCTCCCGTATGAAGTCGGCGGCGGTAGCGATGTGACGGTACGGGGTGATCATGAGGTGACCGCTGGTGTACGGGTAGAGATTGAGCACGGAGTAGGCGTGTTCGCCGCGCTCCAGCAGATAGGTTGTCTCGTCCTCGCCGGAGGGGAGCTCGCAGAACAGACAGGCATCAGAAGCCGGCTCGGTTTGCACCTCTGCCATATAGGCCGACCGCCAGCCCGCCCACAACACGTCCATTAGCGGGGCGGAGCGCACAGCTCGACGAGCCGACTGCCGGCGTCGGCGACCGCCACGCCGCGTTCCTCCCCCTCGTCGTCGCGCAGGCGCAGACCGACCGTGTGGTGTTCGAGATCGTCGTCACCCACGACCAGCACCGCCGGTGTCTTGGCCGTGATCGCCCGTCGCACCTTTTCGCCGAGTGTGTCGTCATGGTCGTCGACCTCCACTCGCAGTCCCAGTTTCTCGAGCTCGGCTGCCACCCCGGCCGCGTATTGGTTGTGGCGATCGGCCACCGGGAGGATGGCGGCCTGCACCGGGGCCAGCCAGCCGGGGAAGGCCCCCGCATAGTGCTCGATCAGCACCCCCATGAAGCGTTCGATCGAGCCGAGGAGGGCACGGTGGATCATCACCGGTCGCTCCCGGGTGTTTTCGGTGGTGTTGAATTCCAGCTGGAAGTTCTCCGGCTGGGCGAAATCCACCTGAATGGTCGAGAGCTGCCAACGCCGTCCAATGGCATCCCGCACATGGACATCGATCTTGGGTCCGTAGAAGGCCCCTTCCCCCTCGGCAATCTCATACGGTATGTCGGCTTTGTCGAGCGACGATTGGAGCGCCACGGTCGCCCGATCCCACAGCTCCGGGTCTCCAATGGCCTTGTCGGGCCGGGTGGACAGGTCGGCTTCAAACTCCTGGAAGCCGAAGTCGCGCAGCACCATCAACGTGAAGTCGAGCAGCGCCTGCAGCTCATCGGGCAGCTGAGACTCCATGGCGAAGATGTGGCTGTCATCCACTGTGAAGCCCCGGATTCTTAACAGGCCGTGCAGCACGCCCGAGCGTTCATACCGGTAGACCGTTCCCAGTTCGAACAGTCGCAGTGGCAGCTCCCGGTAGCTGCGGGCCCGACTCCCATATATGAGGATGTGGAACGGGCAGTTCATCGGCTTGACGTAGTAGTCCTGGCCGTGGTCGAGCTCCATAGCCGGATACATGCCGTCCGAATAGAAGTTGAGGTGCCCCGAGGTCTCCCACAGGTTGCCCTTGGCGACATGGGGCGTGGCCACGATTTCATAGCCATGGGCCAGGTGGGTATTGCGGCTGTAATCCTCAACGATCTTGCGGACCAGCGCTCCCTTGGGGTGCCAGAGGGCAAGACCCGAGCCGAGCTCGGGCGGGAACGAGAACAGATCCAGGGCGGTGCCGAGCTTGCGATGGTCGCGCTTGTCGGCCTCTTCGAGGCGTTCGAGGTAGGCCTGCAGTGCCTTGCGGCTCTCCCAGGCGGTGCCGTAGATGCGCTGCAACTGGGGGTTGTTCTCGTCGCCGCGCCAATACGCTCCGGCACTGCGCAGCAGCACCGCGGCAGGAATGAAGCCGGTCGAGCGCACATGGGGTCCCCGACACAGGTCAACGAAGTCGCGATTGCGGTAGACGGTGATCACCCCGTCCCCCACCCCCTGGCTGGCCTCGCCGTCGGTGATGATTTCCTTCTTGAACTGCTGGTCGGCAAACAGTTCCAAGCCTGCTGCCTGGTCGATGACCTCGCGCTCGAAGGGCTGGTCTTCCTTGATGATCTCCTGCATCCGGGCGTCGAGTTGCTCGACGTCGTCAGGCGTGAACGGACGACCGATGTCGAAGTCGTAGTAGAAGCCGTCGGTGATCGGGGGCCCGATGGCGAATTGAGCACCCGGGTAGAGCCCAAGGACCGCCTGAGCCAGCACGTGGGCCGATGAGTGACGGACCACAAAGCGGCCTTCGTCCGAATCGGCGGTCACTACTTCGAACGGCCCGCCGGTTTCCAACGGCCGGCTGAGGTCATACTGGGCTCCGTCTACCTTCACGATCACCGCCGCTTTGGCCAGCCGCGAACCAATGCTTTCGGCTACCTCGAGGCCGGTGATACCTGCCGGAAAGGTGTGCGTAGAGCCGTCGGGAAAAATGAGGTCGATCGAATCTGCCACGAGAAAAGAGTCCCTGTCGGTAGGCTTATGGCCGTTAAGGATAGGGCTCGAGCGGGGTACCGCCACGTCATGGAACCAATTGAGATTGCACGAAAACTCGCCGGTGACGGCCGAGTCGTCGAAGTCGGCAGCGGTGTCGGCCGTCTATACCGGGTATGGGACGGGACCGACACCCACCTGGTGAAGATCTACAGCAGCGTCTCGGCGGAACGACGCGAACAGCAGGCATTTGAGAAC
>JAOTYB010000100.1 GCA_029862065.1 Acidimicrobiia bacterium | reverse complement strand
TCCCCGGCGTCACCGTCATAGTCACGGATTCAGGTGGAGTACCAGTGGCGATAGTCACGGATGCGGCGGGCGTGTACTCGGCGGCCGTGTTGCCGGGCCCGGTGACTACCAATGTCGACGACCCGACTGTTCCCGCCGACCACGTGCTCACTACGGCCAACGACCCACAGGTTGTGGTGGCAGTGGCCAGCACTGTGACCACCGCCCCCGACATCGGCTATGTGCCGCCCATCCTGGATGTCAGCCTCACCAAAGTGTCGGCTGAAGGCAACGTGCAGGCGGGCGACGAGGCCGAATGGATTCTCACAGTGACCAATCTCGGCACCGTCGAGGCTCCCGGCCCAATCACGGTGACCGACGATCTCCCCGCCGGCCTTTCCTATGTGAGTTCGGCAGGCACTGATTGGACTTGCGAAGTCGCCGGCACCGCCGTGACCTGTGTGCATCCTGGCCCACTGGCAGTCGGCGGCGAGCTGGAACTGCGGATCTTCACCACTGTGGCGGAGGACCTGAGTGGCACCATCAACAATGAGGCCGTGGTCTCGCTGGCTGGTGACACCATCGTCGTCAACAACACAGCTGTGGCCGGTATCGGACTCCTGCCAAACACCGGCTTCAACTTGAACGACGCCCTCACCGGGTCGCTTCTATTGCTTCTGCTGGGGTCCGGCCTCATCCTCGCCACCCGTCGGCGCGAGGATGATCAGGACTTGGTCAAGAACAGCTGAAACTCCATCTCGCCGTCGCCTTCGATTGACAGAACGACCGCTGCGCGCGGTGTGTCGATGTCGTAGTCGGCGAAGGTAATCGGCACTCGGCCGACCACCACAACGGTCGTACCGATGAGCTGACCATCGATGGTGATGGTCACCGGTTGGGTCACGCCGTGAATGGTGAGATCGCCAGCCGCTTCCACCGTGAAGGACTGCCCGTCGGCCGGTGCAGCTCCGAGATCAACGGGAGCCGTGAGAGTGAAGGTTGCTTCGGGGAACTGGTTGGTTTCGAGGGCTTGAGTACGGATCTGCCGGTCGCGGCCGCGACTGTCGCTGGCCAGCTGGGTGAGATCGGCGGTGATACTCGCCGTTTCAAGCGTCGACCCGGCGAATTCCAACGTGCCAAACAACGCGGTGGTCCGTCCTACTGCCGTTTTCGCCCCGATGTTGGCCAGCTCCTCCTGCACCCGGTAGCCGACGAAGCTGCTGTCCTCGACCACCCCGGCTCCAATCGCGGTATCGACGACCCAGATCCCATCGAGAGCTCCTGCCGGCACTGCGGTCGTAGTGGTAGCGGAGTCGCCTGCAGCGGTAGTCGTGACGACTCCGACTGCGCTGTCCAGCGACACTACCTCGGGGGCGGTATCCCGGAAGATGAGAAACCACACGGCGAACACAACGAGTGCGAGTCCGGCGGCGCCGCCGAAGGCGAGATACTTTCTGTTCATGCCCATTCCTCCCCGTTGGAACCTGGGACGCTACTGCGACAACGAACTAGGCGTTTATTTGGTTCACACCGGGCATAAACCGGCCGTCATGTCCGTTTACTCTGCGCATACCTTCCAACCACGGAGCTTGACAATCATGGCGACAGTCAACGTCACCAAAGACACTTTCGAAGAGACGATTCAGTCGAACGACACCGTGCTCGTCGACTTCTGGGCCGAATGGTGCGGCCCCTGCCGGTCGTTTGCTCCCACCTATGAGGCGATGTCGGAGAAATATCCCGACCTGGTGTTCGCCAAGGTCGACACCGAGGATCAGCAAGAGCTGGCCGGTGCATTCAACATCCAGTCGATCCCCACGCTCATGGTCTTCCGTGAGCAGGTCATCCTCTACAGCCAGCCGGGCGCTCTCCCGGCCAACTACCTCGAGGATCTCATCACCCAGGTCGGGGACCTCGACATGGAAGAGGTCCGCAAGGAGTTGGCAGAACACGCCGAGGGTCACGATGACCACGACCACGCCGAGTCCGACCACGCTCACTGAGGACCGAGCTCCGCACAAAGGAACGCCCGCCGAAGTCGGCGGGCGTTCCTGGTTGCTCGTTCGGGTCGTCAGCTGGTTTGCAGGTCGAGGCTGGCCGAGTTGATGCAGTACCGCAAGCCTTCCTTGCCAGGCCCATCGGGGAACACGTGTCCCAGGTGGGCGTCGCACTCCCCACACCGCACTTCGGTGCGGACCATTCCGTGGCTCTCATCCCGGATCTCGGTGATGTTTGCTCCGTCAATCGGTCGGGTGAAGCTGGGCCATCCCGACCCGGAGTCGTATTTGTCGTCCGACTCAAACAATTTGGCCCCGCAGCAAATGCAGTCGTAGGTGCCGTCGTCCTTGGCGTTCCAGTACAGCCCGGTAAAGGGGCGCTCGGTTTCGCCTTCGCGAGTCACTCGGTACTGAAGCGGACTCAGCTTCTCCTGATAGACCTTGTTTTCTTCCTGGGTGCTCATGTGCCTCCTTCGCCTGTTCAACGCACAGCCACGGGAGACCGTTCCCTCGCTCAAGAGATTTCTGCGAGTGCCGATCGGTTCTTACAGGAGAGAGAAGGGACGTCGACGTGGGCCACATTCCAGAGGCACCCGATTTTAAGACCGGCCTCAAGGGGTATGCCCGAGAAGAGGTCGACCATTACGTCGAGACCGTGCGGTCGGCTGCCGGGGCCGAAATCGCCCGTCTTGAGCAGCGGTTAGCGAACGCTGAGACCCTCGAATCTGCCGCTATCGACCGCGCCTACTTCTACATCCTCGACGTCCGGGGGCGCTTGCTGTCCGACGCCAACCTGCGGGCCAGACAGATTCTTCTAGAGGCCAGCCAGCGGGCCTCCGACATCAGGGCCGGGGTAGATGATGCCCTCGCCGGATCTCCCGATCCGGAGGCGATGCTGGCCGCGGCCCGGTTGCAGGCCGAAGAAGTCCTCTCCTCGGCCGCGGCCGAGGCTGAACGCATCCAGTCAGAAGCCCGCGAAGCCGTGAGCGTCGCCCGGGATGAGCGCCAGCTTCTGGGGGAAGTAGCAGCCAAAGCCGAAGAGCTCTTCAATACCGCCCGTGATGACGCTGAACGGATGAAGGCGGAAGCGTCCGACTTCTTCTCCCTGATCCGTCAGGATGCGGTCCGGTACCAGCAGCTTGCCGAAAAGGAGGTCGCCGCCGCATTCGACAAGGCCTCTGTCGCGCGACGCGAGGCAGACGAGATCATTAGTTTGGCCGAGCAGGAGGCAACAGCTCTGCGGCGCTCCGTCGAGGCGGAGCTAGCCAGCAGCACCGAGGATGCCGCTCGCATGCGGTCCCTGGCCGAGGAGCGACTGACGGCTGCCACCGAAGACGCCGAGCGAATTCGGTCGCGGGTGGCCAAGGAACGGGCCGCCGCCGAACGGGAAATTGAGCAAGTGCAATCCGAGGCCGAGGTCGTGCGGGTGGGCGCCGAGCAAATGGCGGAGGACATCCGGCAGAAGGCAAACGATGAGCTGGCTTCCGTCCAGACCCTGGCTCGAGCTACCCGGGAGGAAGCCGAAGAGATTCGCGAGAAGGCCCGGCAGGAAGCAGCTCGGATGACCTCCGAGGCCGAACAACTGCTGGCCGCCGCCGAGAGTGACACACTCCGCACCGACATCATTGCCGCCGCCGAGGCTGAGGCCACTCGCATCCGCCTCGAGGCGGAGCAGCACAGAGCAGATACCTGGGCCGAGACCGAGGCCGCTCGACAGCGGCTCGATGTGTCCCAGAAGGAAGCCGAAGCCTTGCTGATGGAGGCTGCCCGGGAAAGTGACCGGATCCGCACGCTCGCTACCAAAGAGGCCGAGGCCAAGGCAGAAGAGCATCGGGCAATTCTCGAAGCCGAGCTCGTGCGACTCGAGGCAGAGGCCACAGCCGACCGCAACGCCGCGGCCACCCTCCGAGCCGCCGCCGAGCAGGAAGCCGAGCAACTCCGAGCCGAGGCGTTGCGCCAGGCCGAGAGCCAGGCTGCCGAGGAGCTCATGACGACCCGCCAGGAGATTGCCCGGCTGAAGACGGAGGCGAGCGATCTAGAACGGACCACCCAGCAGCAGATCTCGACGGCCACTCGCGAGGCCGAGCAGGCCCGGAAAGAGGCGAAGCAAGCCCTGACGACGGTCCTCGAGAAGGAACGTTTGCTGGGCGATGCGCAGAAGGCGGCCAAGGACATGGTCGCCGCCGCCATGCGGGAAGCCGATCGGGTCAGGTTGGACGCCGAGAAAGTGCTGGATGATGCCAACACCCGGGCTCGCGATGCCCAAGCCGCCGTCGGTCGCTTGCGCGACAAGATGAAGCAAACGGCCTAACCGTCTGCCGGTCACTACGCCCGGGCTTTGATCTCGATCGTGTGGTAGCCGGTGGCCGCCGAGGGGAGCGAGCCTCTCACGACGTCGGTCTGGGTCTCGCCGGTTCCGTCGGTGGCTCGAACTCGCAGCATGTGGTCGCCTTCAGGAACCGTTAGGGCCGCCCGCCACTGCACCCAGGCCTTGTCGGACAGCGGCACCGTTAGCTCCGCGTCCGTCCAGGGATCATCGTTGAGCTGTACTTCTACCCGGATGATCTCCTTGAGCGGCGCCCACGCCACGCCGGCCGCCACGACTTCGCCGACCGGCACCCGGTCACCCTTGCCGGGCACATCGATGCGGGATTGCGTCTGGATAGGGCCTTCCTTGACCCAACCGCGCGGGACCCAATAGGAGTCGAAACCGTCCCAGGTGGTGAGCTCGATCCGCTCTAGCCATTTGGTGGCCGAGACGTAGCCGTACAGGCCGGGGACGATGAGCCGGGCGGGGAATCCGTGACGAGCGGGGAGCGGCTCATCGTTCATGGCGATCGCCACCAACGGCTCGCGGCCGTCGAAAACCGTTTCGATCGGGAAGCCACTGGCCCATCGATCAACCGACCAGCCGACGACCTGCTCCGCCTCATCGGTAGGGCCAGCCTCTTCGAGAAGCTCGGCCAGCCGGACCCCGGTCCACTTGGCGTTGCCGACATACGGCCCGCCGACCGGGTTGGAAACACAGGCGATGGTGATGTATTGCTCGACCAGGTCACGGGCTGCCAGTTCATCAAAGGTGAACTCGAGGGGGGTGTCGACCAGTCCGTCTATGCGAAGGCTCCAGCCTTCAACCGGCACCCTGGGTATGAGGAGGGCGGTGTCGATCCGATAGAAGGAGTCGTTGGCCACCACGATTGACTCAAGGCCCTCGACGTCGAAGAAGTTCTCGGGAGCGACCCCCGGGAGGGTGCCGGCGGCCGGAGGAAGGACGACATCGCTGGTACGGGTGGCGGTGAGGAGGCGTCGACCAAGCAGGCCTCCGCCGGCGGCCAGGGCGCTCAGGCCGGCGGCCCGGCCCATGAACTGGCGTCGGTTGACGTCGGCCGGGACGCCATCGGTGGGATCTCCGACCACGGTGTCGGTGAGAGGGGTGCCCGGGGTGCGGAGGAGCCAATACAGGGCGTACAGGCCGGAGCCCGTCGCCAGCACGGCCGCCAGAATCGTCATGGGCACGCTGATCAAAGTCTGGTTGAGCGAGGCCGCCAGGCCGACAAATCCGAAGCCGACGAATATCGGGGCCGCGACAACGACCCCACTCCGGTGCATCCAGATGCCAAGGACGACGGCGAGGAGGAGAGTGGTTGCGACGATCCCGAGGGCAAGCACAGCCTTGTCGGCGGTTCCGAAGGTGTCGATCGCCCATTGCTCGATGGGGGTCGGAACAGTGTCGACGGCGATTTCACCGATGGAGGAAATGGTCGAGGGCACCCGATCCACCAGGCCGGCCAGCAGCTCACTAATGCCGAGGGTGGCCCCGACGGCCACGACTGCCGCAACGATGTATTGAATCCGCGTTCGGCCTGTGGCCACCGTCTCCATCATGTGCATCTCAACGACGGTAGCTACGGGTTGGTTCCCGGGAATGGCTTTGCCATTCCATTCGAGTTGCCCGCATCTCGTGGCAGCTGGGGGGTTGCTTGGCTTCGGTTAGGAGTTGGTGAGCAGGGCGAGCTGGTAGGTGATGAGGAGGCCGTAGGCGGCCAAGGCGGTGAGTGACACCTGGAGAATCTTCCGGTAGCGCCGCATGGCCCAGATGGTGGCGGCCACTCCTACGGTCACAGCCATCTTGAAGACGGCGGCCGCCGCCGGGTCGGCCTCAAAAAGAGCCGACATGATCGGATTGGCCTCGATTCCCCCCCGGGCCAGGATGTGGCGGGGCAGGACTAGGTCGGCGATGTTGAGCGCCACCACGACTGCCAGGACGCCGGCAATCAGAAGAGGCCGGTCTCGGTACCAGGCCATCCGGCCGAACGATCGTCGGTCAAACCCGGTCCGGCGTTCCGGATACCTGAACTGGGCCCGCCGAGACCGGCGATCCGTCCAGCGGCGTTCGGCAGTGGCGGTCATTGCGCGTCCTTGCGGGTGGAGTACCCGTCCGGGCCCAGCTCGAGCGGGATGGTTATTTCGGCCCCCGGGTGCTGGACATCGAACACAATCGAGACCTCCGGGTAGAAGCCTCGTTGGTGATGGTGATCGAAGTAGGACCTGGTGTCGAAGGTGAGACGGTAAACCCCGGTGGTGAGTTCCAATCCCTCAGGCAGGAGGTTGTCAATCCGGCCGGAATCGTCGGTGACTGCCCGGGTACGGAACTGCCATTCGTCCTCGGTCGACTGTTTGTCGAGACGGACGGGGACCCGGTCGGCAGCGGCTTGGCGCTCCGTGTCGTACACGACCGTCCCGAGGCGACTCATGGCGGGGACTTTAGCTGCGGTCCTTCGGGCCGCAGCTGACCGTCGACGGCCGACGGGTCGAGCAAGAGAGCCTGGCTGGTTACAGGCGCAGTAGGAGGAGCTTCTCTATGGCCGGCTCTGAGCGGAGGGATTCGAGGGCGGCCGGGTCGGGCTCGGCGTCCAGATTGATGAACGACACGGCCTGGTCTCCCGGTTCGTTGCGTCCGAGCCGCCACTCGCCGATGTTGACACCGAACTTTCCCAGTGTGGAACCGACGATGCCGATCACGCCGGGCACGTCCTTGTTCAACATGATCAGAAGCAGCCCGGAAGGGTCGACATCGAGGTGGTAGTCGCTCACCTGCACGAGGCGCGGTTCGGTGCCACCGAACAACACTCCAGCCATCACCCGACTGTCACCTTCCCAATGGACGCGACAGGAGATGAGGTTGGTGTAGTCGGCCGCCGCCACACCCTTGGCCTGCGACACTGAAATCCCGTACTGCTCGGCCAACACCGGTGCGTTCACATAGTTGACGTCTCCGGCCAGGTGTCCCTTGAGCACCCCGGCTATCAGGCTGGCCGCGATCGGTCGGGTAAGCGCCTCGACCGCCTCTCCTTCGACTTCGATCTCCACCTTGCGGATGGGGGCGGGAGCCATGTGAAACTGAAGGATCCCCAGCTTTTCGGCAAGGGCCATATAGGGCATGGCGGCGGCGAAGTCGGGCCCGGCGTCGAAGGGAAGGTTGACCGCATTGCGGACGTCGGTGCCGCGCAAGGCGTCGAGGACTTGTTCGGCGATCTGGGCGGACACATCACGCTGGGCCTCGGCAGTTGAG
>JAOTYB010000099.1 GCA_029862065.1 Acidimicrobiia bacterium | reverse complement strand
ACCACCTTCTCGCCGTCGATGAGGACGTTGGCCTCGACCATGTCAGTCGCCGTGACGACCGTTCCGCCCTTGATGACCGTTGTCATGTCTCCTCCTCAGGGTCGCAAAGACTCAGTGAATCAACCAACCAAAGCTAGTTCCGAAATCACCGATGTGCCGGATGCACTCGCTCGTTGATGAAGCGACGGGCGGCGGCGGCGAACGTGTCGGGCTGGGAGAGGGCGCAGGAGTGCCCCGAATCCTCGAGAACCTGGACTGCGACATCGGCCACGCCGTCGATCATGCTCGGCAGTTCCTTGAGGTTGGGTTTGTCTCGCTCCCCCATGAGCATGAGCACTGGGCCGGAGTACTGGGTCAGTTGGGAATGAAAATCCCGGCCGGCCAGATCGTGCATTGCCTGACCGGCTCCGCTGAACGAATGCCCACGGGCGCCGATCGCCTGGGCCGTTTCCCTGGTCGTGATGCGGGTCAGGGCTTTGCCGGCGGCCCGTCCCAGCAACGGTCCGAAGGCCGGCAATAACCGGCCCTGCACTCGGTTGACCCTCGCAGTCATGCCCTGAAACTCGACGCCGGCTCCCGACGCCACCAGCCCGTTCACGAGCTCGGGATGGGCGGCGGCGGTGGCCATCCCAACATAGGCGCCGAGCGATAGCCCCACCACCGTCGCCCGGCCCCCCGCCTGCTCGGTGATTGCCGCCCGGGTGGCCTCAATGCCGGACTCCAGTGTGAAACGTTCGGACGTCCGGACTCCGTGCCCCGGTAGGTCGATGGCCACGCACCGGAACGAATCGGACAGTCGCTCGACCTGGGGATTCCACATCGCCAGATTGGCGCCTGCGCCGTGGAGAAACACGATGGGACGGCCTTCAGCTGGCCCGGTGACCTCAACCGCCTCCATTAGTTAATTTCGAACCGCGTTCCAATCGCGGTCGGAGGATCACTTCGCAGGATGGCTCTCAAGAATGGATAGCGATCGAGCCATGCCAACACCGCCTTCCAGTTGACGATGACCAGAGCCAGGATCATCAGCGGGAAGGGGATGCTCGGCAGCACCTGTGAGAGGCTGGGGAACTCCGGGATCAGGTTGAGGGCGTAGGCCTCGAGGGTGCGGAACAGCAGCACGCCCACAGCTACCCGGAGGGGATGCCAACCCCCGAAAATCACGATGGCCAGCACGATCCAACCGAAGTTGCGGGTGGGACGATCCGACCAGCCGAGCTTCACGTCGAGCGTGAAGGCGGCTCCGCCGATCCCGATGAGGGCGCCACCCACGGCCGTGTAGAAGTAGCGAAGGCGATTGACGGGGATGCCCCGGGAGTGGGCGGCCTCGGGCCGCTCGCCAATGCCCTGCAACTCCAGACCCTTGCGGGTCCGGTACATGAAGAAGTAGGTGGCGACGACGGTCAGGATGGCCAGGTAGACCATCAGGTTCTGCTGGAAGAGGACTTGCCCAAAGAACGGAATCGACTCCAGCCAGGGAATGTCCCAGGCCGGGACCCCTTCTGGCTGACGCCCCACATACGAGGACCCCAGGAATCGACTCAACTCGGTACACAGGGCAAACAGCACGAAGCCGACTGCCACCTGGTTGAGGCTGAGACGGATGCTCCCGTACGCCACGATGAGGGCGACCGCCACTCCGACGGCGGCTGCTGCGGGGAATCCGAGCCACACGTTCTCGAACTCGAAGGCCACCACAAAGCCGGCCAAGGCCGACAGCATCATGCTGCCATCGACCGACAGGTTGATGACTCCCGCCTTCTCGCTGATGGTCTCTCCCATGCTGGCGAACAGCAGCGGGGATGACACCGCCACGATCGTGGCGATCGTCCTGGTGTCGAATAACTCGACAAACGCGTTCCACAACCCACTCATGTCGACTCCGCTCCCGCTTCGGCCTGCTTCCTAAAGCGATGGGCTGCCCAGCCGAGACCGAACATGGCCGACAGCACCAACGTACCCTGCAGGACGCCACCGAGGGCCGAATTGACGTCGAGCCGCAACTGCAGCTGGGAACTCCCCACCGCGATCATGGCGAAGAAAAAGGAGATGGGGATCACCCAGAAGGCTCGGAATCGAGCCAGCAACACCACCAGAATGGCGAGGAACCCGTAGTTGCCGGAGATGGCCGGGATCAGACGGAAGTGGAAGCCGATTGCCTGCGACGTTCCCGCGATACCGGCCAGGGCGCCACAGATCACGAAGGCACCGAGCAGGTAGCGGTTGGTGGGAATCCCCATGAGAAAAGAACTCGGACGATTGCGGCCGACGGCCTTGAGCTTGAGGCCGTAGAGGGTGCCACGGAACAACAGCCAGATGCCGGCAATGGCGACCAGTGTGATAACGATCGCCAGGGGGGACAGGCGGGTGCCTTCCAGCGATGGCAGGAGCGCCTCATCGGGGAACGGGTCGGTGCCACTGGTGGAAGCGACGCCGGTCCGGCTCCAGGGATCGATGATCAAGTAGGTCGTAATGGAAGCGGCCACGAAGTCGAGACCTAACCCGCCGAAGATTTCGTTGACGCCGCCGGCGGTTCGCAATACACCCACCAACAGGCCCCACAGCATCCCTCCCACAGCTCCGGCCAGGATGATGAGGGCGATCAGAAGCGGGCGAGACACCGAGACTTCACGAGCCACAAAGGCGGCGAAGATGGCGCCCATGATGATCTGGCCCTCGATGCCGATGTTCCACATCCCAGCGTTGAAGGTGACGATCAGGCCGGCCGAGGCCAGCGCAATCGGCACCCACACCATCACGGTATCGCCGACTTTCGACGAGGTCCCTTCCTCAAAGGGCGGCCAGCCGATTGACCCTTCAACAATCAGCTTGATGGGCTCGAACCCGTTGGTACCGGCCGCCAGGAGCAATCCGAAGGCCGCCACCACCACCACCCCGGCGGGGATGAGAGCGTAGAGAAGACGGTTCGAGGTCATGAAGAGACGCTCCCGCTGCTGGGAGCCCGGCGACCGCCGATGAGCATGCCGATTTCCTCGACGTTGGTGTTGTTGGCGTCGAGCTCACCGATCACCCTGCCCGAGAAAAACACCAGGATCCGGTCGCTATATCGCAACAGCTCATCGAGGTCAGCCGAGGCGAACAGGATGGATGTTCCCTGCTGGCGTCGCGCCAGGAGCTGTTCCCACACCCAGTCGGCCGATTCGATGTCGAGCCCGCGGGTCGGATGCTCCATGAGCAGAACGGTCAGCTCGGGAGGCAACATGGCCAGCAACACTCGCTGCTGGTTTCCCCCCGACAGCGACTCGGCTGTCGAGGCCTCGGTGCCCTTGATCGTGTAGTGCTCGATCTGTTCGACCGCTCGCTCGCGGGCGGCGTTCCAGTCGACGAAGAAGCTTTGCTTCTCGCCGGTGAGGACGAAGTGCTCGGTGATCGTCAGGCCTTCGATGAGCCCCTCTTCCAGGCGCCCGGCCGGCAGGTATTTGACGTCAGCCGCCAGGTAATCGCGGTAGTGCTTCCCGGTCATGTCCTTGCCGCCGATCGAGACCGTTCCTTCCTTCGGCGTTCTCATCCCGCAACACAGCCGCAGGAAGGCGTCCTGGCCGCTTCCTTCCATCCCGGCGATACCGATCACTTCGCCCGACTGAACATCGAGGGAAATCGGTTCCTCGCTGAGTAGTCCCGTGGCGGTGCGAACCGAGTCGAACGCCAGGTGGGAGGTCCCGAGTGGCACGGAGTCTCGATCGTGAATCTCGATTGACTGACCGAACATCATCTCGACGAGTTGCTCAGGGGGCACCGGCAACTCCGCTTCACCGACCACCTTGCCCCGCGTCATGACCGTGACTCGCTCGCACAGGTCGGCGACCTCCTCCAGCTTGTGCGACACGAAGATGACGCTCATGCCCTCTGTGGCGAGGGCCTTGAGCGTCTCGAAAAGTTTGGCTCGCTGGTCGGCCGAGATCCCGGTGGTCGGCTCATCCAGGATGAGGACCCGGGCACCCAGCCACAGGAGCCGAATGATCTCCAACTGCTGGCGTTCACCGACCGTCAGCAATCTGGCCGGTGTGTCTGGACTGATGTTGAAGCCGTAGCGCTCACACAGCTCGGACAGCTCCCTGGCCGCCTTCTTCCGATCGAGGCGGGCCGAGCCCGGACTGCCGAGGACGAAGTTGTCGATCACGCTGAAGGGCAGGAACACCAGCGGGTCCTGATGAAGCATGCCAATGCCGGCTTCGATGGCGTCGTCGGGATTGGCGAGTTTGATCTCACGGCCATCGAGGACAATCCGGCCCGAGTCGGCGGAGTGGAAGCCCGACAGGACTTTCATGAGGGTTGACTTGCCCGCGCCGTTCTCGCCAAGCAGTCCGTGCAATGAGCCTTCTTGCACGGTGATAGTGATGCCGTCGTTGGCCCGCACCGGACCGAAGTGCTTGTGAATGTCAAGCAGTTCAAGACTCATCGTGTCCCGAATCTAGGGACTCCAAGGCCGAGATGCCATCTCAAACCAACATGCCGGGGGCCCAGAAGAGAAAGGGAGGGCCGAAGCCCTCCCAACTACCAGGTCAGAAAACTCCCAACTACCAGGTCAGAAAAGAGGAAGGGAGGGCCGAAGCCCTCCCAACTACCAGGTCAGAAAAGAGGAAGGGAGGGCCGAAGCCCTCCCTTTCTGGTTAGCTGATGCTCTGGATCAACCCAGGTCGCAGACTCCCTCGATGCCTTCCAGGCATTGCTCGGAGTACCAGATCTGGATATCCGTGGCGGTCTCACCGTCGCCCAGGAACGACGATCCGTCCTGCCAGTTGAGCGGTCCGGCGTACAGGTTGATCGATCCATCACCGAGACCGGCGATGAATTGATCCAGGAACGCCCCATTCTCAGAGCTGAGCCCGTCACCCTTGATGTAGCCGATGGTGCTGGTGTTGACATTGTTGATGTCAGCCCAGTCCGGCGGCAGCCACTCCCACGTGGCCGTGAAGCTGCCGTCGATCACCGAATTCGCCAGGTCCACATAGGCGGGGCCCCAGTTGAAGTAGGGCACGCCGAGGCAAATGCTCGGAGCTTCCTGGCAGGCATCCTCAAAGTCGTACGGCACGGCCCACAACGCCTCGCCGCCGTCGGCCCGCTGACCGCTGCGCACCAGGGCTTGCGTGGTGTCGATGCCCGACAGCATGACGTCGGCCCCACCGTCGATGAGGTCATTGACCACCTGGGTGGCGTCCAGGGTCACACCCGGAATCTCGAACCAGAAACCAATGTAGGTAACTGCGAACTCGAGGTCCGAGGCGTCCAGGCCCCGGTAGTTCTCGTAGCAATACTGCGCTCCGAGATAGGCAGAGTTGACGAGGCGACGAGTTTCGTCGTTCGTCAGCGGTCCCAGGTATCCAAGCTTGCCGGTCTGGGTGGTGAGACCGGCGGCGCAGCCGGCGATCATCTTGCCGAAGGTCATTTGACCCCAGACGTTCGACAGGTTGGTGAGATCGGCCCGGTAGGCCCTGCCGTCCGCCCAGGCACTATCGCCGGACACCCACACCATCGGAGTCTCCGGGTTCTGCTCGGCGGCGGCGAAGGCACCGTCGCGCATGTCGTCGGAGTTGAACACGACCATCTGCGCGCCCTGATCGATCATGTCCTTGGCAACAGCCTCCGGGGTCAAGCCGGGATTGTCGGCCGGGTTGATGAAGTCGAGGCTTATCAGCTCTCCACCGATCTGGTCCATCGCCCACTCAGCGCCCTCAAAGTGCGCCTGGCTGTATCCCTGATCGAACTCGGGCCCCACCAACAGGATGCCCATCTTGAACGGGTCAGTCGACGGTGTCGTGGTCGCGGTGGTGGCCGTGCCGCCATCCGTCGTGGTTGTCGTGCCACCGCCGCCTGTCGTTGTTGCCGTTGTGTCTGAACTCGAATCGCCGCAAGCCGCAGCAACAAGAGCAAATGCCAGCAGCACGGCCAGCATTTGTATTAGTCGTTTTGAAAGCATGGTTGGGACTCCTCCTCAGGTAACCACGCTCGCGACTCTACGCCATTCCATCGGAAGTGGTGACATCTGAAGGACCCTGCCTCATGGATAAAAGGCCCTCCCCGAGCCGTCTAGCCAGCGTCTTCGATGGCCTTGGCCAGCTTGTCGAATCCCTCATCGGCTTCGGCCTCGGTGAGGCTAAGCGGCGGCGCAATACGCAGCACGTTGCCGTATAGCCCGCCCTTGCCGACCAACAGGCCGTTGTCCTTGGCGTTCTCCATGATCTGGGTGGTGATCTCAGGATCCGGGTCCGTCGTCCCCGGTTTCACCAACTCCACGCCGATCTGGAGTCCCTTGCCCCGCACATCGCCAACGATCGTCCCTTCCTCGTCCGCCAGGTGGTCGAGGCGGGATTTCAGGTGATTGCCAACCTTGTGGGAGTTGTCCTGCAAGTTGTGCTCGAGGAGATAGTTGATGTTGGCCAACGCTCCGGCAGTTGCCAATGGATTGCCTCCGAAGGTGGAGATCGAGTTGGCTTTGATCGAGTCCATAACCTCGGCCCGGGCGATGAGTCCGCCCATGGCCAGCCCGTTGCCCACTCCCTTGGCAAAAGTGAGGATGTCGGGCGTAAGGCCATGTGCTTCATATCCCCAGAAGTTCTCACCCGTGCGGCCCCAGCCGGTTTGCACCTCGTCCGAAATGTAAAGGATGCCGTACTCGTCGAGGACTTCCTTGAACGCCCCGAAGAAACCGTCGGGCGGTGTGGTGAAGCCACCGACGCCCTGAATCGGTTCGGCGATCATGGCGGCCACATCTCCGGAGGTGGCCACGTCGATCATGTCCCGCAGGTCGGCCACGCAGGCGGCGATGAACTCATCATCCGGGAGATGGCCGAAGGGACTCCGGTATTTGTAGCCGTTGTGGACGTAGACGACCGAGAGGGGGCTGAGGGCAGTCGGCGACCACGACCGGTTGCCGGTGAGCGAAACCGCGGCAAACGAGCGGCCGTGATAGCTGTTGCGCAACGCCAGGATCTGATTGGAGTTGCGGTGGATGGTGGAGAGCATCATGGCGGCGTCGTTGGCCTCAGTGCCCGAATTGGTGAAGAACACTTTGGCGTCAGGGATACCGGATAGCTCGGCCAGTTTCTCTGCCAACTCGATCTGGGCTTCGATGAGATACAGCGTCGAGCTGTGCAAGATCTTGGCCGCTTGCTCCTGGACCGCCTCAACCACCTCAGGGATGTTGTAGCCGGTCATCGTGGTGAGGATTCCTCCGAAGAAGTCGAGATACTCCTTGCCTTCGGCATCCCACACCCGGCGCCCCTCGCCCCGGACCAGGGAGATCGGCTCCTTGTAATACAGGGCCAGCCACGAGGGCAAGACCTTTCGATGACGAGCCAGCAGATCTTCGTGTGTCGCCATGGTCCCTCCAGGAGTCGATGTACCCAAAGGTAGTCCAGGATTCCTGCAAAACACGGTGACCTAGGCGAGGTCAAGCGGTCTTCTCCCTCCGCAGGGGGGAGGGCAACCCTGCGAGTTGCTTCGGCGTCGCCGGGAGGGGGAAGCTTCAGAGCTGACCGGCCCTCCGGGCCACCTCCCCCTCCGGGGGAGGGCACCTCTATGACTTGCTCTTCTTCGTCTTCGCTTCTGCGCGGGCTTGTCTCATTCCGCTAACGAACTC
>JAOTYB010000098.1 GCA_029862065.1 Acidimicrobiia bacterium | reverse complement strand
GCTCGCCGGGATGCCTATCACCGCCGAAGAGTAGATTTCCGGGCGGTCAAAGTCACTCCCGTGTCCCGGTAGCCTGTGAAACATGGAGCCCAGCAAGCGGTCTGAGGTCCGTCGCCTCCCCGAGCGAGGTGACTACGACCCCCAGACCATCAACTCGATTCTCGACGAGGCCCTCATCTGTCATGTCGGGTTCGTAGCCGATGAGGGCTACCCGGTGGTGATACCGACCATTCATGCCCGCAGCGGCGGCACCCTCTATCTGCACGGGTCGCCGGCCAGCCGAATGCTCCGGTCGGTCAAGAACGGCGCCGAAGTGTGTGTCACCGTCACCATCGTCGACGGTCTGGTTCTCGCCCGGTCTGTCTTCCACCATTCCATGAACTATCGCTCGGTCGTGATCTTTGGCCGCCCTCGAGAGGTCGACGACCCGGATGAGAAAATGCGCGCTCTGGAGGCGGTGACCGAGCACGTCGCTCACGGCCGCTGGGCCGATGCTCGCCTTCCCAACGACCTTGAGTTCAAGGGGACCACGGTGCTGGCGATCGCCATCGACGAGACCTCGGCCAAGATCCGGACCGGCCCCCCCGGTGACGACGACGAGGACTATGAATTGCCGATTTGGGCCGGAGTGGTGCCGGTTGCCACCACCTTTGGCACGGCCATCGAGGATCCGGCGCTGCGGGACGGGATCGAGGCGCCCGGCTACGTCACCGACTACCGCCGCTAGGCCTTTCGGTCGCAGTCGGCTCGCTTCTACCCGGCCACGATCCGGGCGATGGTGCCATCGACCGTCAGCACATAGAGCTCGCCGTTGCCGTCCTCACCGAACGACAGCACGCTCGAAGTGATCGGGACCGACCACTCCCGCGACTCGGCAATCTGGGAACCGTCGTAGAAGAAGCCTCGGAGGAACCTGCCGCAGAGGTCGCTGTAGAGGTAGGCCCCGTCGAGCCCGTCGATGGCCACACCCCGGTACACAAACCCGCCGGCTACCGAGCAACCGGTCGGGTGGGGATAGGCAACCACCGGTTGGATCAGGTCGCTGGTGTCGCAGCCGGTCGTGCCGATCGGGTAGCAGGCGAAGCCCTCCTGGACGTTCCAGCCGAAGTTCCGACGGGGGGCGAGGCGCGAGCCGATACTGACTTCCTCGAAGGTGTTCTGGCCGACATCGCCGATGTAGATGAGGTCTCCGTCCCAATCGAACCGCCAGGGGTTGCGAAGACCAATAGCCCACACATGGTCGGGCCGGGTGCCGTTGACATCGAGTGCGACGATCGCTCCCAGCGGAGTGAACGGGTTCTGGCCATTGCCGAAGGTATCTCCACCGCCCCCGCCATCCCCCAGCGCCACATACAGGCGACCGTCGGGACCGAACTGAATCATGCCTCCGTTGTGGTTGGTGCTTGGCTGATCAACTGCCAGGACGGTGGTGACAACATCGGGCCCTGACAGGCCGACGTCGCGGGGCCGGCGATACTCCACCACCCGGGTATCCCCCGACTGGTTGGTGTAGTGGACGTAGAACACACCGGTGGTCGAGTAGTTGGGAGGGAAGGCCATGCCGAGCAGGCCCTGCTCGGGACCGTCGGACACGCTGCCGGAGAGGTCGAGGAACAGACCGGGCTGCACCTGGCCATCCCGGACAATCTTGATGCGGCCGCCTTGCTCGACCACGAACAGCCGATCGTCGCCGGCCGGGGCAGTGGCAAACAGCGGTCGGTTGAGACCTGAGGCGTAGGTCTCAAGCCGGAGGTCGGGCAGGCCGGGGTGTTCGCCGAGGTTGCCGGCCACCGGGAGCCAGTCGCTGTCACCAAACACGAACTGCTCGCCGCCGACAAGGTCGGCGTTCTCGTTAGTGAGCACGAATCTGGTCTGGCGCGGCTTGAACACCCCCAGGGTGTCGTCACCGTCGGCATCCCAATCGCCAATCACGACCTGAGAGTCGACGCCGGCCCGCCAGAACGCCCCGTCCGTCTGGGCAACCCCCCCGTCCTTCGGCAACCCGGAGAGGTCCTCTGTCACGTAAGTGAAGTTGTCGACCGCCCGTTGCACGCCGACGCTGTCCTTGCCGTCACCGTTGAAGTCCCCGGCGACCGGAGAATCACCGGGGGCTCCGAAGTAGAAGTTGATATCGGCGAACGACGTATCGAGTTGATTGTTGAGAAAGAACCGGCCATCACGAAAAATGCCGAGCGTGTCGCAGCCGTCGCCGTCCCAGTCACCGGCGATGGGGACATCGCCCGGAATCCCAAAGAAGAACTGACTCTCGGCAACCCCGAAATCGTTGGTGTTGCGCAAGTACACCAGGCCGGTCGACTGGCGGTACAGGGCAACGGTGTCGATGCCATCACAATCCCAATCCCCCAGGAGAGGCGTGTCGCTCGGGTTACCGAAATAAAACGAGCTCAGGCGACCATCCGGATACTGAAGGTGCCAGCGACCCGTGGAGGGGTCAAACAGACCCACCTCGTCGTCCACGCCGACGGCAGCCGGAGCCGGCACAGGCACGGCTAATACGGTGGCCGCGACCGCGACCGATGCCAGAAACGCCAGGACTCTCAACATGCCACTGAGAGTAACGGCTCTCCCGAATTGAAAAGAGCGTTTGGGGGAAGACCTCAGCGGAGGAGGTCTCGCCCAACGTCCCGGCAGGTGAGAACGAGTCGCTCACGGGTCTTGCCGGCGAAGCTGTACCGGGCCGGGCCCCGGCTCCGATCCCCGCTCGGCAGCGACACACTTTCACCGCCGGTCCCCAGAATGAACTGGCGGCTGTGACGCCCCAGAAAGGTCGGGGCTGCGACGGGAACCTGCAGAGGCCCGGCCGAAGCAAACAGATTGACGAACAGCCCGGTCGAGTCACAGCTTGTTTCCACCTCGACCAACAACGACGGGCCTTCCGTGTCGTTGCGCAGGACGACCAGACCGTTGTCCCTGGTTGATATGACGATGTCGGTGTCGAGGTCTCCGTCCAGATCGCCGAGCACCAGGCCCCGGCCGGCTCCGGCCCACTCCAGCCCGAGGTCGGGCCAGACGTCGGCCCACCGACCGGGCTCCTCCGGGAGGCCCAGGAACAGGGCAGGGGCATCTGAGATTGCAACCGTCGTGCCCGGCACTTTGTTGTCGACCTTCTGCGACGGGAACCCGCCGTTCACCACCACCAGATCGAGGACCCCATCCAGGTTGAGGTCGGCGACCCCTGAGCCCCACGAGCTCGAGATCTGGCCCTCATCGGCGCCGATGGCTCGGATCCGGCCGATCCCCCGCTCCGCATCCTTGGCGTAGTTGGCGGCCGCTGGCTCGAGGAACGGCCCCTCCCGCCGGAGGAGCTCGTTATCTCCGAGATCGGAGAGATACACGTCGATCTGTTGATCACCAGTGAAGTCGGCGAGGGCTACCCCCATCCCGTCGATCTCCACAGCGGTGCCGAAGTCGGTAGCCCGGTCCTCCCACAGCAAAGGATCCGACCGGCTCCCGACGTACAGGGAATCGCCACCCGTCTTCCATCCGACGTCGCGGGTCACCCACAGGTCGAGGCTGCCCGACCCATCGAAGTCGGCGACGCCGGCTGCCAGCGAACGCCGGCGGCTATTCGGCAGCTCGATCTCCTCAAATACCCGGGTGGCCACCTGGCGCCAGATCACATCAGCGGCCGCCCGGCCCCCGCCGTAGCCGAGCCGGACGATGTCGAGCAAGCCGTCCTCGTCGAGGTCGACCGAAATCAACCCGGTGGTGGGAGCGCCGCCCTTGAACACTGCCCGTTGCTGCTGATCGCTGAGCAGCGTTTCCCCCCACAGGATGAGGTCCTCGTCGCTCTCGCGGCCCACCAGTAGGTCGAGCAGCCCGTCGGCATCGACATCGGCGAGATCAACCGATACGGCTCCGTCGGTTGGCGGGAGGTCGGCAAGGCTGAATCCGCCGTCGACCGCCAGAAACACGGCGACTTGGCCGCCCGCTACCACCAGATCGTCGCGACCGTCCCCGTTCAGGTCTCCGATAGCCATGCCGCCGCTGGCCTCGGTCTCGGCGGTATTGCGCCACCCGTTGAGTCCCCAGGCCCCGGTCACATCGGTGAAGCTCGGAAGGGGGCCTGGCCATTCGTAGAGCGGTTCGGTGAGGTTGCCGGGGCTGCCCTCCGAGCTATCCCAGCTCAGCACAAAGGAAATCCCCACCACCAGGGCGACCAACCCGGCCAGGCCTGCCAACACTCGGCGCAGCCGGCGGATCCGGCCGGCGGCTACCTCTTCGAGGCTGGAATCTGGGTAGCGAATGGCCATGAGCAGTAGCAGCGTAGGCCGCCCGTGCCTCAAGGAACTCGGGCATCCGTCGACGTTTCACTCGTGAGTAGACCTGCGCTCTTTGCGATCGGCCTTGCTGTTTCGTTCGCCATGTTGATTGTGGCAAGTCAGGTGAGCCCGGATCTCGCCCCCCGCACCGATATCACCGCCAGTTACCGGGTCGAAGGAGACTCGATTGTCCTCCTGGAGGGCACGCCGGAGGACTGGCAGCACCAGGCATGGGATCGCTGGGTGGAGCTGGTGCCCAGTTCGGCTCGGTGGAGGGTCGGCCGCTTTGATGCGCTCGCCGGCGAGTTCGAGGGCCAGGTAGAACCTCTGTCCAACAGCTTGCAGGTGTGGAGCCTGCGTATCGCCGAGCTCGATGAGGAGCTGCTCGATGTCGCCCTGATCCACGAATTAGGACACCTGGTATCTCTCGGCCCTACCGAACTGGTGCCGGCAACCGACCCGACGGTGGCCGACCAATGCGTGACCTATCTGTCGCTCGAGGGATGCGCCATTCCCGGGCACGTCTTCGAGCGGTTCGTTAGCTCGTTCTGGGATGTGGAAGTGGGCTGGGAGTCCGGGGATTCCGCCGCCTCCGCCCGACACGCGGCGGCTCCCAGCGCCTTTGTGAGCCGGTATGCGGCCACCAATCCGGGAGAGGACATTGCCGAGACGTTCACCTATTTCGTGTATTCGCTCCGCCCGACCGGCATCACGGTTGCCGATCAGAAGATGCTCCTGCTGTGGGAGTTCCCCGAGCTCGTCGAACTGAGGGCGTCCCTCCGGCGGGGCCTCATCGGCTAGCGGAAATCGCGGCTCTTCACCTTTTCGACGACGAGCGGATGGAAGCGGTGGGCGACCAGGTTGGTGACTCCATCCCGGTACTCGATCACGCCTTCGATAATGAGCCCTACCTCCTTGCGAGCTACGTCGCGCTGAGCGTTCCACACCGGCGGAAGGACAACTACGTTCAGCAAGCCGGTCTCATCTTCGAGGTTGAAGAACATCACTCCCCCGGCGGTGCTTGGCCGTTGGCGATGGGTGACGATCCCCCCGACCCGGACCCGCCTGCCGCGGCGTTCCCCGGCCAGGACGTCGGCCACGCTCAGGCAACCGGCGACTTCCAGCTGGTCCCTGACAAAGTCAACGGGGTGACGCGAGGAGACTCCGGTTGCCCACAGATCGGCCTGCATTTCCTCAAAGGGTGTCATGCCCGGGAGTTGGGGAGCCTGGGTGCCGGCTGCCAACGCCAGCCGGTCGGGGCCAAGGCCGGCGGCTGCTCCCGCCGCCCACATCCCCTCTCGGCGATCGACACCCAACGATTCGAGGGCACCGGCCGCCGCTAAGCCTTCGAGGGCGTCAAGCCGGAGGCCGGTGCGCTGAGCCATATCTTCGACGGACACGAATAGCTCACCGAATTGACGGGCGGCCTCGATGCGGGTGACTTCGGCATCGCCCAGGTTGCGAACGTATCGAAGACCCATCCGCACGGCCACCGCCGGCCGAAGCGGGTCGCCTTCCGGCCCGCGTCCCCGGCGGTAGCGCATGCCGTAGTAGGTGGCGATGTCGGATGGGTCGGCCTCGGCCGCCTCCATCGTGCAGTCATACTCAGACCGATTGACGTCCGGGCCCTTCACAATCACTCCGTGCCGCTGCGAATCCTGCGCCAAAGACATCGGGGTATAGAACCCCATCGGTTGGGCGTTGAGTAGCCCGCAGAGGAACTCGGCCGGCCAGTGATACTTGAGCCAGGAGGATGCATAGACGATGTAGGCGAAGCTGACCGAGTGGCTCTCCGGAAACCCGAAGGCGGCAAACCCCTGCAGCTTCTCCCATATCTCCTCGGCGGCCGCTCCGGTGATCCCGTTGGCGGCCATGCCTTCGAACAGCTCACCCTCGAGCTTGGCCATGGCTTCGACACTGCGCTTGGAGGACATGGCCATGCGCAGACGGTCGGTTTGTCCTCCAGTGAACCCGGCACACACCCGGGCCAACTCCATGAGCTGCTCCTGGAACACCGGCACCCCCAGGGTTTTCTCCAGGATGGGCTTGGCCAGCGGGTGCGGATAGGTGATGGGAGCTTCACCGTTTCGCCTTTGCAGGAAGGGGTGAACCGAGTGCCCCTGGATGGGTCCGGGCCGAATGAGCGCCACCTCGATCGCCAGGTCGTAGAACGTCTTTGGCTTCATACGCGGAAGCGTCGCCATCTGGGCGCGTGACTCAACCTGGAATACGCCAACCGTGTCGGCCTTGGTGAGCATCTCGTAGATGACCGGCTCCTGGGGGATGGTGGCGAGGTCAACTTCGATGCCGTGGGTTTCCTCGATGACATCCACCGTGAGATGTAGGGCGTTGAGCATGCCGAGGCCGAGCAGGTCAAACTTGACGATGCCGATGGCCGCACACGACTCCTTGTCCCATTGCAGAACGGAACGATCCTCCATCCGGCCCCACTCGAGCGGCACTACCTCATGCAGGGGCCGGTCGGCGATGACCACTCCGCCGGAGTGGATGCCCAGGTGGCGGGGGAACCCGTCGAGGCGACGGCAGGTTTCGTAGATGAGGTCGGCGGTGAGACCGGCCGGCAGCTCAACCTGGGCGGCTATTGACTTGGGGTCGCGAGTGTCGAGGTATTTGGTGAGCCCGTTCACTTGAGCCTGTGTGAGCCCGAACGCCTTGCCGACGTCTTGCAACACCGACCGGGCCCGGTAGGTGATGACGTTGGCGACCATAGCCGCCCGCTCCCGACCGTAACGCTGATAGCAATACTGAATTACTTCCTCGCGGCGCTCCGCCTCGAAGTCAACATCGATATCGGGGGGCCGGCCACGCTCCTCGGACAAGAACCGCTCAAACGGGAGATGCAGCCTGATGGGGTCGACCCGGGTGAGACCGATGCAGCGACACACCGCCGAATCAGCACCCGAACCGCGGATCTGACAGTAGATGTCGCGTGACCGGGCGAACTCGACCAGGTCCCAAACGATGAGGAAGTAGCCGGGGAAACCGAGCTCATCGATGATCTTCAACTCGTGCTCGAGACGCTCCCCGGCCCGCAGCTCGACCCCTCCGGCTCCGTCTGGATACACATCCCGCGCTCCCTCGAAGACGAGGTGGCGGAGGTATTCCATCTCACTTCTGAAGTGCCCCGGCATGGGGAAGTCCGGGAGGCGCGGGGCTACAAGCCGAAGATCGAAGGCCAGGTGCTCGCCCAGCTCGGCGGCAGTTGCCACCGCCCCCGGGAAGGGAGCAAAACGATCAGCCATCTCCGCCGGTGACCGCAGGAACCGCTCGTCGGTGGCCGGCCGGAACCCATCGGCCGTGTCCAGGTCCC
>JAOTYB010000255.1 GCA_029862065.1 Acidimicrobiia bacterium | reverse complement strand
AGGCTTCGGCCAAGGCCAGGGTGGTGGTGGTCTCCGGCGTAGTTGTGGCCACCGGCTGGCTCGTCGACGTGGTGGTCTGGGCGACGGTCGTCGAGGTGGTGGCGATTGAGGTCTCGCTGCTCGACGATCCGCAAGCCGTCAGGATCAGCGCCAAGGCGAGAGCGGGGGCTGCGGCGCGTCGCTTCGATCGGGAGGCCATAGTGCGGGACACCTTTCATTGCACAATGTGGAAGTCGTGCCTGCACAGTACTCCCGGCACCGGATAGTACGGCCTCCCTCTTCCCCTCAGAGACGTCGCGGACCGAGACGCCTCCTCGCCTTCCGTGGGAGAGTGCCGGGGGGTGATGCACGACGGAAAAGGCCCGAGGGCCGCTCGACAAATCGTGCCCAATGGGACATGGCTGCGGACCCTGGCTCTCTCTACAGCAACTGGCAAAGCCACCCAAATAGTCGGTCCATCGCCGGGCCCGGTGAGCAGCAAACGCCAGCGGAGTCAGCCGGAAACGTCTGGCCACTCCCCCAACCGAACGGGCCCTTGTTTCGTATAGTCTCACGGCCTGAAAACGACTTGTGGTCGCAAGGCACTCAGCGGCCCCGGGCTCGAAGCAGAATCCCCGACTAGCGTCACGGGGTCCGCGATTTCACAGATTGGAAACGATGAAGCCGGCACCGTTCGACTACCTCGCACCCGAATCGATCGCGGATGCAGTAGCAGCCCTCTCCGAATACGGGGGGCAGGCCAAGATCCTTGCCGGTGGCCAGAGCTTGATACCAATGCTGGCATTTCGGATCGCCCGCCCCGCGGCCCTGATCGATCTCGGCCGTGTTCCCGGACTAACAGGCATCAGGTTCGAGGGCGACTCCATAGCCATCGGGGCGATGACGACCCATCGTTCGGTGGAACTAAACGAAGAACTAAACGGCCGGTGCCCCATGGTGGCGGATGCGCTAGCAGTGCTGGGACACGTGGCCATCCGAAATGTTGGGACGGTCGGCGGGAGTCTCGCCCATGCCGACCCGGCTGCGGAGTGGCCGGCCCTGGCTCTAGCGCTCGACGCAAGCATGGCTGTGGCGGGCCCGCATGGTGAGCGCTCCGTCCCTATTGCGGACTTCCTAACCGGTTGGATGACGACTGCTCTCTTGCCCGAGGAAGTTCTTGTCGGCGTCGAATTCCTGCTCCCCCCGGCCGGTACCGGCTCGGCGTTCCTCGAAGTGGCGCGAAGGCACGGCGACTTCGCTCTCGCCGGAGCGGCAGTCGCCCTCGGTATCGAAGATGGGCTAGTGAGCCATGTCAGGATCGCACTTCTCGGCGTCGGAATGACGGCCGTGCGAGCAAACGAGGCCGAGGATTTGCTGGCGGGCCGCGAGCCAACGCTTGAGGCATTCGATACCGCCGCCGACGCCATCGGGCCGAGCATCCAGCCACTGGACGACCAACAAGGAACCGCCGACTACAAACGTCACCTCAGCCGGGTACTCACAATCAGGGCCCTAAGAATCGCTCAGCAACGGGCGACGGACGGAGCGAACGGATGACCGACAGGCGAAACTACGAATTGTCGATCACTGTGAATGGCGTGGACCGGCGGGCCAAAACAGAAGTCCGGGCGAGCCTCGCCGACTTCCTCCGGGACACGCTTGGCCTCACCGGGACGCATCTCGGTTGTGAGCACGGCGTGTGTGGAGCGTGCACTGTGCTCGTCGACGACATGGCGGTGCGATCATGCCTCGTCCTGGCGGTCCAGACTGACGGCCGCCAAGTGACGACCGTCGAAGGCTTCGCTGCTGCCGATGGCACCCTCCACCCGATCCAAGAATCTTTTGCCCGGAATCACGCCCTTCAATGCGGGTTCTGTACTCCGGGTTTTCTGGCAACTGTCTCCGAATACCTGGCCGAGCAGCCGGACGCCAGCGAGGCGGAGGTCCGGGAACGGCTTGCAGGCAATCTGTGCCGTTGCACCGGCTACCAGAACATCGTCGATGCCGTCATGGAACTCGCCAAACAGACAGACGGTGATCTGGCGTGACCGACCCACTTGTAGGTAAGGCGGTTCGCCGGTCGGAGGA
>JAOTYB010000097.1 GCA_029862065.1 Acidimicrobiia bacterium | reverse complement strand
CCGGACCCGCCTAAACGCTGAGGCTGTCGATTTAGGCGTCGATCGAATCCAACTCAGGCTCGTCAACGCCCTCGTGGCCGGCCTCCAGGTCCTGTGAGGGGCCAGGCGCGCCCTCCAGGATCCAGAAGTCTTCGCTCGCGCGGTCCCAGGACTTGAGAATCTGCGCCGCCCGCGGGCTCCCGGTATGGGCGTAGTGCTCCTCGATGAGGCCTTGAAGCTCTTTGCGCTCGGAGTCAACCAGGCGGCGGGCGAAGGGGGCGGTGTCGGCCAGCGACCTGATAGCCACCCAGTCGGGATCCCATATATAGAGGACCCCTCCGGTCATCCCGGCTGCCAGATTGCGACCGGTCGGGCCAAGCACGAGCGCCGTCCCTCCCGTCATATATTCACAGCCGTGGTCGCTGCATCCCTCGACCACAGCCACCGCCCCACTGTTACGAACCGCGAACCGCTGCCCGACCGAACCCGAGATGAACAGCGAGCCGGAAGTGGCGCCATACAGCACCGCGTTGCCGGCCCCATGAGGAGGCCCACCGGAGTGGAGACGGGGCACGATGGCGATGGTCCCGCCCCCCTGCCCTTTGCCGACATAGTCGTTGGCGTTGCCGTCCAGCCGCACGCTGATTCCGGGAGCCAGGAACGCGCCGAGGCTCTGGCCGGCGGTCCCTGCCAGGCGAATTCGGATCGTGCCCTCCGGGAGTCCTTCGGGATGGCGGGAAATGACCTCACCCGATAGGCGGGTCCCGACGGTTCGGTCGCGATTGGTGACTGGATAGGCGATCTCAACCGCATCGGTGCCGGAGTCGGCTGCGGCTACCCAATCAGAAGCCAGGGCGTCGCCCACTGCTGAGCGCTCGACCTCCTGAAACCCGGGATGGCTCTGGCGGGACCGCACATCCACCAGCAAGCGCGACAAGCCGGCGGCCAGAGTGTGGTTGGAGGACACGGGCGTCAACAAGTCGGAACGACCCACGACTTCTTCGATGGTCCGGGCCCCGATACTGGCCAGGTGGCGGCGCACCTCCTCGGACAAGAGCCGGAACATCTGCACGACCATGTCGGCCGTGCCGGTGTACTTGGCTCGCAGGTCCTCCCGTTGGGTGGCGATCCCCACCGGGCAGGTGTTCTCGTGGCACTGGCGCACCATCTTGCAGCCGAGTGCCAGCAGCGGAAGCGTGCCGAAGCCGAATCGCTCGGCACCGAGCAGCGCCGCCACTACGACGTCCCGGCCGGTCCGCATGCCCCCGTCGGCCTCGAGGGCCACACGATCGCGCAGGCCGTTGGCGGCCAGGGCTTGATGAGCCTCGGCCAACCCGATCTCCCAAGGAGAGCCGGCATGCATGATCGACACAAGGGGTGAAGCGCCCGTCCCCCCATCGGATCCGCTGATGAGCACGACATCGGCCTGGGCTTTGGCAACCCCCACGGCGATGGTTCCCACCCCGGGTTCGGAAACCAGCTTGACCGAGACCCGGGCGGTCGGCTTGAAGGTTTTGAGATCGAAGATGAGCTGGGCCAGGTCTTCGATCGAGTAGATGTCGTGGTGGGGCGGGGGCGAGATCAGTGTTACCCCCGGATTGGTGTGACGGAGCCGGGCGATCTGTTCGGTCACCTTGTGTCCGGGCAGCTGCCCGCCCTCACCCGGCTTGGAGCCCTGGGCCATCTTGATCTGGAACTCTTCGGCCGATGCCAGGTAGGCGGGGGTCACCCCAAACCGTCCACTGGCAATCTGCTTGATGGACGAGTTACGGGGAGTGCCGAACCGCGAAGCATCCTCGCCACCCTCGCCCGAGTTGGACAAGCCGCCGATGGAAGACATCGCCTCGGCCAGAGCCTCGTGGGCTTCTTGTGACAGCGCGCCGAGTGACATGGCGGCGGTGCTGAACCGCCGCATGATGGCCTCGACCGGCTCAACCTCATCGAGGGGGATCGGGTCGACTTGTTGGAACTCCAGCAGGTCGCGCAGGACGGCCGGCTCGCGGTCTGAGATCTCAGCCAGGTAGGCCTCCCAGGCCTCATACTCACCGGAGCGGACGGCCTTCTGGAGGTTGAGGACCACCTTGGGGGCGGTGATGTGAGGGATGCCTCCGCGTCGATGCTTGTAATAGCCGCCCACCTCCTCTTCACCGCCGAAGTGGAGGGCGTGGCGGGCCAACGCGGCCCGGCCGAGTTCTTCGAAGCCGATACCGTCGACCCGCCGGTGGGCGAACCCGAACGCATGGACGGTGACATCGGCGTCGAGGCCAATGATCTCGAACAGCTCACTCCCCCGATAGGCACTGATGGTGCAGATCCCTATCTTGGAGAAGATCTTCAGGAGCCCCTTCTCGACGGTGGCCCGGTAGTTCTCCTGGGCTTCGATCGGCGCTTCGTCCACCTGGCCGGCGTCGGCCAGCGCCCGCACTTCGTCGATCGCCAGATACGGGTTGACCGCCGAAGCTCCGCAGGAGATGAGGCAGGCGAGATCGTGGGAGTCACGCGGCTCACCCGACACAACGACGATGGACGCCCGCAGGCGCCGGCCAGTCCGGATGAGGTGGTGATGGACGGCCCCGGTGGCGAGCAGAATGGGGATCGGCGCGTGGTTCTGTCCGATCTCCCGGTCGGACAGCACGATGATGGTCGTGCCACCGTCGACGGCTTCTGCTACTTCGTCGCACAACTCTCCGAGCCGCTTGCGCATCTCGCCGGGCCCTTCGGAGGCGCCGAATACGGCCGGGAACCACGCCGACTTGAAGGCCGGGTCCTCCGAGCCCACGATCCGGTCAACATCGGCCCGGCTCAACACCGGCGATGACAACTCGAGGAGGTGGGCCTGTTGAGGCGTCTCCTCGAGCAGTGAGCCCCGGCGCCCCACGTAGGTCCGGAGCGACATCACCAATCGCTCGCGAATCGGATCCATCGGCGGATTGGTGACCTGCGCGAACATCTGATGGAAGAAATGGGAGAGCCGGGGAATCGGGTCGGTCAGGACGGCCAGCGGCGTATCGTTGCCCATTGACCCGACCGGCAGCCTTCCCTGGGCCAGCTCGGCCAGCACTAGCCGGCGCTCTTCGGCGTTGTACCCGAAGACTCTGGCGAGGGCGGCAGCATCCACTTCGTCATCAGGAAGCGAGTCGAACGGGTCCTGGACATAGGCGGTCTGGGTATTGATCCACTCTCCGTAGGGGCGGCGTCGCGACAGCGAATGGCGCACGGCTTCGGTGAACCGAATATCACCGGACTCAAGATCGAACACCACCATCTCGCCGGGACCCAGCTGGCCGGTCGAGGTGGCGTTGGCCTCCTCGATCGGGTTCACCCCGGCCTCAGACGCCACCAGGATGGTCTCGGGAGTGACGGTCCAGCGGGCCGGGCGCAGGCCGTTCCGGTCGAGGGCGGCCATCAACGTCACGCCGTCAGTGGCCGCGATGGCGGCCGGACCGTCCCACGGCTCAGTCAGGAAGGCGTGGTATTCGTAGAAGGCTTTGACGAATGGGTCGAGATCGGCCACGTTCTCCCATGCCGAGGGGAGCAGCATCTCTTTGACATGGGCCAGCGACCTACCGCTACGGACAAGGACCTCAAAGGCGTTGTCGAGATGGCCACTGTCGCTCTGATCCGGGTCGAGCAGCGGCAGGACATCGCGCGTCCGCTCCTTCCAGACCGGCGACCGCAGGTCGACCTGGCGAGCGGCCATCCACGCCCGGTTCGAGTTGATGGTGTTGATTTCGCCGTTGTGGCCAAGCATCCGGAATGGCTGGGCCCGTTCCCAGGAAGGGACGGTGTTTGTCGAATAGCGCTGATGAAAGATGGAATAGGCCGTCTCGAACGACGGATCGACGAAGTCCCGGTAGAAGCCTTCGATATTGCGGGCGGTAAACAGACCCTTGTAGACGATGGTGCGGGCCGAGCTCGACGGGATCGAGAAGCCGGTGAGGCCGGCGGCCCGGGCGGTCCGCTCCGCGGCTTTGCGGGCCAAGAACAAACGCCGCTCGAGATCATCGACGTCGGACACATCGGGGCCGGCGTCGATCAACACCTGCTCGATACGCGGCATCGACTGGCGAGCATCGGCCCCGAGCACGGCCGGGTCGACCGGAACGGTCCTCCAATGGAGGATCCGCAATCCCTCGTGGGTGATGGCCGCATCCACCACCGACCTGGCCGGGCCCGGATCGTCGGCCGGGAGGAAGGCAAACAGCACGCCCAGCCAGCCGGGGGATGGAGCCGATATACCCCTGGTTTCCAGCTCGCGAGCCAGCAGTCGATGGGGCACTTGAGTGAGGAGGCCGGCCCCGTCGCCCGTACCGTCGGCGGCCACCGCCCCCCGGTGGTCGAGATTGACGAGGCAGCGAACGGCATAACGAAGCAGGCGATGGCTGGCGGTGCGCGAGCGATCGGCGATAAACCCGACTCCGCAGGCATCCCGCTCGGACGCCGGGTCATATAAGGGATACGTCGTCATAGAGCTTTCCCCCTCGACCGGAACCGCCATAGTAGCGCAACGCTATTTGGCTGATCTGGGAGAAACTGGTCTGCCGACCACCGGTATCGTGCAGGTATGCCAGTCATCGTCATCGGCGCCGACACCCCCCTCGGGGCCGAGATCACCGCCGCCCTGAGCGGCCGGGCGGGAGAAGTCCGGGCGTTCGTCACCGATCCGGCGGCAGCCCAAACGCTGCGAGATCGCGGCGTCAAAGTGGCGATCGGGGACGTATCAGACGCATCGCACATCGACGGAGCCGCCCGCCGGGCTTTCGCGGCAGTGATCATCGCCGACAGCGCCGAGGATGGGCGCGAGCGGTCGTTCGCCTCCTCGCCTTCGGACGTGCACGCCGCCTGGGCCGAAGGCCTCAAAGGGGCGGCGATCCAACGCTTGATCTGGGTCGGCCCCGGTGCGGAGGTTCCCGCTCCCCTGGCGGCCGCCACTCCCGAGCGGGCGGCGGTCGACACCACCGGCTACGACCCCGAGCAAATCGCTGCCGAAGTGGCCCGCCTCGACGACCTGGCTTCGCTGGAAGGGGCTACGGAGCCCGGGTAACCGGCATCTCTCCGGTCTCGCGATATCGCCAGGCGTTGGTGACGATGGCGGCCCCGACAATGGTGGCCAGGGCACCGACGTAGAGCCACAGCAGGGCAAAGGCCACACCTCCGAGGGCGCCGATCGTCGTGCCGAAGGCATCGGCATTCTGCAGATAGACCCCAAACAGCAGGCTGGCACCAACCGTACCGGCAGTCCCGACCAGGGCAGCCGTACCGGTGGCCGGGAGCGGGTCGGGCGGGCCCCAGTGATAGAGGACCCGCAAGAAGAGAAATAGACCGACGGAAGCAAGCGGAATGCGGAGCACTGCGTAGAGGCCGGCCAGAAGCCCGATCCCGGTCTCTTCTTCGATGAAGTCGCTGAATGCGCCACCGATCACCAGCAACAACGTCGTTGCCAGGAGGGCCGTCCCAGCCGCCAGGGTCAGGGCTATTCCGGTGAGGCGAACCTCCCAGCGGGAGCGATGCTCGACTTGGCCCTCGACCCGGGCGAGGGCCCGTTGCATGGCAATGACCGCTCGTGAACCGATAAAGAGCGATCCGAGCACACCGACAACTACGAGGATCGTCTGGCGACCGTCCAGTTGCTCCTCAACGTCGAGGATCACGTCCCGGATCACCTCCGATACCGCCTCGGGAGCGAACAGCTCCACAGACTCGAGGGTCCGGTCGAGCGACTCGACGTCTCGACCCAGAAAGGAAGCGGCTGCCACAGCCACCAGCAACAAGGGAACGAGCGCGAAGAAGCTGTTGAAGGCCACAGCCGCGGCATACAACATCACGTCGGCACGGCGGAGACGCTTCCAAAAGGCGATTGGCCAAACGATCGCCCGGCGGGCTTGGGAGAGGGCCACGGTGCAAGGAGCTTAGATACCGGTGCCGGCAAAGTCGCGAAATCAGTACCATCGTGGCCGTGAGACGTCTCCTTATTTCGTGTGGGCTGGTGCTCGCCGCCTGCTCGCCGCTCACCGACTCGGTGGAAGGTGACACGAGCCCCACTACTGCTACCCCAACGTCCACCACGACCACCACCACAACCCCACCGCCCCCGCCGACCACGACCACGACCACGACCACCCTGCCGCCGGCCCCCCTCGCCCGTTTCGTCGACGCCCGCACGGTGCAGGCTCCCCGTGAGGGCTCGGTTGTGGGCCTGCTCCAGTTTCGAGGCAACCCGAGCCACACCTGGTACGGCGAGGGTCCGGTCCCGGTAGACCCGTCAATCGCCTGGACGTTCGAGATCGGCTGTGGACTGTCGACGGTCGGGGGCGAAACCACCTCGTGGTGCGGGAGCGGATGGACGGGCCAGCCGGTGGTGTGGGAGCGCCCCGACGGCGTGACCGAGCTCATCCTCGGCGCCTACGACCGGGCCGTTCATTTCCTCGATGCCACCACCGGGCTGCCCACCCGCCCCGCTTTCCCCACCAACGACATCAACAAGGGCTCGGTGACACTCGACCCCGATGGATTCCCCATCATCTACTTCGGCTCCCGCGATGATCGGATCCGAGCGGTGGCTCTCGACCGGGCAACGCCCACGCAATTGTGGGCCTTCAACACTCCCCCCAATTCGATCTGGAACAACGACTGGGACGGCAACCCCACCATCATTGACGACCTGCTGTTCGAGGGCGGCGAAAACGGGATCTTCTATGTGTGGAAACTCAACCGGGGGTACGACGACCAGGGGCTGGTAACAGTCGACCCGCAACTGGTGTTCTCGATGCCGTCCTACGACGACGATCTCATTGCCCGGGTCGGGCGCAACGTGAGCATCGAGAACTCGGTCGCCATTTACGAAGGCACCGTCTACTTCGCCAACTCGGGCGGACGGGTGCTCGGTCTCGACTTGACCAACATCGACGCCGGTGAGGCGCCCGTAGTGTTCGACTATTGGGTGGGTGACGATGTCGACGCATCGATCGTCATCGACGCCGATGGCATGCTCTATGTGGCGGCGGAGCTCGAGAAGTTCCGGGCTCGCAGCACCGAGCTCGGACAGCTGATCAAGCTCGATCCCACCGCCCAAGATCCGTTCGTGTGGGGCGTACCGGTGCCTCCCCGTTTTTCCGGCGCCGACGGTGGCATGTGGGCAACCCCGGCCCTCGGCGACGGTGTCATCTACGCCTCAACCGACCCCGGTGAGCTGCTGGCGGTCGACACCGAGACGGGCGAAGTGCTGTGGCGCGACGAGATCGGACCCCACGCCTGGTCCTCTCCGGTCCTGGTCGACAACACCCTGGTGGTTTCGGTCAACTGCGAGGAAGGCGGTGGCCTGCGGGCCTATGACGTTTCCGACCCCGCCTCGGGCAAGCCCCTCTGGCAGCTCGACCTGCTCTCGGGTTGCATCGAGAGCACCCCGGCGATTTGGAAGGGCGGCATCTACGTCGCCTCGCGCGACGGCAACTTCTACGCCTTCAAATAGGTCTGTTTCAGCCCAGAATCTCTTATGTCAAGGTGCGTTGCGGTTTGGGTGGACAGGACTGGGATGGGCCACACGTGTGTGGGTGGGCTCTTATTAGGTCACACCCTCCGCGGAGAAGGGTTTGAGTGGGGTCGACAGGTCAATATCAGGACAGCGTCACTTGACGCGTCAGCCGGTTCATTGGGTCAGACCCCACCCAGATCTCAGGCCACGGCTGGGAGGTGTTTGAAGACCTGGCGGGCGACGTAGCGTTTCAAACAGCGCATGAT
>JAOTYB010000254.1 GCA_029862065.1 Acidimicrobiia bacterium | reverse complement strand
ACGCGAACGCGGTCGCTCCTATGCGGATCGGTCCGGCGTCGGAGAAGCCCTCGACGCTTGCGGGCGCGCTGACATTTGCGCCGCTCCGGTCCACACGAGGCCAGCCCGATGCGGCACCTCGGGGCTCGAGTCATGCCGTGTCCGCCTCGGAACCTGCGCGCCCCACCGCGCACACGGCCTAGACGCCGGCGCCAACGGGCAGCGCAGCGCGGACGCGGAATTCACCGTCGCCAGTGGTACCGGCGGCACTGAACGCCGAAGAGTTCGTGTCAGGGTGTGTACGAGGCCGGTCTGGGCATCGAGCTCGAGAAGATCCTTGCGGGCAGCAATATGGCGATCAACGCGGTACCAAGTAGGCGGTAGCGTCACCAGGGATCCTCAACCTCACCGGCCGAGTTTCCTGGCAACCACGGATATGGATTGTCGACAGCAGGTCACCTGCGAGCGGGTTAACGCGATCACCGCACCACAACATCAATGCCGGGCGGTACCTCCAGGAATTGAACCTGCCGACCCTCGGCCCGCAGCGAGAGCACCCCGTCACCTAGCCGAAGACCGTCAAGAGCCAGCTCGATCCCTTCGGGAAGCCCCGGCGCGACCACCAGCCGACCAGCCGGCAAATCCGGCCGAATGCCGAGCAGCTGCTCGGTCAGGTAGATCGGCACCGCCGCCGCCCACGCCTGGGGTGACGAGCTGGTTGGATATCCGACCGGATGTGGGACTTCTATCCGGGAGACGCCGGAAAACAACTCGGGTAGCTCGTACGAGAAATGCGCCGCCGCGGCCAACAGCCCTCCCGCCAGGGTGAGCGCTTCATCAGTGTGGCCGTAGGAGAGCAGCCCAGCGATGGCCAGCATCGTGTCGTGGGGCCACACGCTGCCCCGGTGGTAGGAGATGGGGTGGTAGGCAGGATTACTCCGGGCCAGCGTGCGGATACCCCAACCGGACCACATCTCATCACCGACCAGCGACCCGGCCACAGCCCTGGCCTTGTCCGTGTGGATCGCTTCTGCCCACAGGAGGTGCCCAGGGTTCGACGAGACGGAATCGGCCACCGATCCGTCTCGGCCGATCGCCATCGCGAATGTGCCCAGATTGTCCTGCCAGTAGCGGTCCTCGAGGCGTTGCTGCAGTTCGTCGGCTTCGAGCTGGAGGGAGCTCACCCGGGTCGGATCTCCCAGTTCATTCTCGAGCCGGGCCGCCGATCGAAGGGCCGCCACCGCATATCCTTGTGCCTCCACGACGGCGATGGGCGGGTCCAGGGGCCGTCCCGTTCCGTCCACCATCGAATCGCCGGAGTCTTTCCATCCCTGATTGCAGAGGCGGGTGATGTCACCTGTGTAGGTCAAGAACCCGTCGCCGGATTCGAGTGCGTGCCGGATCCAGCCGATGGCGGTTCTCAGGTTGGGCAGCAGAGCCTTCAACCGAGCCGGGTCGGCTCCCCACCGGTGCAGCTTGTCGAGGAGCATGCACCACAGCGGTGTGGTGTCGACCGCTCCGTAGTATCGGCTCATGAGGTGATGCGGGAGGCTGCGTTCTCCGAACCGCACTTCGTGGAGGATCTTGCCGGGCTCTTCCGAAACCGACGGGTCGGTCGTCGTGCCTTGCATGTTGGCCAGAAGCTGGGCAGTGCCGAGGGCAGCCTCCCGGTCGAGCAGCATCGCTTCCATCGAAGTGATCATGCTGTCACGGCCGAAGAGCGCAACGTACCACGGGATGCCGGCCGCAAACGCCCGCTGGCCGTCCATTCTGATCTCGAGGGCGGCCAGATCGCTGAGACTGCGGGCCCAAAGATGCTCGAGCGCATCTGCCGACGAACGCAAACGGGGTGGGTGTGCCATTTGTCGAGGGGCGGTGGTCTCCGCGTGCGGGTGGTGGCCGGTGGTACAGGACCGTTCGATCGCCATGGGGGAACCATCTAAGACGGGAACAACATCGAGGCAGGTCTTCCAGCGTTCATTGGGTTCGATCTGCCGGGTCAGGACCAGGCGGTCGCCGTCACTAGTGGCGTCTTCGGAGGTAGTGACATGGGTGGCGCGTTCGAAACCCTCCGAGCGGTAGGTGAAGACCAACTCGCCGTTGGT
>JAOTYB010000253.1 GCA_029862065.1 Acidimicrobiia bacterium | reverse complement strand
CCGCTTCCTTCCTCGCAGCTTCCGCCTCGGACTACGCAACACAGCCCGGCGCAAGGGCCGCAGCGTGGCCACTGCCGTCCAGATCGGCTTCGCAGTCGGGACCTTCCTCGGTTTCCTGGCGCTGGGAATCACAGTAATGGCAGTGTCGGAGCAGACCTTTGAGGGCGAAGGGGGGGACATCTGGGTGCAGGGGCCCGGCAACGCCGCCGGGCTGCTGGCCGACATCCCCGGGGTAGCGGAGGTCGTGCCGGTCTATTACACCGACGTCGGAGTCGATGGCGAGACCTTTAACCTGCAGGGCCAGACACCTGGTGCCGCGGGGTTGCACGATGACCTCGACGCGGGCCGCTGGTTCACCGCGGAAGAGGAGGCCGGCGGGCAACCGGTGACCGTCCTGGGACCGGCTGTAGCCAAAACCACCGGAGCCGACATTGGTGACCTCCTCGAGGTCGAGTCCATCAGCGGCCAGGCAACGCTCGAGGTAGTAGGCATCGACACCCTGTTGGTCGGAGACGGCAAGGTGTTGTTCACGCCACTGTCGACCGCCATCGAGTTGGGCGGTGGCGGCGTCCCCGGCAACTACTACGTGCTGACGACCGACCCCGATGAAGCCTTCATTGACGGCGTTGCCTCCGACCTGCAACGCACCTTGGTGACCAGGGGCCTCGGCGGCAGTGTCGACACCCGCTACATCGAGAAACAAGCCGAACTGTCTGGGAACCGCACCGTCCTAGCCATCTTGATGATCATGGGTGTGCCAGTCATCGCGATTGGGATGATCGGCCTGGTCAACACAATGACGATGAACATCATCGAGCGGACCCGAGAGATCGGGATCCTTCGCTCCATTGGGGCCCGGGCCCGCCATATCAGACGCATGATCCGCGCTGAGGCGTTGATCCTGGGCCTGCTGGGGTGGCTGGCGGCCATTCCGATCGGCTACGCCATCGGGTACCTGCTGGTGCGGCTGCTGAGCAGCGGCTTCGGCGTCGACTTCGACTTGCGATTCGCGCTGTGGCCACTCCCCCTCGCCCTCTTTGTTACCCTCGTGATCACCTCACTAGTGGTCAAGATCCCGGTACGCCGCGCCGTCCGGCTCCGGCCCGGAACAGCACTCCGGTATGAGTAGCCCCGTCGATTTCCCTTGGGCCACTTACCCGACCCGCAGCCATGAATGGCAGCCCGGGGATTGGACGAAGAAAGGGAAAACGCTGCGTCGGAGACGTACAACCGTGTAGCCACCCAAGGCGAGGAAAACTGGAGGCCAGTCCTCGTCATCACCCAAGCCCTTTACGAGTGCCGCTTACTTCACAAGGGTCGGGTTCATCGCCCCAGATCAACAGGGATCCCCGCAACCGTGTTCCGGGTCGTAGTGGCCACGAGCCGGTAGCGAGGCTGCGGCAGTACATGCGCAACAAAGCCGCCCGGTTGGGGATCGACAACCTGTTCGTGATGGACGGTTTCCTGCGCGCTATCCCCCTCCCGGCCGGTAGCGCCGACGTGCTCACCTGCCAGGCAATCGGCTGCTCACTGCAGGATAAGCTAGCGGAGATCGAACGGGTGGTGAAGATCGGTGGAATCGCATTGCACTTGTTCGGGACCCCCGAGGCCGCTCAGCACGACAACCCGCTGTTCCAGGCGCTGGTGACTCACGGCTATCAACCCGACACCTACCGGGAGCGGCATGTCCGCATCTACAGGTACAGGAAGCAGGTAGGGACCTGAGGCATCCGGATAGGCCAAATGGAACGGGCCCCCAACAAAGGGGGCCCGTTCTCGGTTTATGCCGTCCTCCGACTAGGCGGTTGGTGCCGTGTCCGCCCACATGCCGGCGACCGGGGTCCATCCGGCGGTTCCCCAGACATAGGAGTCGTCGGTGGGGGCCGGGCCGCCACCAGTCCCGTTGGTGTTACTCAGGTACACGGTGGTGTCCGACCCGCGGAAGATACCGGCGGTATCGACCCCATCCGCGTCCCAGTCACCAGACACGAAGCTGTCCGCAGGATCGCCGAAGAAGAACTCATCGGCGGTCGGGGCAATCGCACCCGGCCCAACCGGGGTCTCGTTCGTGAAGTACACGAGGCCGGTCGTCTCCCG
>JAOTYB010000096.1 GCA_029862065.1 Acidimicrobiia bacterium | reverse complement strand
CGAGTTCCACAACCGCCAGAACCCCTCCACCGCCGACTCGCTCTCGGCCCACGAAGGGTCGGTGAGCAGGCCAGCCAATGCTTCCCCCTTGTCGATCTCGGACCCGACGACCGCCGACCAGGGCCGAGGGGCGCCCGCCCGGCGGCGCTCGATGGCACGCAGACGTCCCATCGACAGCCGGAAGAGCGGACCGAGCAGAAGTCGTCGGACGGCCCGACTCGCTTCCGGCTCGGAGGCGGTGGCTGCCGAGACACAGTCGAACACGGCCCGCACCGCCGGATGGTCGGTGAGCCGGGAGTCGGGGCGGGCATGGGGGATGTCGCGTCGATCAAGGGCGCGAGACAGCCCGGGCAGGAACCGCCGTTTGCTTCTCACGAATACGGCAACTGATCCGTACGGCACGCCGTCGGCGTGCAGCTGTTGGATTTCGTCGGCAATCCACTCGGCCTCGCGGGTGGCTTGATCGAAGACGTAGGCCTCGATCGACCCGGTGCCGGGCGCGGGGATGACCGGACCGCTGGCCCCTGGGAGCTGGCGCCCCTCGGTGAGGGCCACGGCAGCATTGAGGATTTCGGCCGGAGCGCGGAACGAGGTTGTGAGTACCCGCCGGGTTGCCGGCTGGCCCTGTTCATTGGCGAAGGCTTCGGGGAAGGTGGCGACGTTCTCCAGGTCGGCGCCGCGGAAGCTGAAGATGGACTGATAGGGGTCGGCCGCCACGGTCAGATGGGCTCCGCCGGCCACGAGCTCATGCAGGAGCTGGGCCTGGGCCACCGTTGTGTCCTGATACTCATCGACCAGAACGAACCGATACCGGTCGGCCACCGCCGCCAGGGTCGGTGGATGACGCAGCGCCGCCACCGCTGACCTTTGCAAGGTTCCATAATCGATCCGGTGGTCGGCCAGCATGTCGGAGCGGAAATGGGCCATGAATTCGGGGAGGGCCCGCCAGTCGTCCCGGCCGAATGCAGCGAGGTCGGCGGGTTCGATGAGCAGCTCACTGCATCGGAGCATGAAATCGGCGACCTCCTCGGCGAAAGTGGTGGTGGCAAGCAAGCCGCGGAATAGCACCGGCCAGGACGACGGGTCCTGCTGATCAAGGGCAGTCCGCACCCGGAGCACATATTCGAGCGAGGTGAGCAACGTGGGCGTGCGTTCCCACCCGAGGCTGTGGATGCCATACATCTCGAGCAGACGGAACGAGAAGGAATGGAACGTGGTGGCGTCGAACTCGGGGTGGGTTCCGCTCAGCGATTCCTCTACCCGGGATCGCAGTCCGGCGGAGCCCCGGCGCGAGAAACTAAGGAGTAGGACCTGCTCGGGGGTGGCGCGCCCGCTTTCTATGAGATGGACGGCACGTCGCACCAGGAATTCGGTTTTGCCGGTCCCGGGCCCTCCAACGATGAGCTGCCGCCCCTCAGCGTCGGCCACCGCCGCCTGCCAATCACCTGGATCTATCCGCTTTTCACCCACGTTTCGAACGCTACAGGCAGGGTGTGACGGATTCGGGCTACAGGCCGAGGGTCGATTGGTGCGGCTCGGTGCTTCCGTCCTCAAGGATGTGGACGAGGGCGAAGCCCTCGGCCTCGAATCGGTCGGCCAACACGGTTTCGCGATGGCAGTGGGCCGGGTCGAGCTCGGCGCACAACAGGGCACTGGTGGCGCCGCGAGCCAGCGCAACCGCCTCTGTGATGCCGGCTGACAGCAAGTCGGCATCGTCGATGGGGGCCGGCCGATCGGGGCCAAGCGCTTTCCCGCCGAGGTGTTCACCGAGCCACCGGTAGCCAATTCCGTTGGCGATCAGCTCGGCCTCGAGCTCGGCCCGGCTGAACTGCGGTGATCGGCTGGAGTGGGGCTGGGATCGCACGTCAAGGACCGTCCGGACTCCGCTGGCTTGGAGTCGTCGCAGCAGGGTGTCCATGGGCAACTTGCCGTGTCCGATTGTGTACAGCACCCGGTCCTTCTCCTTGCAGGCTGGGCCGTTAGATTGGCAGCCAGGAGGCAGTATGTCCGATCCGTTCGTTGAAGGTGGCCTTGGTGAGCTGGAATCACCGCTTTATCGCGAGGCGCTTGCCCAGCTAGACCGGGTAGCCGAGGTCATGGGATTGGACGACAACATCCATGCTCGTCTCCGTGTCCCGCAGCGGGCCACCATCGTCAGCTTCCCATTCCGGCGCGAGGGCTACTACGAGGTCGAGACGGTTTTCGCCTATCGGGTCCAGCATGTGCTCACCATGGGCCCGACGAAGGGTGGCCTTCGGTACGCCATGGATGTCAACCTTGGTGAGGTGGCCGCCCTGGCCATGCTCATGACATGGAAGACCTCGCTGGTCGGGTTGCCGTTTGGTGGAGCGAAGGGGGGCGTGCGGGTCGACCCCACCATCCTCACCCGTCCCGAGTTGCAGCGGCTGACCCGCCGCTACACGGCCGAGCTGATCAACGTGATCGGCCCCGACCGGGACATCCCGGCTCCCGATATGGGAACCAACGAGCAGGTGATGGCCTGGATTATGGACACCTATTCCCAGCATGTCGGTCATGCTGAGCCCGGGGTAGTGACCGGCAAGCCGCCCGAGCTAGGTGGGTCGATCGCCCGCCGGGAAGCCACCGGCCGCGGCCTCGTAAGCCTGCTACCGGCGGCCACCAGCCATGTGGGGCTGACGCTGGAAGGCGCCCGGGTGGTGGTGCACGGGTTCGGCAACGTCGGCCAGTACACGGCCCTCGCCGCCGACGAGTTGGGGGCGAAAGTGGTGGCCGTCTCAGACGTTACCGGGGGCATCTACAACGAGAACGGGCTCGACATCGCCAAGGCTCAGGAATGGGTGGCCGAAAACGGCAACCTGGCCGGGTTTCCCGACGTCGACACGGTCACCAACGAGGAGCTGTTCGAACTTGAGTGCGACATCCTCGTCCCGGCTGCAGTCGGCGGAGTCATCACCAAAGACAACGCCGACAAGATCACGGCCAAGATCATCGCCGAAGGAGCCAACGGCCCGACCACCCTCGAGGCGGATCTCATCCTCAAAGAACGCAACGTCTTCACCATCCCCGACATCCTGGCCAACGCCGGTGGCGTCACCGTCTCCTACTTCGAGTGGGTTCAGGACCTCCAGAACTACTTCTGGTCAGAGGGCGAGATCGTGGCCCGGCTCCGCGAGATCATGGGCCAGGCCTTCGAAGAAGTCCTCAATATCTCAATCACTGAGGGATACGACATGCGAACCGCCGCCCTCGTGAAGGGCATTCGTCGGGTCGCCGCCGCCAAGCTGGTCCGCGGGGTCTACCCCTAGGCGGGCACCTGTTCGGGTCGGCGCTTCATGTCTTCTGTTGGCTCGCCGGTGCCGCCGAAGGCCGGGCAGATTTCTTGGAACGAGCACCAGTCGCACAGCTTCGACTGACGGGGCGGGTACGAAGCACGTTCTTCCGCGCGCTGAATGGCATCCCACAGGGCGCGGACCTGACGCTCCATGGCGTCGAGCTGCTGCTCGTCGACATCGAGTGAATACAGGGTGGGACCGTTCAGGTAGAGCAGCCGCAGTTGGACCGGGGCTCGCCCCAGGTGCTTGCGGGTGAGAAGGGCGTAGATCTTGAGCGCGAAGAAGGCGGGCAGGGCGTAGCGCTCGGGTGGGGCCTTGCCGGTCTTGTAGTCGGTCACGACGAGATCGCCGTCCTCGTTCTCGTCGATACGGTCGAGGATGCCTCGCACCTGGACGGTGTTGACCTCTTCGAGCAAGTCGAGCTCACATCCTACGGGGGAGATGGTCTGGGGGTCTTCGACCGAGAAGTAGTTGGCCAGTAGCTCGAGGCTTTCGATGCCCCAGGCACGTTCGTCGTCAACCGTCTCGAACATATCCGGGTACTCGTCGTCGCGTACCTCGGCCCAGGCCTCCCGGAAGAGATTGAAGAGTCGCTCCGGCGTGCGCTCGGGGGCCTCGAGACCATATAGGCGTTGGAGGGCCAGGTGGGCGGTGGTCCCGCGAGCTTGGAACACGGTGGCCGGTTCGGCCAGCCGATCGATTGACCGGAACTTGAACAGCTGCGGGCATTGCTTGAAGTCGCTGAGCCGACTTGGTGATACTCGATCCATGTCTGGCACTATACGGGACGAGAGTGACACGTTTGTAATTCAGTTCACGGTTCACAGTTCGTCGGTGTGGTTCGCTTTGTTGACTGTTGACTATTGCCGCCATCAACCCGGAATGGGTGTGTCCGGGACCAGGCAGATGTTGGACCCGATCTGAATCCATCCTTAAGGAACTCATACCGGGTGACCTCCAGATTCTGCAGCGCAGATTCGAGGTCGACCATGTACGGGTCGGCGCCGCGGATGAGAGTTGTGCTGGGGATCATGAAACCCTTCCAGTCATCGCTCCTGCCCTCGCGGAGAGTCGTTCGGTCCTTGGCAAGGAACGCATCGAAGAGCGCTTCCACGTGACGGCGGATCTCTTCGGCAACTTCGTCGGTGTTGGCTTGATCGCTCATGGGACCATTATGGCTCGGAGAATCACCGCGCCTGGTTGTCGCATGACGTTGTAGCTGCTCGGGATTCGCGACTCGAAATCCGGTCCAGAACGTGCCCGCGAAATTTGGATTTATGACGCGAAAACAAACTACGGATCTCATTTGACCCGCGACTTCGGCTGGCGTATGTTCAATCCGTCGCCCGGGAAACCGGGAGGAGACCCGGCTGGAAGCGAAAGCTGAAAGCAGGCGAGGCGAATCGAAAGATTTGTCAAGATCCCCGGAAGGGCCGCAAACCCGACCGGAAACTGGAAGGGTTAACAGCCCAACCAGGCCCCCGCACTACGCGAGTGTGGGAGTGGCCACCCGGGCCCCGATCGGGCCGGCCGGACGGGCTCACAAGGCTCAGACGGTCGCCGGGAGACCACAGCTCGTTCGCTGCTTCGGCAGAGGACGGGAGTTGGCTGAACGAGCCCGCAAGGGCGAGGGGCCGCCAACGCTCGGTGATCGCAAGGTCATCGGGTCAGCGACGCTGAAACGTTGAAGTGTCAAAAGCGCTTCAACGCCGTAAGGGACACGGGCTTTCGGGCACCGATCTCGGGCGGAAATAGCCGGCACGGTACCCGCAAGGGTCCGCCCGGCGGCGGAAACATCCCGAGAGGGTTTTGGTCAAGGCCGAGGCTCACTCGGGATTTTCCGCGTTCTGAGGAGTTCACAGTGCTTTTTTCGGATTTCTAGGCCCGTTCCGGACACCTTTGCGTCACTGGCCGAGAAATCCGAGCGCTGCCGCTAGACCTGAGGTGGGGGACGGCCGGCGCCGCCGGCGCCAGACCCAAGCCGACCACGTTTCCTTCCTTGGCAGCCGTCGACGGTATCGGCATTCGGCTCTCCTACGGTGGGCGGTCGGCGGCTGGCGGCTGACTCTTCTGGGACAATGGGTCATGGGCGATCATCCACATAGCGGGACGACGGCGAAGCAGATCCAGGCCTTTGCCGATGTAGTTCGCGGGGAGCTGCCGCTGTACGCCCATCTGTCCGACAGCATCGTCGGGGATTCTGAGCTGCTCGAGCTAGCAGGCTTGCGACTTCCCGGACAGCCACCAGCCAACGTGCTGCTGGCGGCCGTGCAGTATCTCCTTCTCAGCGGCGTGGAACATCCCCTCTCCGCTTGGTACCCGGAGATCTCTGGATCTGATCCTCCCGCGAACGACGCGTTCTCCGCCTTTCGAGATTTCTGTTTGACCAATCGGGAGGCGCTTGCACCGCTGATTCGGACCCGGCGGACCCAGACCAACGAGGTGGCGCGCTGTCTGGCACTGGTACCGGCCATCGCCACCGTGTTGGAGCGGTACCGACAACCGCTCTCCCTCATCGAGATCGGGGCGAGCGCCGGTCTCCTGCTTCTCTTCGATCAGTACCACTACACCTACGGGGAGCGTTCGTGGGGCCCCGCCGGGTCGCCGCTGAGGCTGACCACCGAGCTCCGCGGTGGCGATCCGGCGCTTCCCGGGGATCACCTGGAGATCAGCGGCCGCTTGGGAATCGACCTCCACCCGTTGGATGTTGCCGACACCCATGACACGCTGTGGCTGGAGTCGCTGCTGTGGCCCGGACAATCGGAGCGCCGGCGACGGCTGCGGGCGGCGATCGAGATCGCGGTCGCCAACCCACCCGAGGTGCGTCGGGGCGAGGCGCTGGCTGAGGTGCGAGGTGTCGTCGCCAAGGTGGCGGCCGACTCGCTGCCTGTCGTGTTTCACAGTTTCTCGCTCATCCAGTGGACCTCTGAGCAACGAGCGGAGTTGAGCCGTGAGCTTCGGGAATTAGGCCGACCTGTGGCGCGGATCTGGCTCGAGTGGTTCGGATACGAGCGCAACCGCCCGGCCATCAAGCTCTACCACTATCGGGATGGAGTCGAGACTGTGGAGACGCTTGGCCAGTTCCACCACCATGGACAATGGCTCGACTGGGGATGGTCAGAGTCGCCTACGAATTCGTGATGGCTAGTCCCGGCAGGTGAGCCCGCACCGTTGGGTAGGCGAGCTCCACCGTGGGGTCGGCGTCGAGGCGTTCCAAGAGCGACCGCCACATGGTGGTGTCAATGTGGCGCCTGCTTCGGACCGGGATGATGAGCCTGCCCGTCACCATGACGCCGCTGTCCTTGACAGATACGTAGGTGGTGGGCGTGAGGTGGGTAAAGCGGATCCGGTAATCGCTGGCTACCTCCCGGATCGCTTTGCGCGCTTCGTCGGAGGCCATGCTGGGGGCGTGTTCGGCCAGCACATCATTCATTATGGTCTCGGCCTGCTTCCAGTCTGACTCGAACGTGACCAGCATCGGTATCTCATGCCAGATGAACGGGAAGCCCTCGGTGTAATTGGCCAAGGGCATGCTGAAGAGCAGGCCGTTGGGGATCTGGATGATCCGTCCGGTCGACTGATCGGCGTCGACCCAGCCCTGGATCTCCAGCATCGAGAAGCGTTGGGAGCGAACGTCGACGACGTCGCCGGCTTGCCCGTCGATCTCGATGCGATCGCCGATTTTGAAGGGGCGTCGCAACAGGATGTATCCCCACCCGACGAAGTTCCGAAGAACATCCGACAGAGCGATGGCGATACCGGCGGAGACGACGCCAATCCACGCACCGACGTTGCTCACCTGGAACCAGATGAGGGAGACGACGACGAGGACCAGGAAGGTGCCGCCGTAGGACGATGTCTTCTGGGTTCGGTACCAGATCTCCGGATCGTCGATGCGGCGCTTTACGAACCTCAGGACGACAAATCGAACTATTACGACGCCGACGACAACCGCCACAGTCACCGCCAGTCGCTGCTGCCACTGATCTGCGTCTCTGAAGAACTCAGTCATTGACTGCGAGCGTAGGTCTGCGCCGCCCCAGATCGGTGGACCTTTTGCAGGCCGCAATCGCTCGCGAAAACAATGGAAAAGACGCGAAAACTAAGTAGCTCCTGAGTTTGACGGGCCGTGATCAGGGCCGTACTGTTCCTCCCGTGATGAGGGAAACCTCACCACACTCGGAAGGTCGCAAGACTGGAAGAGCGGCTTCGTTGGACTCCCCGCAAGGGGAACGGCCAAGAGGGCCTTCGGGCTCACTTGGACGCTGACGAGGCCACGACCTCGAAGGAAGGCTTCGGCTGACTGGAGAGGCCATCGGAGTAGCTTTCGGGTTACTTCGGACGGGAGCCCCGGCGGGGTGAAGGTTTCGGCCGACACTCAACCGGGGTTTTCCGCGTGAGGGGGCCACCGCTTATATTCTTTCGATTCCTCGGCCGAATTCTGGGTGGCGCGTGTTGCAGGCCGAGGAATACGAGGGTTGCCACCGGACAGGACCTACTTGACGACTGGCGCCGCCGGCGCCAAGCCCAG
>JAOTYB010000252.1 GCA_029862065.1 Acidimicrobiia bacterium | reverse complement strand
CACGCGCTCGCACATGCAGCGTTCCTGGCGATGCTGCGGCGCCAGGGTCACAGCGCCGCTGAGCTGGCCGAGAAGTCCCTCTCGATCGCAGAGTCCGGTGGTTTCGACGCCGTCGCCGCCAACGCCGAGCACGTCTTGGCCTGCGCCCGCCTGATCAGCGGCCGGGAGGACGAAGCCATCGACCGGCTTGTGAGGCTGGAGCACGAAGCGGCCGAGAGCGGTGATCTTTTCGGGCGAACGCGGCTGGCGGTGAACCTCGGCTCAGGCTGTGGTGAGGTGAGAAAGTACGACGATGCGGTCCGCTGGCTGGTGATCGCCCGCGGGTTGGCTGCTGGACTCGACATGGATCAGGCGGCGGCGTACAGCTCGGGCTGGCTGGCCCGAGTGGCCTTTGAAACCGGACGGTGGGACGAGGTGGCCGACCTGGTTGACGAGGCAAGCGGTGGCCCATCGGTCGCCCATAAACTCTTGGCCGGCTACGCACGTGTCACCGCCCTCGGTGCCTTGGGCCGTACTCGTGTCCGGCGGGGCGACCCCGGAGGAGCCAAAACACTCCGTGAAGCGCTCGAGCTCGGCGCCGATCACGACTTCCAGTATCTCTGGCCTGTGGCGTGTGGACTGGCCGAAGATGCACTGTGGCGTGGTCAGCCAGACGAAGGATTGGGTTGGCTCGGCCCACTCCACGAGGCGGCGCTGGCAACGGAAAGCACATGGGGTCGCGGTGAGACCTCGTACTGGATGTGGCGCCTCGGTTCCCTGTCCGCTCTGCCCAACGACGACGAGGACGACGGCGACGGCGGCCCTTCACTCCCGGCCCTCGACACTCTGGCCGAACCGTTCGGCTTGGCGGTCTCGGGCCGCTGGCAGGACGCCGCCGATGCCTGGGAACTTCTCGGCTGCCCGTACGAGCAGGCGCTGTCGCTGGTCGACAGTGGTGAAGTCGAGTCGTTGACCCGGGCGATTCAACTCCTCGACGATATGGGGGCCCGGCCGGCGGCAGCGTGGGCCCGCCAACGCCTGAGAGACATCGAAGGCTCCACCGTCCCGGCGATGCCCCGCACCTCGACCGCTGCCAATCCGGCCTCCATTACGAACCGGCAGCGAGAGGTGTTGACACTGTTGGTCGAGGGAGCGTCGAACCAGGAGATCGCCGATCGGCTCTTCGTAACAAAAAAGACGATCGAACATCACGTGTCGGCCATCTACTCGAAACTGGGCGTCACCGGCAGGCCATCGGCCATGGTTGCGGGCCGAGAACTGCTGTCCGAGTTACGTCCCGAATAGGGATGGTTGGAGTAGGGACCGGGCCAACCCCCAGGGCAGGCTCGGGAGCAAAGATAGGGGTGAACCCCGATTACAGGGGTGCGGCCCTGAAGCGATTCGCGACGCGGCCCAACGCAACGGCTTTCCCGTCACCGGCATCTCAGAGGTGTCGGTGCTTGATCCCTACTTCTACGTCGGAAACCCGGGCTGACGCCTCGGCCAAGGGTCGCGCCGACGCCCGGGCCGATGACGGGCGTGGCCACGAACCCTCGGCGGCACCGCAATACGGAGAGCTGCATAGAATGAGGTCGTGACCACTTCGACTTACGAGGAGACCGCAGCCGTACCGGTAATCGATCTGGCTGACGATGGGCAGGAGGTCGCCGATCGTATCGTCGGCCAGGTGGCGAGGGCCGCCACCGACCTCGGGTTCTTCCAGGTTGTCAACCATGATCTCCCGGAAGAACTGGTGGCCCGGGTGTGGGAATGCACCGAGGCGTTCTTTGCGCTGCCGATGGACTCCAAGCGGGCCATTGCCCGCAGCAAGACGAACAGCAGGGGTTACTACGACCGGGAGTTGACCAAGAACCGGCGCGATCTCAAAGAGGTCCTCGATTTGGCCCACGTGCCCTACCCTGACGCCGCCGACGACGATCCTCGAAACTTCCACTCCGTCGACGGTGTCAATCAGTGGCCCCCGCTCGAAGGTTTCCGGTCCACCATGATCGAGTATCTTGCCGCCTCCGAGGCGCTTGCACTTCGGCTCCTGTCGGCCTTCAGTCAGGCGCTCGGTGAGGCTCCCGATCACCTGCATCGCCACTTCGGCCCGGACCACACCAGCT
>JAOTYB010000095.1 GCA_029862065.1 Acidimicrobiia bacterium | reverse complement strand
CGGCTACCCGGGCTTCAAAGATGACACCTACAACGGTGTGATCGGGTCCCCGTATCTCCAAATGATCGGAGGCCACATCGAGCTGCGGACCAACACAGCCGCCGTCGTCGATGCCGTGGCATGGGGTGGGTTTGCGGCCGAAGGATCGCCGCTGCCCGACTACACCCCCTTCAACCTGCTCGATCGCAGCTACGACCGGGCCTTCAACGGCTGTGCCGATCTCGACTCCAACCTCGCCGATTTCATTGTGAGTTGGCAGGCCACACCGGGCCTGGGTATCTGCCCCTAGCCGTGTGTGAGAGCTTGGGCAACGGTGCCCGCACTTCCTAACCTCCACGGAGGAAAAGGAGACCTCGCCGCGTGGAGCTATTCGACTATTTGCCGATCATGGTCATGGTCGTGCTCGGTCTCGCATTTGCCGTCGTTTCTATCTTCGTTTCCGGCCTTGTCTCACCCAGCAAGCCAACGCCCGAGAAGCTGGCGCCCTACGAATCGGGGATCGTTCCCGAAGTAGAGCCGGTGGAGCGGTTCCCGGTGAAGTTCTATCTGGTAGCCATGCTGTTCGTCATCTTTGACATCGAGATCATCTTCCTGTTCGCGTGGGCGACCCGATTCCGGGAGCTCGGCTGGGTCGGGGTTGGCACGATCGCGGTGTTCGTAGCGCTGGCCATCGAAACCCTGGTGTACGTCTGGAAGCGGGGCGCACTCGACTGGAACCCGCCCCGCCGGGAGCGCTATCTACCCGACGCGGAGGAGGCAGCCTGATGGCCGAGCCCCCTGGCTTTCTCACCGCCACCATCAACTCAATCGCTAATTGGTCTAGATACAACAGCTCGTGGGGAGCCACCTTTGGTCTGGCGTGCTGTGCCATCGAAATGATGCACACAGGAGCTGCCCACAACGACCTGGCCCGTTTCGGGATGGAGGTGTTCCGGGCCTCGCCGCGACAAGCCGACCTGATGATTGTGGCCGGCCGGGTCTCGCAGAAAATGGCCCCGGTGCTACGCCAGGTCTATGACCAGATGCCCGAGCCCAAATGGGTGATCTCGATGGGTGCCTGCGCCTCATCGGGCGGGATGTTCAACAACTACGCATTGGTCCAGGGCGTCGACCAGGTGGTGCCCGTCGATGTGTACGTGCCCGGTTGCCCTCCCGGCCCGCAGTCGTTGATGCACGCCATCCTCACCTTGCACGAAGGCATCAAGAGTGGGGAGTTCGTGCGGGTATGACCGATCAGATGCCCACCCCCGACGAAGAGACGGCACCCGAACCGGCCGCACCGCCGGTAGCGCCCCATCTGGCGCCACTAGCCGAGGCATTTCCCGAGGCCAAATTCGAGCAATCGGCGGCCGGCCAGCAGGTGGCTCGAGTGGAGAGCGGCCGTCTCGTCGAGTTCGTTCAGGCGGCTCGGGACGCCGGATTCGAGATGTTCATCGATCTGACCGCCGTCGACCACTACCGCCAGCGGTCGGGTCCGCGATACGACGTTGTAGTTGGCCTGTTATCGCTGAAACACAATCAGCGGTTGCGCATCCTGGTGCCGGTAGACGGTGACGTGCCCAGTGCACCGTCGATCACCGACGTCTATCCGGGAGCCAACTTCTACGAACGTGAGGTCTACGACCTGTTCGGTATCGACTTCACCGGCCACCCCGACCTCACGCGCATCATGCTGCCAGATGACTGGGACGGTCATCCCCTCCGCAAGGACACTCCCGTGGGAGCAGTCCCGATTCAATTCCGCGACACCAACAAGGTGCTGTGATGACCGACGAAGTCACAACCGAGGAAGAAGCCACCGAAGCCCCCCATCCCGCTCCCTCCGAGACAGAGCGCAGGCAGCTTCACGACATGTGGGCGTCCGGCACGGAGGAGCCCGCCTGGGTAGTCGCTTCGACCGCCGAAGGGGCCCAGCTCATGTTGCCTCGTGATCAGGCAACTGGGGAGGATGTGGCCGGAGAGGGCGGCACCCTGGTGGTCGATGATCGTTTGTTCGAAGACGAGGCCGCCGAAGCGGAAACCACCATCCTCAACATGGGCCCCCAGCACCCCTCGACCCACGGCGTGCTGCGGCTGCAGCTCGAGCTCGAGGGCGAGGTCATTCGCCGGGTCAAGCCGGTCATTGGCTATCTCCACACCGGGATGGAGAAGACCGGTGAGACTCTGACCTTTCTCCAGGGGCCTACCAACGTCACCCGCATGGACTACCTGGCCCCCTTCCACAACGAGCTGTGCTTCTCGCTCGCCACCGAAGCCCTCCTCGGGATCGAACTGCCACCCCGGGCCGAGGCCATTCGGGTACTGATGACCGAGCTCAACCGGGTATCGAGCCACCTCACGTGGGTGGCTACCCAGGGCATGGATCTCGGGGCCGTCTCGATGATGATCTACGGGATCCGCGAGCGCGAGTTGCTGCTGGCCTTCTTCGAGAAGACCACGGGGTTGCGGATGAACCACAACTACATCCGGCCTGGCGGGGTGGCGGCCGACCTGCCAGATGGGTGGGAGGAGGACGTGGTGGGGATTCTCGAAGGGATCCCGAAGGGCCTCAGCGACTATCACGACCTCCTCACCAACAACCCCATCTTCCTCGGACGCACCCAGGGGGTGGGTGTCATCACCAGTGAGGAGTGCTTTGCCTATGGCATCACCGGTCCGCCGCTCCGCGCTACCGGTGTCGACTGGGATCTCCGCAAAACGCAGCCCTACAGCGGGATCGAGCAATACGAGTTCGACGTGCCGCTCGGCGAGAATGGCGATGTATATGACCGCTACACCGTGCGAATGGAGGAGATGGTGCAATCGCTGCGCATCGTTAGCCAGGTGCTCGAGACCATGCCGGACGGTGACTATCGCACGACCGACCTCAAAGTCACCCCGCCGCCCCGCAAACGCATAGACGAGTCGATGGAGGCGCTCATCCATCACTTCAAGATCTTTACGGAGGGCTTCAAGGTGCCGGCCGGCGAGCATTACCAGGCAATCGAGGGCCCGCGTGGCGAGCTCGGCCACTATCTCGTTTCGGTTGGTGAAGCCAAGCCGTGGCGGCTCCACTGTCGCACCCCCAGCTTCGCCGCCATCCAGAGCCTGCCGATCATGATGGGCGATCAGCTGATTGCCGACTCAATCGCCGTGATTGCTTCGATCGATCCCGTTCTCGGGGATGTGGACCGATGAGAAGCTCCCTTAGCTACCGGCTACCGGCTACCAGCTACCAGTTGCCCGTGAGCGGGGTTGCCGAAAGCCGGAAGCCGGAAGCCGGAAGCCGGAAGCCATGACCGATTGGACCACCAGCCCCCAGGTGGAGAGAATCCTCTCCGCGTATCCCGACAAGAAGAGCGCGGTCATGCCCCTGCTGTATGTGGCGATGACCGAGTACGGCTATCTCACCGATGAGGCGATTCAGAAGGTGGCCAGGCTGGTCGGCATGACGTCGGTGCAGGTCTCGTCGGTGGCCACCTTCTACACGATGTACAAACGCCAGCCGGTTGGCACCTACCTCGTGTCGGTCTGCACCTCCATCTCCTGCGGGTTGCTGGGAGCCAAGGGCGTGCTCGATTCCATCGCCGATGAGGCAGGCGTCCCGCCCGGCGAGACCGACGACGCGGGCCAGGTCTCGGTTGAGCACGTTGAATGCATTGGTGCCTGTGGCGGTGCTCCGGCCTTGCAGGTCAACTACGAGCTGATTGAGGGGGTCACTCCCGACCAGGGCCGGGCGCTCGTGCAGTGGCTGCGTAGCGCCACGCCCCCCTTGATCAATGGCGACGAGATGCAGGCTTTGTTCGGAGGCCAGCGCAGCTTCGACTGGGGTCCGCCCGACCCGACCGGGGCGGTTGGCCCGGTCCCGGCCCTGGAAGGCCTCGGCTCGACCGGTGAGGCCCCATGAAGATTTTGACTACCCGGATGGAAGCCCACCCCACCGACAGCCACACCCTCGAGCGCTACCTGGAGACCGACGGCTACCAGGCAGCCCGCAAGGCGCTGACCACGATGACTCCCGAAGCCGTGCACGAGGAGGCCAAAGCCTCCAGCTTGCGCGGCCGCGGTGGAGCCGGCTTCCCGTGTGGCGTCAAATGGGGCTTCCTGCCTCCCGACACCCGTCCCCGCTACCTCGTCATCAACGGCGATGAGTCCGAGCCCGGCACATTCAAAGATCGACAGCTGCTCGAAAGGGATCCCCATCAGCTGATTGAGGGCATCATCATCGCTGCGTATGCCATCGACGTTCACGACGCCTACGTGTACATCCGGGGTGAGTACCCCAAGCCGGCTCGCCGCCTCGAGCGAGCGATCGCCGAGGCCTACGAAGCCGGGTATTTGGGCCAGAACATCTTCGGGAGCGGGTTCGACCTCGACGTCACGCTCCACCTGGGCGCGGGCGCGTACATCTGTGGCGAGGAAACGGCCCTGCTCAACAGCCTGGAAGGCAAACGAGGGGAACCACGCATCAAGCCGCCGTTTCCGGCGATTGAGGGGCTCTACGGGAAGCCGACCATCGTCAACAATGTCGAGACCATCTCCAACATCCCGTGGATCGTGGCCAACGGCGGCGCGGCCTATGCAGCCATCGGGCCAGAGGGCTCAAGCGGCACCCGCCTGTTCAGCCTGTCCGGACACGTTCGTAAGCCCGGCAACTACGAGATCGTCATGGGCATGACCTTCCGCGAGTTCATCGACGAATACGGCGGGGGAGTGCGGGAGGACCGTGAGGTCAAGTGCTTCATTCCCGGAGGGGCATCGGCCCCCTGGTTTACCGGGGACCAGCTCGACATCCCCATCACCATCGACGATGTGGGAAACGCCGGCTCGATGCTGGGCTCGGGCGCCATCGTCGTCATGGACGAAACCACCAACGTGGTTGAGGCAGCTCACAGCATCGTCAGCTTCTTCGCCCACGAGTCGTGCGGCCAATGCACGCCCTGCCGGGAAGGGACCTCATGGCTCGAGATGGTGCTAGCACGGATCCTCCGGGGGGAGGGACGCCCGGTCGACCTCGATCTGCTGTTGGACGTGTCCGACAACATCGCCCCCGGCCTCGGCTGGCCGCCGAAGATGACCACCATTTGTCCGCTCGGTCCGTCGGCGGTGTCTCCCATCACGTCCATTCTGCGCAACTTCCGGAGCGAGGTCGAGGCCATGATCCCGGCGGGGGTGGCGAATGGCTGATCCGGTAACGATCACCCTCGACGGAGAAGAACGCCAGGTACCGGCGGGCACTTTGCTCATCCAGGCCGCTCAGGACGAAGGCACCTACATTCCCCGATTCTGCTGGCACCCGCGCATGAAGCCGGTGGGCATGTGCCGCATGTGTCTGGTGGAGGTCGACACCGGGCGGGGCCCTGCACTCACGACTTCCTGCACCATGCCCTGCACCGAGGGAATGGTGGTCGACACAAAGTCCGATGTGGTGAAGAAGGCCCAGGAGGGGGTGCTCGAGTTCCTGCTCATCAATCATCCCCTCGATTGCCCGGTGTGCGATCGGGGAGGCGAATGCCCCCTTCAGGATCAGACCATGGCCTATGGGCCGGGGGAGAGCCGCTTCGTCGAGGAGAAGCGCCACTTCGAGAAGCCGATTGAGATCTCCGAGCTGGTGCTGCTCGATCGGGAGCGCTGCATTCTGTGTGCCAGGTGCACCCGCTTCTCAGACGAGGTGTCTGGTGATCCACTGATCGAGTTCCAGGACCGCGGCAACTACACCCAGGTTTTGACCTTCCCCAACGAGCCGTTCAAGAGCTACTTCTCGGGCAACACGGTCCAGATCTGTCCGGTGGGGGCGCTCACCGCCAAGCCCTACCGCTTCCGCGCCCGGCCCTGGGACCTGGAGGCAGTTGAGTCGACTTGTCCCCATTGCGCGGTTGGGTGCCGGATCAGCGTGCAGAGCTCGCAGAACCAGGTGCTGCGCTTCCTGGGGGTCGACAATGAGCCAACCAATCAGGGGTGGCTGTGTGACAAGGGCCGGTTCGGTTTTGAATATATCGGGTCACCCGAGCGTCTCACCGTCCCGCTGGTTCGCTCCAGTACCGGCGAATTGGAGGAGACCAGCTGGAGCGCCGCTCTCGGGGTGGTAGGTGACTGGTTGCAGGACCTGATCACCGAGCACGGACCCGACAGCGTCGCCGGATTGGGGGGAGCGCGGGGCACAAACGAAGACGCCTATGCGTTTGGCAAGCTGATCCGGGCCGTCATCGGTACCAACAACATCGACGCCCAGCTCGATGATGGGCTGAACCCGCAATTTCTGGCCGCCGCCACCAGCCGGGCCACCATCCCCGACCTCGATGCTGCCTCCACCATTCTCCTGTGGGGCCCCGACTTGAAGGAGGAACTGCCGGTCCTGTATCTGCGGGTGCGTCAGGCGGTCCAGAACGGAGCATCCCTCATCGTCGTTCATCCCCGACGTACGGGTCTCGACGATGTCGCAACTGTGAAGGTCGGGTATGCCCCCGGCCAGGGTCCCGACCTTCTGGCTTCGCTGCGGGCCGGCGAGGGGGAGTTGGCGGCCGCTCGCGAGCTGCTGCTGGCCGGTGGTGCGATCGTCGGCTTGGTGGGCCGGACCGGCCTCACAGAGGATCCGCTGCTGGCCGAAGGGGTCGCCGCCTTTGTCCGCGACCTTCCCGAGGCCAAGATCATGCCTCTGGGCCGCCGCTCCAACCTGTTCGGGGCCCTTGACATGGGCCTCGCTCCGTCGTTGCTCCCGGGGCGGGCCGCCCTCACCAGCGCCGAGGCGCGCTCAGATCTCTCCGTCGAGTGGGCAACACCGATTCCCGAGAAGACTGGGAAAGATGCTGCGGGCATTGTTGCCGGGCTCGAAGCCGGGACCGTCAAAGGGCTGCTGCTGTTCGGCGCCGACCCGGTCCGCGATTTCTCCGACCCGTCGGCGGCCCGGGCAGCTCTGGAAGCAGCCAACCTGGTGGTGGCGGTCGACCAGTTCCTCACCGACTCGTCGCAGCTGGCCGATGTCGTGCTACCGGCGGAGGGATTCACCGAAACCGAAGGGACGGTCACCAACCTGGAAGGACGCGTGCAGCGAGTAGCCCAATTAATCGCCGGCTCCGGCCAGGCCCGTCCACCCTGGTCGGTGTTCGAAGACATCGCGCTGGCGCTCGGGTCCTCGCTGGGAGCCGAATCGGTGGAGGGGATCCAAAAGGAGATCGCCCAGGTGGCTCCCGCCTACCGAACCGTCCGATGGGATGAGCTGGGGTGGGGCGACGGTCGCGAGGGAGTGGTGGTGCCCGGCGACGGGGGCGAGCAGCCCCTTCATTATGTGCCCGTAGATATCGGACTGAGCTCGAGCTCTGCTCGCCTGGCACTCCACTCGGCCAGGACTCTTTACGACGACGGTGTCCATGTCCGGCACAGCCTGTCGCTGGCCAAGCTGGCTCCCGGTGCCTTCGTATTCATCAATCCGGCCGACGGAGCCCGGCTGGGGGTGGCCGACGGGGTGCTGGCCCGGGTTACCGGCTCCTCCGGCTCCGCCGACCTCGAGGTTCGATACGACCCTTCGTTGACCGAAGGGGTGGTGTACGTGCCCGCCAACCAGGACGAAGGATGGGACCTGGGCCAGGGGCTGGAAATCAAGCTCGAGGTTCTCTCGTGACGACCGACTGGATTGATGTCCTCATCGTTGTCGTCAAAGTGGTGGTGGCCTTCGTGATCTTGATGGTCGCCACCCTCTTGCTCATCTGGGCTGAGCGGAAGGTGCTCGCCCGGATGCAGAACCGCATCGGTCCCAAGCGGGCTGGACCCTTTGGGTTACTGCAGTCGCTGGCCGACGGCGTGAAACTCTTCTTCAAGGAACCCATCGTTCCGAGCAGAGTGGAGCGGGCCATCTACTTCGCGGCTCCCATTATGGCCCTCATCCC
>JAOTYB010000094.1 GCA_029862065.1 Acidimicrobiia bacterium | reverse complement strand
CAGGGGGTTCGCGGGTACGCCTGCGCAAACCAGCAACTACCTGCCGAAAGACCCTCGCGGCGTGCGAAACTCGGTCTTAGCCTCTATCTTGAACCCGACCCCCGGGGTCTCAAAAGTTTCCTGAGGAGGAATTCCGAATGAGAAAAGGTTTCCGGCTTCTCGCGCTTCTGGCTGTTCTTGCTCTGGTGGCGGCAGCTTGTGGCGACGACACCAGCGACACAACGGTCGCGCAAGCGACGACAACGACTGCCGACAGCGGCGGCACCACGACAACGACCGAAGAAGTGATGACCGGTCCTGTGTTTGACATCGGAGTGACCGAGGAGCCCTGCGAAGGAGGCGACCCGGGTCGCGGGTGCATCCTGCTCGGTTCGGTTACCGATCAGACCGGTACGTTCGCTTCGGCTTCGCCGGGTCTGCTGGCGGGTCACGAGCTCTTCTGGGCCCGGGTCAATGCCTCGGGTGGCATCGGCGGATTGTTCGACGTCGACATTCTCGACAGCGCCATCGTCGACAACGGATACGACAACGCCCAGCACGTCGAGGCCTATCAGGGTATCCGGGACGATGTCCTGGCTCTGGCCGAGTCGCTCGGCACGCCACAGTCCCTGGCGGCTCTACCCGACTACATCGACGACAACATGGTGGCCGCCCCGGCCACGTGGTGGTCTGGTTGGAACTATGCCGAGAGCGATGCCGGTCTGATTCTCGAGGCCGGCGCCAGCTACTGCGTTGAGGCCATGAATGCGGTCGACTTCGCCGTGAGCAGCTTCCCGAGTGGGGCGGCCACTGTCGGCATCGTCCACTTCCCCGGTGACTTCGGTGAGGACTACCTGGCCGGAGTCAAGCTGGCGGCGGAGTTCAACAACCTCGAGGTTCTCTTCGAGCAGCCAACACTCCCGATCGCCCTTGATCCCTCGCAGCAGGGAGCGATTGATGCGGTCACCGGCAACAACGCCGATGTCACGTTCCTGGTGATGGGCCCGTTCGAGACGGCGACCATCGTCGGTACCGCCGCCGCCCTTGGCCACACGAATCCGTTTATCGGGGCGGGCCCGACCTGGAACTCGGCGCTCCTGGAGAGCGCAGCCGGGGCGGCCTTCAAGGCCGGGATCTACTTCAACTCGGCTCCCTGGGGACCGTGGGCCACGGACACGCCGGGGCATGCTGCCCTGCGCGCTTCTGCCGAGGCCGGTGGAGCTCCACCGAGCAACTTTGTGAGTGCCGGCTGGGTCGAGCAGTACCCGTTGAAGGCGGCGCTGGAGAAGGCCGTGGCGGATGGGGATATAACCCGGGCCGGCCTGGTGGCAGCCGCCAACTCACTTGGGGAAGTTGACTACGAGGGCATGGTGGAAACGGTTGCCGACTACAGCGGCAATCCCATCGTCACTTCGAGTGTGGTATCCAAGATTGACGAGGCTGCACCCGACGGTGCAACACTGGTGGCCGGCCCCTTCACAGGTCCGACCGCAGCCGCACACAACTACGACGGTCCCTGCGACGCCTAGAGAAGCAAACGAGTAATAAGAAAGGGCGCCCCTCGGGGCGCCCTTTCTTCGTTGACAGTCCGCAGCTGACAGTCCACGACCAGAGGGCGCGACACTCGTACTGCCTCCTGCGTCCTGCCTCCTGCGTCCTGCCTCCTGCGTCCGGCGTCCGGTGTCCGGCGTCCGGCGTCCTGCGTCCTGCGTCCTGCGTCCTGCGTCCTGCGTCCTGCGTCCTGCGTGAATAGACTCACCGCCCATGACCACCACCTACCTGCCCCTGGCTTCCGCAGTTCTTCCTCGCAAGCGGGCGGTAACCATCGCTCTGGTCGTTGGCTTCGCCTTGCTGACGGCGGCGGCGGCCCAGTTCAAGATCAACCTCCCATCAACCCCGGTTCCCATAACCGGCCAGACGTTTGCCGTGCTGCTGGCCGGGGGAGTGCTGGGGAGCCGCGCGGGAGCTGCCAGCCAGGCGCTCTACTGGATGCTCGGGCTCTTGTTCCCGTTCTATGCCGACGGCGGCTCGGGATGGAAGGTTGCCAGCGGTGCCACCGGCGGCTACCTGGTCGGGTTCATCGTGGCGGCCTGGGCCGTCGGATTCCTGGCTGAGCGGGGCCAGGACCGCAGCGTCGCCAGCGCAATGCCTGCCTTCCTGGCGGGAACCGTCATCATCTACGCCTTCGGCGTGCCGTGGCTGGCTGCCGAGCTCGATGTTTCCTGGCAGCGGGCGATGGAACTCGGCGCGGTTCCCTTCATCATCGGCGATCTGGCCAAGGTGGCTCTGGCCGGGCTCCTGCTGCCCGGCGCCTGGCAGATCACCGGGAAGCGTCGTCTCGCCCGGCACTAGGACGGGAACGCACCCGGGCCCCCAGTCGTTGTTCCCCAGTACGATGAAACGCCAATGACCGACGTTCTTACCCCTCTCGAATATCCATCCGATCCGGCCTCACCGACGCGGCGTCGCTGGGTCACTCCCGGCACGGTGGCTGTCGGGCTGCTGCTACTGGGGTTCGCCCTCATCGTGGTGGCAGGGGTCCGGGTGCCGTATCTGGCAACTTCGCCGGGGCCCGTTACAGAGGTGCACGGCATCGTGAGCATCGACGGCGTCGAGTCGTTTGAGAGTGACGGTGAGCTGTACTTCCTCACTATTTCACGCCCAACCAAATCGCTGACACTGCTCGAGCTGTTCGAAGCCTGGCGAGATCCGGCAGTCGATATTGTCGACCGCGATCTGATCATCGCCCCGGGTCAAACCAGCGATCAGCGGCGTCTCCAGAACCTCGAGCTCATGATGAGCTCTCAACAAATCGCCGCGGCGGTGGCCCTCGACCGCCTCGGCTACGAGGTGGGCGTGGTGGGGACTGGGGCGCTGGTCGCCGAGGTCCTCGAGGACAGCGCCGGGTTCGGAGTCATCGAGGTCAACGACATTGTTGTCGCCATCGATGGTGAGAAGGTCGAGTTTGTCGACGAGCTCATCAACGCCGTTCGATCGCAGCAGGTGGGGGACACCGTCGCGCTCACGCTGAGCCGCGACGACGAGCTCTTCGACGTCAACATCGTCCTCGGCGAGAGCGAGACCGACCCTGGCCTGCCGATCATCGGGATAAGTGTCGCCAACGCCGGGTCGGCCTTCGACTTGCCGGTCGATGTCAACATTGATGCCGGCGTGGTGGGAGGGTCATCGGCCGGGATGATGCTGACCCTGGCGGTGTATGACCTGCTGACTGAGGTCGACATCACCAAGGGTCACCGGATCGCCGGGACGGGCACCATGGCGCCGGACGGCTCGGTTGGAAGGATCGGCGGAATCAAACAGAAGACCTACGGGGCCATCGGCGTGGGGGCCGAATACATCCTCGTTCCCGACGGCGATTACGAAGGTGCCCTGGCGGCCGCCGGCGACGACATCGAAGTCGTAGCGGTCTCTACGATCGACGAAGCCTTGGAATTTCTGGAATCTCTCCCCGCCACATAAATCTCTGGCCGCATCCCCAGATCGCAGGTATGGTGATCTGGTTATGAACGATTTTCGCGACTTTGAGGGCACCGAGTTCGAAATTGTCCGCCGCGGCTATGACCGCGGGGCAGTCGATTCCTATCTCTCTGAGCTTCGGGCCGAACTTGCCCGATTGCAGCAGGAACCAGGCGACGTGCCCGGCGACGGCAGCTATCCCGAGCCGGTTCAGGCCGAGTTGGACCGGGTAGCCACCGAAGTTGAGGCCATCATCGGATCGGCCCGCCAGGCGGCCGAAGGGCTCCGGACCCGGGCGGCCGCCGAAGCTAGCCGGTGGAGAGAAGAGGCCAGCTCAGATGCCCGCCGCTGGCGCTCCGAAGCCGAAGAAGCATCTACCCGCCTGCGGTCTGATGCCGAGGCAGCAACCGAGCGATTGCTGGCCGAAGCCCAGGAGGAGAGCACCAAGCGTCGTACGGAAGCCGACGCCTATGTCGCCAGGGTGCGAGAAGAAGCCGATGCCTATGCCCACCAGACCCGGCAAGTAGCTGAATCGGAAGCCGCCCAGCTCACCGACGAGGCGGACGCCTACTCCCAGCAAGCCCGCACGGCTGCCGACGCCTATGCGTCGCAGACTCGCGAAGCCGCCGACACAGAATCGGCAGGCGCCCGGGCCGAAGCCCGGGAGGATGCCGCCGGTTGGAGGAACGAGGCCGAGACCGAAGCCACCCGCCTGAGGGCGGAGGCCGACGTCTACGCCCGGGAGGTGCGGACGGCTGCCTCCTCCGAGGCCGAGCAGCTCAGCGCCGAAGCCCAAGCCGCAGCAGATGCCACCCAGACGGCCGCCGAGAACTACGCATCCACGCTGCGGTCGAGCTCCGAAGCCGAGGCGTCCCGACAGGTAAGCGAAGCTCAGGCAGCCGCCGAGATCGCCAGGGCATCGGTGTGGGATGAGTCCACCGCCATTCTGGAGGCGGTAGCTCGAGAGATTCAGGAAGTGCGCGAACGGGGAGAGAGCGAGGCCCTGGCCGTCATCGCCGAGGCCGAGCAACAGTCACATCGATTGGTGAGCCAGGCTCGTCAATCGACCGAGGAACAGCGACGGGCTGCCCGCATCGAAGCCGAACGGCTGGTGGGCGACGCCCAGGCCCAGCACGACGAAATCATCGAACTTGCCAACCGGGCCGCCGCCTCTGCCCAGGAGCGGGCTCAGGCACTCGAGCGGCGCCGGGAAGAGCTGATGGGTCAACTCGAGAAGGCACAACAGGCGATGCGTACGATGGAAGAGGAGCTCGAGACCCGGCGGGAGACACTGAGGGATCGCGACGTCGTTGCCGACTCGAGCACGGTGAAGATTGTGCCCCAGGCCGAGCCTGAGGAGCGCGCCGGCGTCCGGATTATTCCCCCGGCAGGAGCGCAGGTCGTGGCTCCGGCATTGCCGAAAACTCCCGTCAGCGCCGAAGAGATCATGGATGAGGTCCGGGCTTTGCGAGAAGAACGCGAGAGCGCCCGGGTCGAGCCCGCTCCATCAGGGGCAGTAGAGGTTGAGCCGGTAGCCGTTGCCTCCGAGGCTGGCGAGCCGGCTCCGCCTGGCGGGGACATCGACGCCTTGTTCGCCAATCTGCGAGGCGGCGCCCAGCCCACTGAGAAGAGAGCCCCCGCCGTCGACCCGGACGACTTGCGGGAGCGGATGTTGCTTCCCCTTCAGAACCGGGCCCATCGCCTGATCAAGAAGGAGCTGACCGAGCAACAGAATTTGACCCTCGAGCAGCTGCGGGTGGCCGGCGAGGACTGGATGCCCGATGCCGCTGAGCACTCAGAGGCGTTTGCCCCGGCCATCGCCGAGCTGGTGTTGGAGAGTGCCCGGTCCGGCTATTTGGCGGCCATGGAGCTCGGGATCCGCGCAGACAGCCCTCCCGACATTGTCACCGACAACGCCGATACTCAGGTGGCCGGCTTTGCTTCGGATCTCACCGATGCGGTGGCACACGTCCTCGATGCAAGCCGATCTGCCGGTGAAACCAGCCGCAAAACCTCAGCCGCGGCCTCCCGGGTGTACCGGGAGTGGCGCACAGATGGGGCCGAGCTCCGTTTGCGTGAGATCTCAGATGTCGCCTATGCCGACGCCCTGCGGACCGCCCTTCGGCTCGAGGGAATAGAGGACACCGATTGGGCACTGGGCGACTGGGCAGCCGCCCGTCACGCCTCCTAGGTGCTCTTTCCCTCAAGCCGGTCGAACCCCTCACTTTCTGAAGGACGGGATTCTTAGGGGCTTGCGCTCCGTTGCACCGTAGAATGCCCGGGTGATTCATCGCGAACCAGCCGACGCCCCGCCCCCGCGCCCTCCTCGGCGCTCCGGCACCGGACGCCGCAACTTCCTCAGAGTTGCCGGTGTCCTCCTCCTGGCGCTTGTGCTCACAGCCCGGGGCGCAGCCGTCGCCTGGACCGATTTCCTTTGGTTCAACTCGCTCGACTTCCCGGGCGTATGGCGGACCCTGGTCTTCACCCGCATATTCATCGTGATCGTCGCCTCGGTCGTGGCCTTCCTCGTCATCTACGTCAACCTGCGGATTGCCGACCGATTGTCACCCCGGCGCGCGGTGTTCGCTCTCGGGCAGTCCGACGAGCTGGTGGCCCGTTTCCAGGGGTGGGCTGAGATCTACGGTGGCCGAATCCTGCTGGCGACAGCCGGATTCTTCGCTTTTCTCATCGGCTTGACGGCCGGCAACTGGTGGGAACGGGCCTTGCTGTTCCTCAACCAGACCGACTTCGGATCCACCGATGCCGTGTTCGGTCGCGACATCTCCTATTTCGTCTTCAGTCTCCCGTTCTACCGGGACTTGTTCGGGTGGGGCTTTCAGTTGCTCATCTGGACAACCTTGCTGGTGGCGGTGCTCCACTATCTGAACGGCGGCATCCAGATCCAGCAGAACCTGCAGCGCGTCAGCGCGGCGGTCAAGGTCCACCTTTCGGTCCTGTTCGCCGGGCTGGCGGTGCTCAAGGCGGTCGGGTACTGGCTCGACCGCTATGAGCTCGTCTTCTCGACTCGAGGAGCCGCCTTTGGAGCCACCTACACCGACCTCAATGCTCAGCGGCCGGCCCTTGAATTGTTGGTCGGCATCTCTCTGGTGGCCGCCATCCTCTTGCTCATCAACATCCGGTTCCGGGGATGGACGCTTCCCCTGGTGGCGGGTGGCCTGTGGCTGGTCACGTCGGTGGTCGTTGGTGGGATCATCCCGGCAGCCGTGCAGCGGCTGCAGGTGGAGCCGAACGAGATCGAGCGGGAGTCGCGCTACATCCAACGCAACCTCGACGCCACTCGCGATGCCTACGACTTGACCGACATCGAGGTCACTGAGTTCGCGGCTTCTCCCGAGCTGGGGGCAGACGAGATCGATGCGAATGCGACCACTATTGACAACATCCGGTTGTGGGATCCGGGAGTGCTGCGATCCACCTATAGCCAGCTCGAGCAGCTCCGCCAGTACTACCGCTTCGACGACGTCGATGTGGATCGCTACGTCATCGACGGTGAGCTCACCCAGGTGGGGCTCGCCGCCCGCGAGCTCGATATCAATCGGGTCGATGAAAGCAGCTGGGTCAATGACCACCTCGTCTTCACCCACGGCTTCGGGGCCGTGTTGAGCCCATCGAACGCGGTTACTGCCGATGGCCAACCCGAGTTCCTGGTCAACGACATTCCGCCGAACATAAAGACCGAGTCGCTCACGCTCGACCAGGAGCGGATCTATTTCGGCGAAGTACCGGGTTCGAGCGATTTCGTATTCGTGGGCACTCGAGAGAGCGAAGTCGACGCGCTCACCGCCGCCGGCGACGTGAGTTTTAACCAATACGACGGTTCGGGCGGGGTGGCGGTGGGGAGCATTTTCCGCCGGTTGGCACTCGCCCTTCGGTTCAACGACTTCAACACTGTGATTTCGAGCCGGATCACCGGAGATAGCAAAGCCTTGCTCTTCCGCAACATCTCTGATCGGGTCGAGAAGGCCGCTCCCTTCCTCTCCCAGGACTCCGACCCCTACCTGGTGTTCGACGGCGGGGGCCTCGTGTGGGTGATGGACCTGTACACCACCACGGATCGGTACCCGTATTCGACCCCGGCGATACCGCAAGGCTCGTTCGGGGGGACCTCGCGGCTCGGCCAAACCCCTCATTCGCTTCCCAACGGCTTCAACTACGTGCGGAACTCGGTCAAAGCCGTCGTCGATGCCTACAACGGGACCATGGACTTCTACATTGTCGACCCGGACGATCCAATCATCAGCACCTACCAGAAGGTGTTCCCCGAGCTGTTCACCGATTTCGACGAGATACCAACCACGCTGCTCGACAACCTGAGGTACCCCGAAGACCTGTTCCGGGTGCAGAGCGACATGTACACGGCCTATCACATCACCGATCCCCGAGTGTTCTTCAATGAGAGCGACCTGTGGCAGATCGCCC
>JAOTYB010000093.1 GCA_029862065.1 Acidimicrobiia bacterium | reverse complement strand
CTTGCTCCATCGAGTCGGCCAGGTACACCTGGATCTCACTGCCAACGGTGAACGCCTCAGGGTCGCGACCGCGCTTGGCGATCCGACCATGCAGATCTTCTATGGCTGCTGGGAACTGATCGGGTGTAATCCAGAAGGACAGCCATCCATCTGCGTAATCGGCGATCATCTCAAGGGAGTTCTCGGCAGACCCCCCGATCCAGATTGGCGGATACGGCTTCTGGACCGGCTTGGGGTACACCTCTGCGTCCTCAAACTGGTAAAACTCACCCTGCCAGGTCGCCTTGTCTTCGGTCCAGACCTCACGCATCGCCTCGAACACCTCCCTTGTGTGCTTCACCTTTGTGGCACGGGAGATATTCATCACCTCAAACTCGACGTTGTGGGTGCTCTTTGGCGCCCCCTGGCCGATTCCCAGTTCGAGGCGTCCGTTGCTCAAGACATCGATGTTGGCGAGCTGCTTGGCGGTACCGAGCGGCTCACGGTACGGAAGACATAAGACCGCCAATCCCAGGCGGATGTTCTCAGTGACGCCGGCCAGGTAGGCGAGATTGGTGAGTGATTCCATGAACAGCGGCTGATAATCGTCTCGTGCCGAGGCTTCCCAGTAGGCCTCGCGGGAACCGCACGAGATGTGAACTGAGTCGAGCAGTTGGTTCCAGACGTAGTAGTCGTGTACCCAGAGGGTGTCGAACCCCAATCGATCCGCTGCGACCGACGATCGGTGGAGGGCGTCGGCCCCAGATAGTGGGCCTGCACAAGTGACGCGGACTCCGAAACGGGCTTTCTGGGCGGCCATGTGTCTCCCGACTTCCTATTACACGCAGAGATCCAACACCGGAGAAACTAGCAGGCTCTCCTCGGGCAGCTGCGGCCGCCCCGCCGGTAGTCCCGCTCATTCACGAATCGAAGGTCGGCCTCCACCCGGCCGGCACCTTCCACACACGGTGCTTGACCTCCGTCCTCGTATTGATCCCCGTCAGCGCGACGTCGGGGAGGACCCTCGACCAGCGAGAGTCGATCCGATAGGAACAGGCCGGCCCGCTACCTTGGTCGGGTGGTTGAACCCTCAAAACTGTCCGAGCTGAGCGATGAAGTCGTGCGGCGCTCGAAAGTCGCTGCAACGCTCACCGAGAAGACAGTTCGCGACTCTCTCTCCGATCGGGTTCCGGGACTGGCGGCGGAAGTGGCCTTCTACCTTGTGCTGTCGCTCCCGCCCCTGCTACTGGTCCTGCTCGGGATCCTCGGCTACGTCGGCGATATCGGAGGGGCCGAAACCGTGGCCGATATCAAGGACCAGATCCTCGACTGGGCCGACAACATCTTCAGCGCCGCCACCATCCAGGACACCATCGAGCCGGCCGTCGACGACCTCCTCGAACAAGGACGGGCCGATGTCCTCACTCTCGGCGGCATCATCGCTCTCTGGTCGGGGTCACGGGCCGTTCGAGTGATTGTCGATGCCGTGACCATCGCCTACGACCTCGAGGACCATCGCACCTGGAAGCGAAAGACCCTCGTGGGAGCCGCCCTCACCGTGGCCGGCGTCCTGGCCGTCGGGGTGTTGTTACCCCTCCTCGTGGTCGGTCCCCGCTTCGGAGCAGCTCTGGCCGACAACTTCGGCCTGGAGTCAACCTTTGAAACCGTCTGGGCCATCCTCTATTGGCCGACCGTGGCCACGATGGGAATGGTGCTGCTCACCTGGGTGTATCACATAGCCCCGCCTCACGTGACCGCCTGGCGCCGCGATATCCCCGGCGCCATCCTCGCCTTTGTGTTGTGGCTGCTGGGCAGCCTCGGACTGCGGATCTACGCCACCACCTTCCTGGAGGGGAACTCGGCCTACAACCTGTTCACGGCGCCGCTGGCTGTTCTGTTGTGGCTGTATGTGACCGCCATCGCCGTCCTGGTGGGAGCTGAACTCAACGCCGAAATCGAGAAGATGTGGCCCCACCCGGGAGGGCCGTTCGATCCCGAGTTGGCCGATGCGGGGCCCGAGGGTGACGAGCCCTAGGCCTGCGGACCAACGTGTTTGTCCACCACCCGTCCCCGGAACGCTCCGAATCCGCTAAGCGGTGGGGTTGTCCTTGAGCCAGGCCCGGAGCAGCACGACGTTGGCCTGATGCTCTTCAAAGCTCGCAGCGAAGCGAGTTTCGCCCGAATGCAGGTCGATGGTCACGTAGAACCACCAGTCGCCGGGGGGTGGGGCCAGGAAAGCGTCGAGGGACGCCTCGTCGGGGGAACAGATCGGGGTGGGCGGCAGGCCGTTGTGCCGGTATGAGTTGTAGGGCTGGTTAGAGGATCGCTCCGCGCTGGTGGTGAAGATCCGGTCCTCGGGAACCGGATACAGAATGATCGAATCCATCTGCAGCGGCCCGCCGCCGGCCAGCCGATTGGCGAGCACGCGAGCGACGTTGGGTTTCTCGTTCTGGTTGTACGTCTCCTTCTCGATCACCGAGGCGGCGGTCAGTACCCGCTGCCACTGAGCCCGGGGAACTTGGCGAGCCTCGAGTTGCTCCACCCGACGATCCACCATCGCCTGTGCGACTTCTGCGGCGCTGGCACCGTCGGTCGGTTCATAGGTGCCGGGCGCCAGCCACCCCTCCGGGTTGCCGCCAGCTTCGGGCGGCAGTTCGACTGCTGCGATGGCCGCCTGCACCTCGGCGGTGCTGAAACCGAAGGCGGTGGCAATGTCCGCCGCCAGGTGCTTGGTGAGAGCGCCGCCCGGGGCGACCCGGTCGGGCCCAGCCGCCGGTTTAGGAACGGCGGTGTAGGCGCTCGGCAGTGAGACCGGTGGGGCAGTCGTGGTGGTCAATGGTGGAGTGGTCGGGGTTGTTGTCGTTGCTGTCGTCGTCGTCGGCGGTGCAGTGGTCGTGGTCGTGGACGCGAGGACCGTCGTGGTTGTGGTTGTTGGCGCTGTGGTTGTGGAGATCAGCGATGTTCCGATCACCGAGGTCTCGGTTGCCGCCAATACCTCCGGGACCACGCGGTCACCGTCACCGCCGCCGAGTGTGACAAGCAATACCGCCGCCAGTGCCGCCATACCAACCAGGGTCGATGCCAGGGTTCTCGATCTCACGGCCCAATCATGCCGCGTCCAACGCTGGCTGCACAAGTAAACCGGGGCCGCGGCGGTTGCTTGGTTCGGAGGGAGGACCCGCTACCCGGGGCTTTCGTCTACCGCCCGGCCCTCCGGGTCGGCGGAAGCCGCCAGCCGTTCGGCCAGCCGCTCCCGGCCTCCGGGAGGGCCGAAGCCGGTGAGCACATCACCCGACACGAGGGTGGTGTCGCCGTTCGGCACCGTGACCAGGGTGCCCCGCCGCACCGAAACCACCGTGAGGCCGGCCGGCCAGGACACTTCCTTCACTAACCGCCCATCGGCGATCGATCCGGCAGGAATGACAAAGTCAAAGAAGTCGGCGCCGGGATTGGTGCGCACCCGCAGCCGCTCTCTCCGCAGCTCATGGTCGGTGTTCTTGGAGAGAGCAAGGTGATAGGCCCGCACCGCATCTTCTCGCCGGAACATCCCCACCAGGTTCTCCTCCTCGTCGAGGACGGGAATCCGACCAACCCCCAGGACCGCCATTCGTTCAAGAGCCACCGACACCGGCGTTGGACCCGACACGGTGATCGGCCGCGGGGTCATTACGTCGGCAGCGGTCACCTGATCGGACGGGCCTCCCCCGCGCATGATGTCTGAGACGGTGACAATGCCCACCAGCTTCCTGTCACCGTCAACTACGGCCAGGCCGTGGTGGCGGAAGTGATCGAGCATGCCCTGGATCTCGGTGGTAGTCATGTCGGTGGTGACCACCGCCGGGTTGGCCGACATCACATCGCCGACGTTGACCGTGTCGAGCAGATCGACCTCGCCCGACTTCGTGAGGCGGATGCCGCGCCGGGCCAGCGGCATTGTGTAGGCGCTCTCGGGGTGAATCCGATCGACGATGAACGTGGCGAGGGAAGCGGCCAGCATCAAGGGCAACACCAGCCCGTAGTCACCGGTGATCTCGAAGACGATGAGGATGGCCGTGAGCGGCGCCCGCGCCACTGCTGCGAAGGTGGCGGCCATGCCGACCACCGCGAAGGCCCCGGGTTGGAGCGTCGAAATGCTCCAGGTGGGGGCGATCAACTGGGCCAGCCCGGCGCCCAGTGACCCTCCGATGAACAGACTGGGCATGAAGGCGCCACCCGAGGTCTTGGCGCCGAGCGTTCCCGCGGTTGTCAGTATCTTCAGGCCGGCCGTCCCCAGCAACACCCACCAGATGACACCGCTGGTCGAGGTGAGATTGAGCAGCTCATTGAGGAACTCCTGGCCGGTCCCAAGCACGTCGGGCTTGATGAGCCCGAGCAGGGCAATGGCCAGGCCCAGGGTGACCGGCCGCATCCAGCTCGGCATTTGCTTGACCGGACGGGAGGTCTCGGCGTAGTGAATCAACCGGAGGAACACGTAGGCGGCAGCCGCAGTCAGTACCCCAAGCAGGGCGTATAGAACGAGCTCGCGGGGATCGGTCAGCCGGTGGGGTATGGCGTTCAGTAGCTGATCGTCGCCGACAATCAACTTAGTGGTAACGGCCGCGGCCACCGACGCCACAACGACGGAGTTGAGATGGCGCACGGAGAAGCTCACCAGGATGACTTCCATAGCGAACAGCATGCCGGCGATCGGAGCATTGAAGCTGGCCCCGATCCCGGCCCCCGCCCCAGCGGCCACCAGCGCCCGAAGCTGATCCTCTCCCAGGTGGAAACGCCGGCCGATCGACGACCCAATGGACGCTCCGATCTGCACCATCGGGCCCTCTCGTCCGGCCGATCCGCCGCCTCCGACGGTGAGGGTGGTGGCGATGATCTTCCACGGAGCCGACCTCGTCGGCATGCGCCCACCGTTGATCGCCAACGCCGCCATCGTCTCGGGAACGCCGTCGCCGGCCACCTCAGGAGCGAACGTCTTGGCCACCCACCAGGCTGCCAGCAGCCCGGCCGGCACCGTCAGCAGGAACCAGCCTTTGCCCAGATCAGATTCGGTTAACTCACGCACCCACTCCCACACGACATCAATCGAGAGAATAAGGGCCGAGGCGGCCAGGCCGGCGAGGACCCCAACGATGAGGGCCAGCCCGACTATGGAGGCCGCTCCGCGGGGATGTAGCACCTGCCTGGCGGTCAGTTTGATACGTTCGAACATGGACATCGAACAGTAACCCCTCACTGAGCTGCAACCCGGGACACCACCCATTGCGCCGGCTAGCGGATCGGAGGAGCCTCGCTCCAGGAGTGAAGCAGGTCCTCGACTTCGGGCTGAGAGCCTGAAAACCAGATCGATGGGCTCATCGGGTGGTGGCCGGGGCGGGACAAGCAGGTCTTCACAAGGCCATGCGACGCCAACCAGCTCGACTCGATGGCCGAGGCCAAATGGCTCGGGTCCGCTAACCCAGCATGCCCGGCCTGTCGGCCGGAAGCCGTCAGATTGAAAGGCTCCGAAGGGCTGCGAGCGCCGCTCGTTTCTTGGCCTCATCGCCCGCATCAAATGGGGAGTCGGATGTCGCTCCTTCCGCGGCGACACCGGCGGAACCTTCCTCCGACTGGACGGCACGTTGCTCTCGTTTGCCGACATCTGGTTGCCGCAGGACCATGGCCTCTCTAGTCGCTTCCTCGAAGCGACTCATAGTCTCCTTGAAGGCGTTCATTGAGGCATCGGCCGCAGCCATGGCGGCATGCAATCGAGAAACGGATTCGGTAAGGCTGGCATGCTCGGCCCACAACGTTTGGAGGAGGCTCTCAACCTGATCGCCAGCCACAACGGGGGACCGTGCCAGCGGTGCCAACCCCTGGGTTGCGGACTGCGCATCGACCATTTCCTGCAGGCCGTTGGCGAGCCTCTCAAGCTCGACGACGAAGTCGGCAACCGGAAGCTCGGCTCCCCGTGCATCAGTCTCCGCTTCCGCCTCCGTCCATGGAGGACCTTTTGCATGGGTGGTCGGCCCCGGGCTCCTGTCGGCGGCGGCATGGCGGAGGGCCTGAGTGGCCTCCCGGGCCTGGGACAGCACCTGCGCCATCCTCAGTTCCATATCCATTTCAAGGCCGGGCACGGTGCCGGAGTCAGCCTCCGGCTGCTCGAATGCAATAGGGCCGTCGTCTTCGGTGTGCACCGCTGTCACTCCTGTTGTCGCCACGGTGGGCGCTTCAGGTTCTGCTTCGGCACTTTCGAGAAAAACCCCAATAGTCACAGATATCGATGTTGAACGTCCGAACACGCGGAAAGGGGCCGACCCGAGGGCCGGCCCCTTCCTCTCGATGGAATCCAAGCTAATTGGTGCGGGTGATCGAGATCATTGCGACCGGGGCGCTGGTGCTCCAGTCGTGAACCGAGGCGACGAGCGCTTCGTCACCGAGGCCACCGACCACGCCATCGTGGTGGGTGATGACGCCACCCTCGGCCAGGGCCGAGTTGCTGGTGCCAGAGCCTTCGACCATCGTCTCCACTCCAGTCAATGGAGGACAAGGCGGCACGATGTCCGAGAACATCTCGGTGTTGGTTTCCGTGCCAGCGTCATAGGCAAACGAGCCGGCCGAAACCGTGTCTCCCACCTGCTTGGGCAACGGGAGCCCGTCCGCACCGGTGAACCCGTCGTTGGTGCAGATGAGCATCGAGGCATACGACAGCCACTTGGCGCCCGGTCCGCCGTCGATCGTGAAAGTCACGGCCGCGCCCGGCATCACGGGAGGAGGATCGCCAGCCACTGCCACGACCACATTGGACACGTGCTTGTTGGCTTCGAGTGTGCCCTTGAGCGGAAGCAGGTTCCCGTTCTCGGCGATTTCCTTGAGACCAAAGCTGGCCTTCTCACCAACGTCGAACAAGTCGACGGGCTGCTTGTGGGTGGCCACCAGCGGCGGCGTGAACGGCTGCCCGCCCGTCATGTTGTAGATCGTCACTTCATAAGTCCGGGTGTTGCCGGCCGAGGCAGCTGCCGGAATGAGGAAGGCAGCCGTGGCGACAACCGCCAGCAACGCCGTCCATCTGCTTCGTTTCGACATATCGAGTCCCTTTCGTGCGCTTCGATGTCGTCCTCCACAGTGACAAACGCTTCTGAACTGGCACGAACGCAGATGTGAACACTTGCGGAACTAATGGTCGGGACTGGTCGTTTCTCGGGTAATCGGCCTTACGCTGGCAGGAATGATCACAAGCACCGATATCCAGAACGCCGCCGCCCACATCGTGGTCGTCGATGACGAACCGATGGTCCGCGAGGTTGTGACCCGCTACCTGCAACGGGACGGTTTCATCGTGACGACGGCAGCCGACGGAAGCGAAGCGCTTCGACTTATCGCCGCCGAGATGCCCGACATGGTCGTGCTGGACCTCATGCTTCCCCAGGTTTCCGGCCTGGCTGTGCTGCAGGATGTCCGAAGTCACAGCGACGTGCCGGTCATCCTCCTGACCGCCCGGGGCGACGAAGGAGACCGGGTCCTCGGGCTGGAACTGGGAGCCGACGACTACGTCACCAAGCCCTTCTCCCCGCGGGAGCTGGCCGCCCGCGTCAAGAGTGTGCTGCGCCGTTCGGTCCCGCCTCCCGCCCCGGCCCCCGAGCGGATCGTCTGCGGGAACCTCGTTGTCGATCCGATCGCCCGTCGGGTAACCGTGGACGACATCGAGATCGACCTCACCCGTCGGGAATTCGAGCTCCTCGCCTTCCTGGCCGCCTCCCCCGGCCAGGTGTTCTCCCGCACCCAGCTGCTCAGCCACGTGTGGGACTCTTCCCCCGAATGGCAGGACCCCTCCACGGTCACCGTCCATGTGCGCCGACTGCGAACCAAGCTGGCGACTGCCGGTCCCGACACCCCCCGGGTCGCCACAGTATGGGGCGTCGGATATCGGTTCGAGTCGTGAAAGCAGCGCTGGCCATCCTTGCCATCGCCGCCGGGGCGTTGCTCACCATCGAGACCATGATGCA
>JAOTYB010000251.1 GCA_029862065.1 Acidimicrobiia bacterium | reverse complement strand
GGGGATTGGTGCTACTGCTGGTTGGGTTTGGATTCATAACCGGGTTCAGCATCGGCATTCCCTTCCTGCTGGTTGGGGTCACTCTGGCGGCGTTGAGCCCCTTTAGGGCACGGCCGCGGATCTTCTGGCCGGTTTTGGTGGTGGTGATCGGGTTTCTCGTGGGGTACGTACTTGTGGCCCCTTTCTCATGCTCTATCTCGGAGGCAGTCGACCCCACAACTGGGGCCTCGACGGTGAGCCCGGAATTATGTCGGAGCTTGCTGGGAGTCGAGTACACGGGATCACCCCAGACACCAGGGCTCACAATCGGAGTGCTCGTCGCTCTCGTTGGGGGAACCGTTGCGTGGATCACCGCAGGGCGCCAAGCTCCGCCCGATCCGCGGTAGCCATCCTGAAACCGCCCGCCGAGGTGCCGGTCTCGCGCACTCCTCTAAGTGAGCGTTATGACGCTCAGTGTCAGTATCGGGGGGCCTGGCGGGTTGGCTCACGTTATGGCTGCCCCTCACTGAGGTGGCTGTTCTCGATTTTGCCGCCCGCCGGGCACACCGGACCGGCCGGCGTGGCTTGATAGGAGCTTGGACGGTTTCTCGACTGAGGCGTGCCCACCGTCTGGTCCGGGTGGTTCCCCCATTGAAGAGAGGAGACCGGGACCATGGTGGTAGTTGGAGTGGATGCACACAAACGATCCCACACGTTGGTGGCGGTGGACGGCAACGGAAGGGTGATGGGTCAGACCACGGTGCGGGCAACCTCGGCTGGTCATCTGGAGGCGGTCAAATGGGTTGCGCAGTTCGACCGAGAGCGGATGTGGGCGATCGAGGACTGTCGGAACATGACTCGGCGTTTCGAGTCTGAGTTGCTGGCAGCGGGTGAGACGGTGATCCGGGTGCCAACCAAGATGATGGCCGGCACCCGTAAGAGTGCGAGGGAGTCAGGCAAGTCGGATCCGATCGACGCGGCTGCGGTGGCACGGGCGGCGCTGCGGGAGCCTGATTTGCCTCGAGCTCACCTCGATGGCCCGGCGCGGGAGGTGAAACTGTTGATTGATTATCGGGAATCGTTGGTGCGGGAACGCACCGCTGCTCAGAACCGGTTGCGGTGGCGGCTCCACGAGCTCGCACCCGAGTTCGATCCACCCTCTGGGTCCCTCAGCCGTTACCGGACCCTGGACCGGACCGTGGCGCTGCTCGAGGACCACACCGGGTTGATCGCTGAGCTGGCCCGACGCGAAGTGGCCCGGATCCGGGCCATCACCGCCGAAGCCAACCAGCTCGAAGCTCAAATCCGTGACCTTGTGACCCAGGTGGCCCCCTCGTTGCTCGAACTCCCTGGTTGCGGTGCCCTGTCGGCCGCCAAGCTGGTCGGCGAAACCGCCGGTATCGAACGATTCCGTTCCCGAGACGCCTTCGCCATGTGGGCCGGGGTTGCCCCCATCCCCGTCTGGTCCGGGAACCCCAACAAGTACCGGCTCAACCGGGGCGGCAATCGACAAGCCAACGCCGCGCTCTACCGCATCGCCATCACCCAGCTACGCATCCACCCCCAAGCCCAGGCCTACATCCAGAAACGCATCGCCGCCGGTAACAGCAAGAAAGAAGCCATCCGAGCACTCAAACGACGACTCGCCGACCGCGTCTACCAGACCCTCATCCACGACGCCCAAAACCACCAAACCACCACCCAACTCAAAGCCGCTTGACATAGGAGCAATCGAGAACCGGGTGTTCTGGAGCTGATGGAAGTCTTGGTATCGGCTTGACCTCGCCGAGAGTCGCGCGACCAGTCGGCCCCGGTATCGGAATCCCGGCCCGTCGATGTCGGACCATTGCCCCCGCGCTCGGTCGTGACCGTGAGACGTACCGGGCGTCGGTCAACGATCGCGACAAAGAAGTCCACCTCGTGGGACGTTGAACTCGACACAACTTGCCCGGGCCGAGTTCTTGCTAGTCGGGTGGGAACGCGAACAGCGCCGATTGGACCGCGCGAGTGAGGTGGCCGCTTTGGTCCAGGGTCCAATATGCGCCACGGATTCGAGGGCTGTGTTCTCGAGCGTGTTCCTCTGACCAGAAGAGCAGGCTCCGTCGTCAGAACCCGTCGATGATGCTCGGACTCAGTCCGGCGACGTCGACGAACG
>JAOTYB010000250.1 GCA_029862065.1 Acidimicrobiia bacterium | reverse complement strand
GCCGGATGCGTCCCGCCTAGCTAAACACCGTTTTCGGTCGCCCCTCGGGCTCGCCGTCGACGAAGATGTCGAGCTTCTCGTTGTAGAAGCTGACCATGCCGGCAATCCGCGAGCTCTCCTCTACCGGGTACTTGTAGTACCAGACGATGTCTTCGTGGAGCTCGCCGTCGAGGTCGACCGAGTAGTAGTTGGCCTCACCCTTGTACGGGCACTGGGTGGTGGTGTCGCTGTCGCGCAGCAGATCCATTCGTACGTCGGTGAGCGGTAGGTAGTAGCGGGTAGGCAGGCCGGTCTCAAACAGCAGGGTCGGCTTGGTGCTGTCGGCCACGGTCACTCCGTTGATCTTGACCTCGATATGACGGGAGCTGGGGATGGCGTCGACCCGGGTGTAGGGGTCGCGGGCGTGGACGAACACTTCCTCGTCCTCCTCGAACCAGACGTCCATGGCTGCCCAGTCGAAAGCCACCAACCCGGCCAGGTCCTCGATCTTGGGGTCGGGGTAGGTGTAGGCGGCATTGGCGGCTTCTTTGCCCGCGACCTTGACGTTGAACAGGGTGGCAAGGCCGCGGCTGGGGGACTTCTTCTCCTCGCCGGAGGCGGTGAGCAGGTCCATCTTGACGTCGGCTTCGGGGAAGTAGTAGACGGGGTAGTACGGCTTCTCCCACACCAGTTTCACGGCGGCGGTGTCGGCCACACATTCACCGTTCAGGAACACGCGGATCCTCTTTTGGCCGTCCTCGATCTTCACGCGCCCTCGGCTGGCTGTCATTGTCATTGCTTGAGCTCCTGATTAGTCGTCGGCAAGGGAACCCGCCGGCGGTCGCTGTCATTCCGTTGTCGCGGAGTTGGGTGGCGTTGAGCGCTGACATCGGGTTACATCGTGGCCATGGAAGACATCGAAAGCCGAGTCAGAAGTGGGCTTGATCGGACCGGCTTCGACTACGAGGTCATCGACTGCGATCCCGAGTTAGCCGACACGACCGTCTTCTGTGCCCACTACGGATATCCGATGGAGCAATCCGCCAACACGATCGTGGTGGCGTCTCGCAAGCCGGAAGGCCGTCATGCCGCCTGCGTGGTGCTGGCCACCGATCGGCTCGACGTCAACAAACGCGTCCGGCACCTCCTCGGCGTACAGAAGCTCTCGTTTGCCCCATCGGAGGTGACGGCGGCGGTGACGGGCATGCTCATCGGTGGAGTCACGCCCTTTGCCCTCCCAGCAGATCTTCCGCTGTGGATCGATGCCGGGGTCATGAAGTGTGAGTGGGTCATTCTCGGCGGGGGAAGCCGCTCGATGAAGATCAAGGCCGATCCGCGGGTCCTCCAATCACTTCCCGGGGCTGAGGTCATCGAGGGTCTGGCGTTGTCGGCCGCCGTCTAGGCGGCGCTGGTGTGGGACAATCGTCGCCGATGACCGTGGATATATCCCCGACCGCGAGCCTGCGGGCCGCACTGCATGCTCTGGGGGAGGGGGTGGATGCGGTCGCGTTCGCCCTGCCGGGTCCCGAGCGAGCGGCCCGAGTTCGGCACCAACGGGAGTTGGCCTGGTCGATCAACGAATACCTCTTGCCCCGGCTTGGCGATCTGGATGCGCCGGCGGTGGCGGTGATTCTTGGATCGACCGGGAGCGGGAAATCAACCCTGGTCAACACCCTGGCCCAGGCGGCCATCTCCAACCCCGGACCGGTCCGACCAACGACTCGGCACCCGGTGGTGTGGGCTCATCCCCAACACGCCGACCGCTACGGCGCCGGGTTCCTCACCGGCTACAGCAGCGAGGGCGACAAGCAACTTGAGGTCAAGGCTTCGGCCGACCCTCTTCTCACCGGGGTGACGGTCATCGACTCCCCCGACTTCGACTCAGTCGTCGAAGAGAATCGAGCAATGGCCGATGATCTGTTGGCGGTCGCCGATCTGTGCGTGTTCGTGACGAGCGCCCAGCGGTACGCCGACGCGGTCCCATGGGAGTTCCTCGAGCGGGCCAAGCAGCGATCGCTGCCGATTGTGTTCGTCGTCAATCGGGTTCCTTCGGGTGACCGCCAGGTAATCGTCGCCGACTACGAGCGGCGCCTCCACGATGCCGGTTTGGCCGGATGGGCCGAGTTGCTGGTGATCGAGGAGCAGCCCATCACCACCGATCACGGTGGCCTCCCGGCT
>JAOTYB010000092.1 GCA_029862065.1 Acidimicrobiia bacterium | reverse complement strand
CGTCCGGCGAGGTCGACAAACAGCCGCCCATCATCGAACACTTCAATGCCATCGGCCTGTCCACCCCCCGTGCGGCGCAACAAGGCCCGCACGCGCGCCGTGAGCTCAGCGTTGCTGAACGGTTTCGTAACGTAGTCATCGGCTCCGCTCTGGAGACCGCGCACCTTCTCGGATTCAAGGCCCCGCGCCGTCAACATGAGGACGGGTACTTCACTGATGTCCCGGATACGCTCGAGCACCGCCCATCCGTCCATGTCAGGCAATCCGATGTCGAGAACTACCAGGTCGGGGCGCCGTTCGTGAAACAACCGCAGCCCTTCGCGCCCGACGCCCGCCTCGATGACCGATAGACCCGATCGTTCGAGCAGGATCCTCAGCGCAGTCCGCAGATCCACTTCGTCTTCGATGACAAGAACCCGTTCCGACACCTCTACCCGCTCCTATCGCCCGGCACTGCCGGCAGCAGCACGCGGAACGTGCTGCCCTCGCCTTCGGTGCTCTCAACATCGATCTGTCCACCATGGAGGCGAACGATGGCGTGGCACACGGCTAGTCCGAGGCCGGTCCCCGGAGTCATGTGGACCCGGGCATTCGAGGCGCGGTAGAACCGCTGGAATAGCTGATCGAGCTCGTCGGCGGGGATTCCCATGCCGGTATCGGTCACTTCGATGCGGTGCCAGGTGTCGTCGGCGCCGATCCGCACCGTGACCTGTCCGCCGTCGCCGGTGAACTTGACGGCATTGGCCACCAGGTTGCCGATGACCTGATCAATCCTGACCGGATCCGCCCAGGCCGGCGCACCGTCGTGACTGTCGATCTCGAGAGTGATGTGTTTGGCGGCGGCGGCGGGGGCGTGGTTGGCCACCACCAGTGCGGCCAGCTCTCTCAGATCTACTGGCTCCGGCTCCAACGAGATGGTCTGCGACTCGAGGCGGGCGAGAAGCAGGAGATCGTTGACTACCCGAATGAGGCGATCGGCATTGCGTCGGATGGTTCCGACGAACTCGTGCTGCCGGGCCGTCAGGGGCCCGGTTTCGTCATCGTCGAGGAGCTCGCTGAAGCTGACGATTGACGTAAGCGGGGTTCGTAACTCGTGCGAGACCGTCGCCACCACCTCGTCCTTGAGGCGGTCGAGTTCTCGCAGAGAGCGGTTCTGGACTTCCAGGGCCGCCTGAGAGGCTTCAATACTGCGGCGCGCTTGGCGCTCTGCTTCCAGGAGGTGCTCGCGCTCCTCCTGGGCCCGTTTGCGGTCGGTGACGTCCCGATACATCCAGATGTGGCCGGCGACTTCACCCTCGCCGGAGGATACCGGTACGTAATCACGCTCCAATACCCGCCCATCGACCAGGACAACTTCTTCGGTTACCGGGGTGACCCGGGTGATGCAGTCTTGAATTCCCGTCAGGAAGCCATCTGGATCAACGAAGAGCCCCTTGGCTTGTTCTGCGAGTTCCTGGCAATCGAGTCCTACCAATTCCTCAGCTGGCACTGGACTCCCAAATAACTTCGTGAATGCCTCGTTGGCGATTGCCAGGCGCCGGTTCTCATCCTCGACCAGCACTCCCAGCTGGATAGATCCGAGCACGCCGGCCAGCTGGTTGGTACGAAGCCCGAGTTCCTGTTCGGCGCTCCGCCGCTCCGTGATGTCCCGGGCGTGCAGCACCACGCCGTTGACTGCCGGATTATCCAGCATGTTGATGCCTACGGTTTCGAAGAACAGCACGCTTCCATTGACGTCGAGAATCCGCAACTCGACGGGCTCGTCCGGTAGCCGAGTACCGGCCACAACCTCCTGAAACGCTTCGAGTGCCAGGGGCACGTCGTCCGGATGCAGCAGCGACAGAATGCCGCCCTCGGGGTCATGGCCTTTCTGGTAACCAGTCAAACGCGACCCCGCCTGGCTGGTGTAGAGCCAATTCCCTTCTCCATCAAGAATGGTAATTACGTCCGAGGAATGTTCGACGATGGCTTGGAACCGCTGCTCGCTTCGTGCCAGTTCCAGCTCGGTTTCCTTGATTCCAGTGATGTCCCGCGTCCAACCCGTGAACCATTGCTCGCCCCCGGCCGTGAACGAGGTGATGGTGAGCTCAATCGTGATCTCCGATCCATCGGCCCGAACCGCCGGCATCTCCAGCCTCTGGTCGAGAACCCGGCCCTCACCACTCGCCAGGAAGCGGCGCATGCCTGCCCGGTGCTGGTCACGAAGCTGCTCCGGCACGATGAGATCGGCCATAGAACGTCCCACGGCGTCATCGGCCTTGTACCCAAAGATCCTTTCCGCGGCCGGGTTCCATTCGGCGACGACGCCCGCGGCATCGATGGTGATGACTCCATCGAGGGCGGCCCGAATTCGGGCTTTCGACCGGGCAAGGTCGAAGTCGAAGGTCTCACGCTTGGTCATCTGGTCGCGCTCCCGCAGGCAGGCTGTGGAGATACTGTCGGCGGATTCACGACAGACCTTGACGCCCCACGGAGATGAGGTCGAGACGGCTCGAGTTGAATGCGCAACGGGGTCGGCACCGGCTGATCGGCCGGCGTCAGCGTCCGGCAAGAGCCGGGCACCGCCTGGTCAAACGACCGTCCAACGCCATTCCACCCGCCACTCTCGACCTTCCCAGCTAGGGCCAGATGCCGCGGGACTCGGTGGCCCGTCGGCAGCGCTCGAGGGCAGCAACGTGGGCTGCGGTGCGCAGGGTCGGCGGTGGCAGCGGCGGGTCGTTCTCCCGCACGGCGGTCCACGCTTCTTGATAGCGGGCGAAGCCGTCGAGGAGACCGGCCCGGGTGGCGAGAACCACGTCGGTGGCGCAGCGCATCTTCTCCTCCAACAGCCGGCCGACCTCGGCCGCCGGCCAGCTCTTGTTGGCAAGGTTCTGTACCCACTCGAAGTAGCTGACCACCACCCCGCCCGTGTTGGCGAGGATGTCGGGCACCACGGTGATACCTCGATCGCGCAGGATCTCATCGGCACCCGGGGTAGTCGGGCCGTTCGCGCCCTCCACAACCACCGCCGCCTGTATGCGGGGGGCATTCTCGGCGGTGATCTGAGTCTCGATCGCAGCCGGAACCAGAAGGTCACATGGCGCTTCGAGAACCTCGCCGACCGCCAGCGACTCGGTACCCGGAAAATGCACCACGGATCCCGTCTCCGCCAGGTGCGCTCCGAGTCGGGTGACATCGAGCCCGTTGGGGTCGTAGACACCGCCGTGCCGGTCGCTGACCGCCACCACGACGGCACCCGCGTTGTGGAACAGTCGGGCGCAATGACCTCCGACGTTGCCGAATCCTTGAATCGCCACGGTGACGCCGCTCAGACCGTTCAACGGCGGGAGAGCGCCAACGGCAATCATGTGTTCGATCACCAACAGGAGGCCCGAGGCAGTGGCGGCCTCACGTCCCTCCGAGCCTCCCAGGTCGAGCGGCTTACCGGTGACGACCGCCAGATTGTTCTTGCCCGGGTGCAGCATCGAGTAGGTGTCGTAAACCCACGCCATCGTCTGAGCATCGGTATAGAGGTCGGGGGCGGGGATGTCGGTGTGGGGGCCGATGTTGTCACCGAGGGCGGCGATATATCGCCGAGTGATGCGCCGCTTCTCCCGCCAGGATATGGTGGTGGGATCACATCGGACACCTCCTTTGGCGCCGCCAAACGGGACGTCGACGAGCGCACACTTCCACGTCATCCAGGTTGCCAGGGCCTTCACCTCGTCTTCAGCCACACTCGGATGAAACCGGAAGCCGCCCTTTCCCGGACCCCGGCTCGTGTCGTGCAGAACCCGAAATCCGGTGAAGGTGTGCACGTAGCCATCGTCCATTTCGACGGGTAACGTCACCTTGATGATTCGTTCCGGTTGAAAGAGCCACTCCGCCAGCCCACGCCAACCTTCGAGTTTGGTGGTGAAGGGCACCGCCTTGTCAAACTGAGCTTTGGCGATGTTGTGAAGGTTGAAATCTTCCTGCGGACTCGACATACCGACCCTATCGACTGCAGCTCTCGCACTCGGGTGCGGCCGCCACCACAATCACGATTAGTCGGGTGTTGCGCCCGTGGTAAGAGGAATAGGTCATCTCCGCGGAGCATCGGGACATCGGCGGGACCTTGCGGCCTTGTTCCCGGACTGCGACTCCCACCGGAGCTCGGGATCTTCCCTTCTCGTTGCCAGCGAGGCACACTGACGGCATGAGAGACGCCACCGTCCGCCGCCTGTCCCGCCTGCACGCCGCGCTGTACCGGGCGACCCGGGGACGGGTCGGCAGGCGCTTGGTGGCCAGCGATATGTTGCTGCTCACCACCCGGGGACGCATTTCCGGCCGGTTGCACACCGTACCGCTGCTGTACCTGGCCGATGGCGAAACTCTGGTGGTGGTCGCATCCTGGGGCGGGAGGGACTATCACCCTCATTGGTATCTCAACCTGCTTGCCCAACCGGCCGCCACCGCCAACGTCGCGGGTTCGAGCCGGCCGGTGGTTGCCCGCACCGCCGACGCCGCGGAACGCTCGACCTGGTGGGAGAGGGTCCAAAAGGCCTATCCGGGTTACCGAACCTATCAGCGCCGCACCCGACGGGAGATCCCGATCGTGTTCCTCGAACCGGCAACCTAGGGACTCAACGAATCGGCCGGGCGGCTTCCAAACAGGTGACACCGGCGGGTCCCACGGTGGCGGCGTGTCGCGTTCCCGGCGGCAGATCGAGCCGATCACCCGTGCGCAGTTCGACGTCGCCTTCGTCGGTGTGGAACGTTATCGATCCCTCCACGCAGTAGAGCACCTTGCGGTAAGGATGGTCGTGCCAGTCGTAGCCAAAGCCGGCCCGGTTCGACCACGCATGTGGCTCCAGGCCCTCCGCGGCAAGGACCGCTCGGATCTCGGCGTGCTGGCCCATCAGCCGGATAGACGCCGGCCGATTTCTGCCGGGTAGTCGGGAAAGTACCGACTGATCACCGGCAGCTCGAATTGGGAGAGAATCGACTCCTTGGGCTCCCGCTCCAGCAGGAACTCGAACGAGGCCGCGATCAACTCCTCGGCCGAGGCGTCACCTCCCAGCTCAGCCACCTTCTCGGGACTGACGGTCACTCGGTGCTGGGAGCGACCGCCGCCGTCCTGAACCACCACCAGGTATCGATCCTCGGACTCAATCTGGACGTTGACCACTGCCATAGGGCGACGATAGCTGGGAGTCACCGACACATCGCTCGCGCGGCTTCCAATAGCCTGGGGAGGTGCCTGCAATGGCTTCCCCCGGAAGGGCACGACGGCATCGCCGGGCCATCGCTTTGGGGATCGGGTTGTCGTCTGCCGCGGTGCTGACCCCTTTGACTCATTCAGCATCGCGTGGGACACCACCCAACTGTGGATTCTCGCCTTCAACTACCATTACTCAGGCGGTGGGCCAATTTGGACGACACTAAGGCCATGGAATCGTCTGCTGCCGGCGTCATCCTTCGCTGCTTTCTCGACTACGTCGAGCGTTTTGAGGAGATCACTGCCCGGGCCCGGCGTCGGTTCGAAACCGAGGACTGGCAGGGGGTCAGGGCCGACGCCATCGAGCGTCTCGAGCTCTATCCCCGATTGGTAGCCGAGGCCATTGAGCGTCTTGAAGAGGTGCTGGGGGGCCAGGTTGCCGACCGGGCGCGGTGGCCGCGAATCAAAGAAGAATTCACGACTCGATTGGAAGCCCGCGACGTCTTTGAGATTGGCGAATCGTTTTATAACTCGGTGACCCGGAGGGTGTTTTCCACGGCCGGGGTCGACCCGGCGATCGAATTCGTTTCTACTCAATTCGAATCGCCTCCATCTCGCCCGCCGCAGGACCTTTTCCACAGCTACAACCCGGCCGGCTCTGCCCGGGAATTGGCGGAAGCGCTGCTCACCGACTTTCAGTTCGGCGTGAGGTTCGCCGACATCGAGCGAGAAGCGGCCCAGGTGGCTGCCGAATTCGAGCTGGCGGCTATCGGTGAACCAGGGCAGTTCGATCGAGCCGATGTCATCCGGGCGGTGCTGTTTCGCGAGCAGGGTGCCTACGTTGTTGGCCGGTTGTTCTGCGGTCCCCGCCTCCTTCCCTTCGTGCTGGCCTTCCGGATGCACGGCGGGTCGGTAGTGCTTGATGCGGTGCTGCTCGACGAGGACGCCATCAGCATCCTCTTCAGCTTTACCCGATCTCACTTCCACGCTCTCACCGGCAGGCCCTATGAGCTCGTGCGATTCCTGGCCAGCCTCATGCCTCGCAAGCGGCTATCTGAGCTGTACGGGGCGGTTGGGTTCCACAAGCACGGCAAGACCCAGTTGTACCGGGAGATCCTCGAGCACATTGAGCAGACCGACGAGCGCTTTGGGCTGGCACCGGGCACGCCCGGCCTGGTGATGGTGGTCTTCACGATGCCCGACCTCGACCTCGTGTTCAAAGTGTTGCGCGACCGGTTTGGCGCACCGAAGACCACGTCGCGACGTGTCGTGAAGGAGAAGTACGACCTGGTGTTCAAGCACGATCGGGCCGGTCGGCTGATCGACGCCCACTCTTTCGAGCATCTCAAGCTTGATCGGGGCGACTTCGACGAGGAGTTGCTCGACGTGCTGGTTTCAGAGTGCGGGGGTACCGTTCGGACCGAGGGTGACCTGGCCGTGGTGATTGACCACGTCTACATCGAGCGGCGAGTCGTGCCGCTCGACATGCATGTGCGGTCCGCTGAGGATGCCTCTGCGGCTGTCATCGATTACGGCCGGGCGATCCGTGACCTGGCTGCCAGCAACGTATTTCCCGGCGATCTACTACTCAAGAACTTTGGACTCACCCGCCACGGTCGAGTTGTGTTCTACGACTACGACGAGATCTCGCGACTTGACGAGGTGGTGTTCCGCAGGCTCCCGGAGCCGGAAGAGGGCGAGGAGACCGCCGAGACCCCGCTGCACGGTGTCGGACCCAACGACGTTTTTCCGGAGGAGTTCAGACGGTTTCTCGGCATGCCGAAACCGCTACGGACCGTGTTTGAGTCCCATCATGGCGAACTGTTCGACCCCGGCTACTGGGTGGGGCTGCAGGACAGGATCGCAGCAGGAGAGATCATTGAGGTGTTGCCGTACGCCGAGGAGGAGCGGCTCGGTTAGCCCAGGCTGAGGACGGCTCTCGCCTCCTCGAACGTGAAGCGACCGGCCGTGATCTCCCGTCCAACCACAACTCCACTCAACTTCTGCCCGTCGGCTTCGAGCTGAACCAGATCCTCCAGGTCGTCGAGGTTGCGAACCCCACCGGCCGCCACCACCTCTTCTTCAGGACTACTCGTACGCAAGGCCAATTGCAGGGCGGAATGGTTGGGAGGTTCCTCGAGCGCATCACGGCCGGCCTCGGCAATCATGAACCCGGCCGCTCCGGCGGATGACAGCTCCACCAGCGCCTCTTCCAGGAAGGCCCCGCTGTGTTCGGTCCAGCCTCGCATGACGAGTTCCTCGTCTTTCTTGACGTCGAGGCTGACGAGGATCTGTCCGGGATGTTCTCGGCAGAGCTCCCAGAAGAGCACCTGATCGACCAACGCCACGGTACCCATCGTCACCCGAGACGCGCCGGCCTCGAGTAGCTCAGCTACTTCTCTGGTGGATCTCACGCCTCCGCCGACGACTACGGGCACGTCGGAGGCCTCGATAATGGAGTGCACGAGCGGCCGGTTGCCGTAGTTGCCGAAGGCGGCTGCGTCGAGGTCGATGATGAGGAGCTTGTCGGCCCCCTTCTCGACCCATCCAACCGCACGAGCCACCGGGTCGGCTTCCAGGGAGATGGCGGTAGCGACATCTCCGCGGGGGAGACGGACGGCCCGTCCGTCAAGGATGTTCACCCGCGCATACATATCCATCTTTCCAGCTTAGAAGCTGGCAACGGCAACGGCTACGCCGTTGCTTGGGAGCTGCTTCGCAGCTCCGGCTGGGAGAGGGGGTATCGGCGACGGCTGCGGCGTTGTTTGGGAGCTGCTTCGCAGCTCCGGCTGGGAGAGGGGGTATCGGCGACGGCTGCGGCGTTGTTTGGGAGCTGCTTCGCAGCTCCGGCTGGGAGAGGGGGTATCGGCGACGG
>JAOTYB010000091.1 GCA_029862065.1 Acidimicrobiia bacterium | reverse complement strand
CCGACTCCAGCGCGGCTTGGCGACGAGGCGTTGACCGAGATTCTCGAGAGCGCCCTGGCGGGTGGGAGTTTTCGCGTGGGTGAGAGTCTGGCCGAGTTCGGGATCCAGTGGATCGTGGCCACCGATCCCGGCCCGGTGGTGGACGCCCTCGATGCCCAACTCGACCTGCTTCCGCTGGCGCTGCCCGACACCCTGGCATATCAGGTCGAGGGCGACGCCCCTCGAGCGATCGACGAGTCTGGCGTGTTGTGGACCCCATCGGGAATTGACTTCGTCGGCCCGGGGGCGGGGGGGACAGTCCGCCTGGCTGAGAACGCTGATTCCCGTTGGTCGGGTCAATGGGTCCAAGATGGCTGGGCAAACCGCGTGACGGTAGACACCGGCATCATCAGCTTCGGCCCGATCCGAAGGTTGCGGACCGCCTCAATCGTGGCTCTGGCGTGGGTTGGCCTGTTGGTAATCGGCGTCGCCGCCATCCGGGGGCGATCCCGATGAAGCGTTTGTTGATAGGGGCGCTGGCGGTGGTGACCGCCATAGCCGCCTGGGCGTTGCCGGCACCCGATACGGCGACCGGAGCCGTCCCGCAGCTCCCGGAGTTGCCCGAGACGGGACAGCGGTCGTCTGTCTGGTTCTGTCCGGGGGTTGACGGCGAAGTCGATCCCATCCTCACGACATCTCTGGCCTCAACCGGCCTGGCGAGCTTTTCGCTCCCGTCGGCCGGCGAAGTGATCGACGGTTTCCAGACCCGGGTCGAGCCGGGGATCGCCGACTGGGATGTCGGCGATGTCCTGCTGTTTCACCCGGGTCCGGCCATTGTTGAGACTTCGACGACACCGTCGGCGGCGGCTGTCGTATTTCGCGGTCCGGCGCAGGTCGCGACTACCGGTTGCAACACCCCGGCCAAGGAGTGGTTCTTCACCGGTGGCCGTTCTGGCCCCGCGGAGGTGTTCACGCTTCGCCTGTTCAATCCACTGCTGGAACAAGGTCGGGTAACGATTCAGGTGAACACGGAATTCGGATTCGAGCCCTTGCTCGATCTGGAATCCATCAACGTGAGTCCCCGGGACTGGGTGGACGTGCCTTTGAGCCTCGTTCTCGGCGACCGCGAGCAGCTGGCAGTTCAAGTTGCGGTTACCGAAGGGGTGGTTATCCCGAGTCTCAGCATCGTTTCGCCGAGCGGCCTGGCGGTATGGCCGGGTGAAAGCCCATCCCCGGTGTGGGAGTTCCCGCTAGCCCAGGTGGCCGGGACGTCGGGGACCATCTCGATTTGGAACCCGGGCACCGAGGCTGCCGACGTGACAATCGAGCTCATGGGCCGGCGCGGCCCGATCGGCTTGTTTGAGCTAACGGTAGGCCCCAGTCGCGAGGAGCGGTTCGCCATCTCACCCACGACGTCGCTTGAGGCCGGCGCGGTGGTTCGGTCGTCCGGGGGTGTTGTCGCCGCCGTCATCAGCGAGGGTGCTGACGGCTTGGCGGGCGCGGCCGGCAGCCCGAGGGCGGCCACCCGTTGGCTCGTTCCCGGGCATGGGGTTGCCGGTGGTTTGGCTTCGTTCGTGTTCGTGCTCAACAGCGGGGATGAGCCGGTGGAAGTCGAGGCCGGCCCGGTGGGGGCTGAGCCCACCTCGACGGCCTCTGTACCCGGCCACGCCATTGCCCGGCTGGAGATAACCGGCCGCGGGGCTGAGATCTCGGCGTCGGGCCCGGTGAGCGTGGCCTGGGCCGCGGTCGGGCCCGCCGACATCGGGCTCTCGCGCGGGACGCCGCTGGAGGCTGTCGTCCCATGACCGACGTCGTCGTCGTCGTAGGAGTGATCGGGGCGGCGCTGGGGTTGGCGGTGGCGGCGCGATTCTGGTTTGGTCCGGGTGGCCCGAGCGTGGACGTGACCGGTCTGGCTCAAGGACCGGCGGCCATCGTGTTCACCCGGGACAACTGCACCAACTGTGCTGCTGCGTTGGAAAAGGTCGGTGGGCTCGGTTTGTCGGTTCGGCAGGTGCGGGCAGAAGATGAACCGGACGAGCTGACCTCGCGGGGCGTGTCGGGCGTCCCCACCACGGTGCTGATTGACAGCGCCGGTTCGGTGACCGGGCAGTTCGGCGGCGTGCCGCCGCGCATGGCGTTGAGGCGCGCGAGCAAGCGGGCGAAGGAAATACCCAGCGGCTAGGCGCGCGACCTCTAAGTTCAAGCCATGTTCATTTCTCTGTGCGCTTCGTGTGGAACCCCGGCCGCGGCGCTTATGACCTTCTCCTATGCCGGAGCCGAGTTGCGGCTGTCCGACCTGTCGGCGCCACCCGATACGGTCGCCGGAGTCGCGCTGTGCTCACACCATGCCGATAGAAAGACCGCTCCCGTCGGCTGGACCCTCGTTGACGATCGCCGGTCGAACGATCGGCACCTCTTCATTCCCCTCGAGCCGGCCAACGTTGCCTAATCCGACGTCGCATGGCGCTTGATCCCGATGTCGTTGAGGCTGTTCGCGAAATGGACGAGCACGAACTCCGTCGCCTACTCATGCTCGCCCGGGCTCGTCTGGAATCGCGGGGCGTTGCTCTCGGGCCGACCGCACCCCGCGTTCGATACCGCGAGCAGCTCATCCGGTGCGGCAAGCCAAACTGCACCCGGTGCCCGCATGGGCCCTACTGGTACGCCTACTGGACCGAGGACGGGCGACGGCGCTCCGCCTATCTAGGCCGGCTCGACGCCGACGAGGTTCCAAGTGGTACCAGCGCAACATCGGCCGGTGGGTAGACTCCTCGGCCATGAGCGACCAGGTTTGTCCCGAGTGCGGCGCGTCCGACTTCATCGAGATCGATTTGCAGTTGGCGGAGCAAACCGGAGTCACCTTTTGCTCGTGTCATCGGTGCGAACACCGCTGGTGGAGCAAAGCGGGCAAACCCGTCCCCCTGAAAGACGTCCTTAAGCTCGCTCGCAAAGCTAAGGCCTGATCCCGGCCATCATCGGGGGCGCGATGCAGACAACCCTCACAAAGCGGACGCCCGTCTCGCTGTACCTGGCCGTCGGCCTCACCGTGCTGGTGAGCTTCATTGTCTTTCTGGTGATGCAGCCGGCAGAGATCTTCACCAATAACACTCCCTCGGGTGGCGACATGGGCGCCCACGTGCTGGTTCCCGCCTATCTCCGAGACAACCTGCTCCCGTCCTTGCGGATCTCGGGCTGGAGCAACGATTGGTTCGCCGGTTTCCCGATCTTGTACTTCTACTTCCCCCTCCCGGCCCTCACCATCGTGCTGCTCGATGTGATCCTCCCGTACGGCATTGCCTTCAAGTTGGTGACCATCATGGGACTTCTGGCCATGCCGGCCGGTTCCTACTACCTGGCGCGCCAAATGCAGGCTCCGCGGCTGGTGGCGTCGATGGCGGGTGTGGCAGGGGGGACGTTTGTTCTCATGGAGAGCTACGCCATCTACGGCGGCAACATCAAGTCGACGCTGGCGGGGGAGTATTCGTTCTCGTGGGCGATGGCCTTCAGCCTGTTCTACCTGGGAGCGTTATTGCGCGACTCGCGGGCCGGACGGAAGTTCAGCCCCCTGGCGGCGTTGATGCTGGCCGGTATGGCGCTGTCTCACATCATCCCGACTGCCATCGTCGGCGGCGGCTCGCTCATCCTCCTGCTGTTTCGCAGCCGGGCCAGGGCACTGGCGACCTGGGGGCTGGGCTTCGCCCTCGCCGCCTTCTGGGTGGTGCCCTTGGTGGCCACCATCGGCTTCACCACCGATATGAACTTCTCGCCGTTGCGGGGCTTCGGTCCTGGGACCGGTGGGCCGCTGCCGACCGAGTTGTGGCCGCTGCTGCCATTGGCGGCAATAGGGCTGGTGTGGTCGATGTGGAAGCGGTACTCGGTATCGGTGCTGGTGTTGACCACCCTGGCTCCACTTCTCGCCTATCCGTTTCTCTCCGGCAAGCTGTGGAATGGGCGGCTGCTGCCCTACTGGTTCTTCGGAGTGTTCTTCTTTGCCGGGCTGGCGGTCGGTCTGGCCGCCCTCACCGTCTACCGGCGCATGCCGGCCAGAACGTGGGCCCTGGTGGCGGTGACGCTGGTCGGGTCGGCAATACTCATCCTTCCCCCCACTACCGGCCTCGAGCAAAGCAGCGGCTGGGCCCGATGGAACTACAGCGGATACGAGGATAAGGACCCGTTCCCCGAATACGAGAACCTCATGGCGACCGTCGACGGGCTGCCGGCCGGCCGCATCATGTGGGAAGCCAACAGCGAGATGGACAAGTACGGCACGCCGATGGCCCTCATGCTCTTTCCCTTCTGGAGCGACGGGCACCCCTCGATGGAGGGGCTGTTGTTTGAGTCGTCGCTCACCACCCCGTTCCATTTCATGAACGCTTCCGAGATGAGCGACGCTCCTTCCAACCCGATCCCCGGGCTCCCGTACGCCGGTTTCGACCTTGATCGCGGGTTCGAGCACATGCAACTGTTCAATGTCCGTTACTACGTCACATGGACCGAGCGGGCAACTTCGGCTGCCCGGCTCCACGCTGGCTTCACGGAGATAGCCAATCCGTCGCCGTGGACCATCTTTCAGGTAGCCGACAGTGATCTCGTCGATGTGGCTCAGTTCACGCCGGCGGTATACGAGCCAACTGATGACGTCGGCGCCATCGGCCGGGCCGGTCTCATCTTCCGTGAGGACGAAGAACTGGACGATTTCTTCAACGGGGCAGTTGAGTGGCACTCCCAGATCGAGACCATCGACCACTGGCTCGTCGAGTCAGGTCCCGACGACTGGCCCCGGGTTGGGGAAGGCCTTGATGGGTTGGGCGCCACCGCTCCTATCAGCGCGGGCGGCACGGTCAGTGGAGTAGTCCTGGACGACCACAGAATCGAGTTCGACACGACGGCCGTCGGTGTGCCGCACCTCGTCAAGGTCTCGTTCTTCCCCAACTGGAAGGCGGACGGGGCGGAGGGTCCGTTCCGGGCAGCTCCCGCATTCATGGTGGTCATCCCCACGGAGTCGCACGTTGAACTGACGTTTCAGCGCCGCTGGTATGAGAACCTCGGTTCGCTCCTAACCGTGGTGGCTGCCGCCGGCCTGGCAGTGTGGATGGTCGGCGAGCGACGGAAAGCACGGCGCCAGCCGGTCGACCGGCTCGAGGCCGCCGGGCCCCACCTCCCGGAAACCCCATGAGGAACTATGTCAAGACGCTGATGCATCGGGAGGCGCTCGTCCAGATGGTGAAGCTCGGGTTCATTGGAGGGTTCAACACCATCTTCACGCTCGCCGTCTCGTTGCTCTTTCGCAAGCTCGGCATGCTTGACGAGGTGGCCGTGGCTTCGGCGTGGATCATCGGGACGCTCGTTTCATACTTCCTCAACCGGCGATGGACGTTCTCGTTGGAGACGAAGGGCGCCAACGTCCGGGAGACCTCGCACTTCTTCGGGGTCAACATCGTGGCCGGGTTCCTCACCGTGGGGTTCGTCTTCCTGGCCGGCCGCCTACGAGGCGAACTGAGCGACGTCGAGTTCCTGGGCGCCCAGATCATCGCCTCTGCCATCATCGTCATCCCCAAATTCGCCGCCTATCGCGACGTCGTTTTCAAGAAGAGCCTGCAAAGCGGGGAGTAACGGGAAGACCGTTGGGGAATCGAGGCAGGAGGCAATAGGCAGTACGCAATACGCAATACGCAATACCTTGTTGGTGTACCGCCTCGGGCCTCCGAGTTACTGCTTACTGCTTACTGCTTGCTGCTTGCTGGTTGCTGCGCACTGCGAAGCTGCCCGAAGGGCAGCCGTCTACTGCTTCTTACCCAACAGCTTTCGCAGCTGCAGCAGCCCCACCAGAGTCCGCGGGACCCGCTTGAGGTATGAGGAGCGGGCGGGCCGGATCTCTTCGACCACGGCCGGCACTTCGGCAATCCGGTACCCGGCTCGTTCGGCTCGCAGCACCAGTTCGGTGTCGAACAGGTCCTTGGTGCTGACAACGGTTGGGAGCACAGCGTCGAGGACTTTGCGGTTGATCGCCTTCATGCCGTGGGTGTCGGTCACCTGGGAGCCGAACAGCGTCGAGAGCAACAGGTTGAACACCCGGGTACCGAGGCGCCGCAGCAGCCCCCGCCGATCATCGGCTTCGGGATCGCGTTTAGACGCCAGGACGATGTCGGTCCCGTTGGCCTGAGCCAGCACCTCGTCGACGAATGGACGTGAGAAGTAATCGATGTCGAATGCGATCATCCAGTCCGTGTCTGCCATGCGAAAGCCCTCTCGCAGGGCCGCTCCGTAATCGGCCTGCGGCAGGTGGAGGGCCCGCAGCCATCCGTAGTGATCACTCAGGACGTCGACTTCGGCGGCGGTGCCGTCGGAGGAGCCGTTTTCGACCAGATACATCACGAAGGTCAGCCCGGCCAGCTGCCGATCGATGGTGTCAATAGCCGTCGTGACGAAGCCGGCCTCGTTGTGAACCGGGATGACGATGGTGAGACTTGGGGAAGTCATGGGGAAGAGAGTGTAGGGGAGGAGCTTCATTCCGGCCGCGGGGGACCGTAACATCGCTCGCGATGAATCTTGACGCCATTTTCAAGGCCTACGACATCCGCGGCCGCATCGACAACGGCGAGATCGATGCCGATGTTGCCCGCCGGATCGGCGCTGCGTTCGCGGCGTTCTCCGGTGCCGAGCGGATAGCAGTTGGCCGAGATATCCGGACCAGCTCGGCCGAATTGTCGGCCGCCTTCATCGCCGGAGCGCAAGGCCAGGGGCTGGATGTCGACGACATCGGGCTCATAGCCACCGACATGAGTTACTTCTATGCCGGGGCCCACGATGTCCCGGCTGCCATGGTCACCGCCTCCCACTTGCCGCTCAACTGGAATGGCATCAAGCTGTCGCTGGCCGGGGCCCGTCCGGTTTCGGGCGACACCGGACTAGCCGAGATCAAGGCGCTCACGGCTGATCCCCCTCCCGAATCGTCATCGCCGGGAAGCGTTCGCGAAGTGTCGGCCCTCGACGAGTACGTCGAGCACCTCTACTCGATTGTCGACGCCGGAGCGTTTCGCCCGCTCAAGGTGGCCGTCGACGGCGGCAACGGCATGGCCGGAGTGGTGTCGGGCCCGGTCTTCGAGCGCATTCCTATTGATCTGACGGCCTTGTATCTCGACCCGGACGGCACCTTCCCCAATCATCCCGCCGACCCCACCCGGCCTGAGAACCTGGCAGACCTCATTGGGGCCATGCAGGCCGAGCCCCATGACCTCGGCGTCGCCTTCGATGCAGACGCCGATCGGGCGATCTTCATCGATGATCAGGGTGTGCCGCTGTCGGGGAGTACCACGACCGCCATGGTCGCCCGGTGGTTCCTTGGCAAGCACCCGGGTGCCACCATTGTCCACAACCTCATTTGCAGCCGGGCCGTCCCCGAGACGATCGAACGTTTCGGAGGAGTTGCCGTCGAGACCCGGGTCGGCCATTCCTACATCAAGGCGGTCATGGCCGAGAGCGGTGCAGTGTTCGGCGGCGAGCACTCGGCCCACTTCTACTTCCGCGACAACTACCGGGCCGACTCCGGGACCCTGGCCATGCTGGTGCTGATGCAGCTCATGGCCGAAGATCCACGTCCTCTCTCTGAGATCCGGGTGGAATTCGAGCCCTACTCGGCATCAGGCGAGATCAATTTCATCGTCGATGATCAGGCCGGAATGATGGACATTGCCGAGCAAGAACTGGGTGGCTCGGCCAAGCGACTTGATGGTTTGACGATCAGTTGGCCCGATCGGTGGCTTAACCTGCGTCCGTCAAACACGGAGCCACTGCTGCGCCTCAATGCCGAGGCGCCCGACCCGGGCGGGGTCGAGGATCTGGTTGCCCGGGTGCGCGACTTGATCGTGGCCCACGGTGGTCGTCCCGGCTAGCGCCGCCGGCCGTTTACTAAGGAGAGACATGGATTACGACATTGCCAACCCCGATCTGGCAGCCGACGGTGCCCGTCGCATCGCCTGGGCCGCCCGGCGCATGCCGGTGCTGGCGTCCCTACGCGAGCGCTACGAGCAGACCAAGCCATTTGTCGGGATGCGGTTTGGGGCGTGCATGCACGCCCCAAACCGCATC
>JAOTYB010000090.1 GCA_029862065.1 Acidimicrobiia bacterium | reverse complement strand
GATGCTGCGGGGCCCCCGAGCGTCGCTGCCCCGGAGACAGTGAGCAGAACCACCATCGTCGCCATTGCCAACCAGAAGGGCGGTGTGGGAAAGTCTACGACCGCCATCAATCTGGGCGCATCCCTGGCCCTACAGGGCGAGAAGGTACTTCTGGTGGATCTCGACCCCCAAGGAAACGCCACTTCCGGGCTGGGCGTCGACCGCTCTTCCATTAAGAGCTCTGTTTACGACATCTTGATCTCCGATATGCCGCCCGAAGACATCATTGAGCCAACCAGTGTTCGCAATCTGCACGTCATCCCCGCCACTATTGACCTGGCCGGCGCCGAGATCGAGCTGGTATCTACCTTTTCTCGGGAACAACGACTACGCAACGGCCTCAAGAGCCTCGATGATGATTATGACTACATCATTATCGACTGTCCCCCATCACTAGGCCTTCTGACAATCAACGCCATGACGGCGGCTGATGAGGTGCTTGTTCCCATCCAGTGTGAGTACTACGCCCTGGAGGGCGTTGGCCAACTCCTCAAGAACGTGGAGTTGGTGACCAACAACCTCAACCCGGCCCTCATTGTGGAGGGGGTGGTGATGACTATGTATGACGGGCGCACCAACCTGGCCAACGAGGTGGTTCAGCAGGTACGAGCCCATTTCGGGGAAACGGCCTATGACACGATCATTCCCCGCACGGTGCGCCTATCCGAGGCCCCCTCGTTTGGGGAGCCGATTGAAGCATTTGATGAGATGAGTCGAGGAGCAATTGCCTATCGTGAGTTGGGCAGAGAGTTCAGGAGGCGGCATGGCCGAACGTAAAGGTGGATTGGGCCGAGGCCTCGATTCACTCATCCCCCAGACGGAATCCAATGCGGAGGCGGCGGTTGGCTTTGCGCTGATCCCTCTTGACCAGATCAAGCCAAACCCGAGCCAACCGCGCACCAACTTCAACGAGGGGGCGCTCGAGGATCTGGCAGCCTCGATCAAGGAGGTAGGTGTTCTGCAACCCGTCCTCGTCAGGTCTCGCGGCGACGGGTTCGAACTGGTGGCAGGGGAGCGACGGTGGCGGGCCGCCCGCATTGCCGGTTTGGGCGAGATCCCCGCGGTGATTCGGGACGAAAACGAAGAGAAGTGGCACAACCTCACCGAAGCCCTCATCGAGAACGTCCAACGCGAGCAACTAGGCCCCCTCGAGCAAGCCGCCGCCTTTAGCCAGCTCATGGAGGATTTTGGCTGGACCCACGAACAAGTCGGAAAACGGGTGGCGAAGAGCCGATCGACGATCACCAACGCCCTGCGCCTGCTGCAGTTGCCGGCCTCCATCCAGGGCCTCATCGAGAGGGGCGAGCTAAGCGGTGGGCATGCCAAAGCGCTAGCCGGAATCGATGACCTTGCCTACGCCGAACACATCGCCAAACGAGCGGCCACCGAGGGCTGGTCGGTGCGGGCGATCGAAGACGCAGCCCGGGCCAGAGCCCAAGGGGGCGCGGGGGCAGCGACCCCTGCTGCCCGACCGGCCGTACCCCGACCCGCCGAAATCATCGCCCTGGAGGAGCGTCTGGCAGAGCGTCTCGAGACCAAGGCCAAGATCAGCTTCAACGGGAAGTCGGGCAAGGTCGTCCTGCCCTTCTCCAGTCTGGAAGAGCTCGAGCGCATCTACCGCGCCATGGCTGAATAGCCTGGCCCACGGCCGCTACAGCTGAATTAGGTGTCGTTGAGGAAACCCTCCAGGGCGGCGGCAACCGCCTTTCCTAGAGCGTGGTCGAGCGGATCGGCGGCTATCACGATGGTGGGGGATCGTGTCTCTCGCAGAATCGGGGTGTTTCGTCCCGAAGAAGGCAACCCCAAGGCCCGGCCGAAATGCTGTCCCAGGCGCGCTCCCACCTCACTATGACTTGTGGCGGTGGCGAAGTGATACACCCCGGGCTCGGCCGGTTCCGGTAGGGAAAAGCTGAGTACGAAATCAGCCCCGCTGTCGTTGCAGTGCCTGGCCCGGAGTGATTCATCGGCCCACACGTCCTCTGATCTGGTAGTAAATGGAAGGGCTGCAAAGTCGGTGAGGGCGTCCTTGGCGCCAATGGCGGCTCCCCAGGCGTCGGAGGCTTCCTGGGTTCCCCGGCAGGCGGGATCGACGGCGACCCGCAAGCCGGAGATGGTGCGAGGGCGGTCCCGCAACCACTCCCGCTCGCGGACGGCCTGTCGGCCGGCCTGGCCAATTGCTCTCCCCACCCGCTTGAGCTCGGCCAGGACCACCGGTCCCATAATTCCATCTTCTGCCAGGCGTCTACTCTCCTGAAACTCGATGAGTGCTCGTTGGCATTCGGGTCCGAAGATGCCGTCTTCCTTACCCGCATCGAAACCCAGGAGATTCAGCTGGTTCTGCAGCCGGGCGACGTCGTCGCCCCGCATCATTGGACGCCGGTAGTAGAGCACGCGGTCGCCGATGGATCGATCGGCCTCCACCAGCTCCCGCCAGGTGTCCGGGCCGACAATCCCGTCAACCGGAACCCCCCGGCGCTCTTGGAATGCCCGGACTGCCGTTTGGGTACCCGTATCGAAGTGCCCATCCACTTCGATTTCGTAGCCGAGACGCTCGAGCCGCTGTTGGATATCGCGGACGGCGTCGCCCGAGTCGGATCGTCGATAGAGCCGCATCAGCTGATGGTAGGGCGGAGGTGATTAAACCGATCGTCACTCGGGCGCGCAAGAGGGCCGGGTGGTGGGGCCCGGCCCTCGGTGTTGCGAATCGTTGGGTTTAGAGGAACTCGGCGAGCTCGTCCATGAGCGCGGCCTTGGAGCGGGCGCCAACCAGGCGCTTCTTCTCCACCCCGTCCTGAAACAGGATCATGGTGGGGATGCTCATGACGTCGTTCTGCATGGCAGCTTGCGGGTTCTCGTCGACATTCAGCTTGGCAATCGACAAGGTGTCATTCTCTGAGGCGACCTCGTCCAGGATGGGAGCGATCATGCGGCAGGGGCCACACCACTCAGCCCAGAAGTCGACGAGGACGGGCTTTTCGGCGCTGACGATGTCGGTGAAGGTGTCGTCAGTGGCGGTGATCATGTTTTCAGACATTGTGGTCGGCCGGTTGGCCTCCACCTCCTTGCAAGTTCGGTCTTCGGGTTCCACAACGCCCGCCGACACCGGTTCATTCCTGTTCTGCCAGCCATCGCTCGGCGTCGATCGCCGCCATGCAGCCGGTCCCGGCGGCGGTTATTGCCTGCCGGTAGGTGTGGTCGGCGACGTCGCCGGAGGCGAACACACCCTCGACAGAGGTCATGGTCCCCGGGCCGGGAAGGTGAATGTAGCCGACATCGTCGAGCTCGATGTGACCTTTGAACAATTCGGTGTTCGGTGTGTGGCCGATAGCCAGGAAGAGGCCGCCGGTCTTGAACTCGGTTACCTCGTCGGTCTCCCGGTTGCGAAGTGTGAGCCCCTCAACCTGGCTCTCGCCGAGCACGTCGGTGACTTCGGTGTTCCAGATCACTTCGATCTTCTCGTGTTCCATTGCCCGCTTGATCATGATCTTTGAGGCACGGAACTCGTCGCGACGGTGGATGATGGTGACTTTGCTGGCGAATTTGGCGAGGAACAAGGCTTCTTCCATCGCCGAGTCGCCGCCTCCGACGACGGCGACTTCGACGTCGCGGAAGAAGAAACCGTCACAGGTGGCGCAGGCCGACACGCCGTGGCCGCGCAGCCGCTCCTCGTTTTCGAGACCGAGCCATCGGGCGCTGGCACCGGTCGAGATGATGATGCTGTCTGCCTCGTACTCGTCGGCGTCGACCCATGCTTTGAACGGACGGGAACTGAAGTCCACCTTGGTGACATCGGCTGTGACAATGCGGGTCCCGAAGCGCTCGGCTTGTTTGCGGAACTGCTCCATCAGCTCTGGGCCCATGATGCCGTCCGGGAAGCCCGGGTAGTTCTCAACATCGGTGGTGAGCATGAGCTGGCCCCCTGCGGCCATTCCCTCGACCAGCAGCGGCTTGAGGTCGGCCCGGGCGGCATACACCGCGGCCGTGAGGCCGGCGGGGCCCGACCCGATGATGAGCACCTGCTCGCTCATGTCAGCTCCTTCGGAGGTTTGGTTCTCTTGAGCCACAGGAACACCCCGGCCACCAGGAAGATTCCACCGATGGCGGCATAGGTCGGGGTGACGCCGATGACCGATGAGATCAGTCGAAACAGTCCGATGATGAGGAAGAGGGCGGCCAGAGAGCCGAGGGCGGCGGCCACCATGCCGAGGGCGGCCATCTTGCTCCATTGGGCGAGGCGGTCGACAGTGAGAGCGCGAGCCTTGGCGGCTACGCCCTCGAGCAGATCAGCGAGTTTGGTAGGAAAATCGTCCACAACCAGCGCGATGCTAGCCCGCCTGCTACTCGGTGACGATGGGCAGGCAGGTCGCGACCTCGTACAGCTGGATGGCGGTGGGGTCGGCCGTGGCGGTGGTGCGGTACGAGAAACCGATAGCTTCGACTTCGCTGCCGTCCTCGCTGATAAAGGTAACGGGCTCCCAATCCACGATCGTCAACTCCTGCATCGCCTCGTCGTAACAGGCGAGGGTGGCCAAACTGTCAAAGCGTTGGGTATTGATCATGGTGACGGCCAAGTCCCGGAGGTCTTCTTCCACGTTGGCGCTTCTCACCTCAGGCGGCTCAAGCAGCGCGCCGTCGGCGCTCTCGAAGGAATCGGCGCCGGCTTCGGCACGTGCGGCCTCGGCAGTGGTCGTAGTGGCAGCCACGGTCGTGGCTGAAGAGAGAGCCCCGCCCGCAGTAGCGATAGTGGTGTCGGAGGTGTCACTATCGCCTCCGATCGAGAGCTGAGAGCCAACGGCGACTACGCCGACGAACATGGCGGCGGCGGTGGCGGCCGATGCCCAGCGCATCCACCGGACCGACCGCGTTTGGCGGGTAGAAGCCCGGGGTTGGGCGATCTCGACCGGGCTCAGTTCGCGGGTGGTGGCGGCGATACCGTCGGCCACCGAGCGGTGCAGTTGGGCTCGCTCGATGTCGTTCATGCCAACCATTGGCTCGGCGGCGATCGCGGCCAGCACCGCTCGCTGGGCGGCCAATTCGGCTCGGCCTTCGGCGGTGAGAGCGGCTTCGGCCGCCCGGGCCTCGTCCTCGGGAAGGATGCCGGCGGCGAGATCGAAGATCAGGTCGGGGTTGTAGTTATCCATGCTCATCCCTTTGAGGGTCTGGGGTGGGGGAAAGGTTCCCGAGCTTTTGAGCCAGCAGGCGTCGGCCGCGGAACAATCTGGACTTGACGGTGCCGACCGGCACCTCGAGTATTTCAGCGACCATTTCGAGCGAGTTTCCTTCGAAGTCGGACAACACTACGGCAATCCGGAAGTCCTCGGGCAAGGTGGCGAGGGCGGCGGCCAGGTCGGGCCGCAGTTCGGCAGCTGCGACCTCATCAGCCGAGTGGGGGTCGACCGGGTCATTGGTTTCGGGCAGGGGATCTGCCTGACGCCGCTTCTGTTTGCGAAGCTGGTCATAACACGTGTTGATCGTCACCCGATAGAGCCAGGTGGAGAAGGCGGATTTGCGATGGAAGCGGTCGGCCTTGCGGTAGAGGGTCAAGAAGGTTTCCTGGGCGGCATCGAGAGCCGCGTCGCGGTTGCGCATCATCCGGAGGGCGATGGCAAACACGCGGTCCTCGTGGGCGCGCATGAGCTGATTGAACGCTTCCTGATCCCCGGCGATGAACCGGTCGAGTAGCTCAATGTCTTCGCTCACGGCGAGAACCGTACTTCGTAGATGAACGAGTAATAGAAATCCTGGGGCGGATCCTGGTCTGACTGGCCCTGATAGGACAGCTCGGTGAGCCACAACAGCCAGAAGCCCCCGGCCCGGGGAGGCAGGTCGACCGTGGTTGTAACTGTTCCGTCGCCCGGCAGAGCGCCGGAAGCCACCGTCTCCCACTCGTCGAGGGAGGCTGGTTGGGTTGGTGCCCAGCGGATGTCGAACACCGTGCCGCCGCTCCCGTCCAGCTCGATGGTCGACGGCGGCCGGTCGAGCACAAAGCTCACGCCAACTCCGGGCTTGATCAGCGTGATGGGGGCGAAGTACCGCTCGGTGCGCCACGAGGTCGCCCGGTCGCCGTCGGTGAGGTTCGGCAATTCGGCGTCCCTTTCGCCGTCCTGGGAGGGGTCGACCACGTCAACGACGATCACTCGCAGATCGGGGACAGTGGTCGACGTGGTGGTCGTGGCAGGAAGGGTGGTGGCAGGTGGTTCGGGAAGGGCGAAGGGCGGCTCGGTTTCCGATCGGCTGAACGGGTTGACAAGCGTCATCACCAGGGCGGCTATGCCGAGGGCACCGGCCGGGATCAGCCAGCGGAAGGACCAGCGGGACGGACCGCCGGAGGCGTGAACGGTGGGAGCCGCCTGGAGTCGGTTGGCCAATTCGGCTGCGGTCAGGAGGCCGTCCTTGGCATCGGCCAGTGCCCGGTCCACCGAGCTGTGGATGGAGTCGGTGAGTTGTGAGGGCGGGGGAGCATCGACGCTCAGACCGGTGATGGAAGCCTCGAGCGTTCGGGCCAGATCGGCAACGTCCCGAGCCGGGCTGTCGCCCCTTCCGGGCCGGGCGAACGATTTGAGCTTGGCCGGGTGGGCGGCTGCGAAGCTGATGGCGTCGGGCCCAATCGTGCCGTGGACAATGGTGCGGGCGTGGAGCTCGGCGAGAGCCGAGGCCAGGCCGGCCGCGTTTGGAAGGAACTCCTCGTCCGGGATGGATGTGCCCGCTTCGAGACGATCGGCAAGGGTCACCCCTCCCGTCCATTCCGCCACCATCCAGGTGTGATCTCCGTCGGTCCCGGCGGCGTACACCTCAAGCAGGTGGGAATGAGACACTGACGCCAACGACCGCACGTCGTGGAGGAACTGACGGCGGCGTTCGGGGCCAACTTCGGGACCGAGCATTCTGACGAGCACCGGGCGGTCGAGCGTGAGGTCGGTCGCCAGCCACTCTTCGATGTCATGGTCGCGTCCGAGGCGGATTTCGAGTTGGTAGCGGGGGGGGAGTGTGGCGGCCACTGTCAGGTGGCCCCGGCCGGATAGTGCAGCAGTTCCAAACGCTCCGGGAGCACCACATAGCCTTCAGACCGATAGAGCGTCAGTGCCTCCTGGTTGTCGGGCTTGGTGTTGAGCAGCAGGGTGTGGGCTCCTCGCCGCCGGGCCCAGTTGTGGGCGGCTCTGGTCAACGTGCGGCCGTAGCCGCGACGCTGGTAGGCGGGGTCGATGGCCAGTCGCTGCAGGTAGCCGCTGGCGGAGGAAGCCGCCACGATGGCATATCCGGCCAGTTGGCCGCTGGCCTCGTCGTCGACTCCCAGGAGAACGCTGTCGGGGGTCGACTTGAGGGCTTCCACGAGAGCGGGAAGATCGGCTTTCCAGTAGTCACCGAAGGCGGCCGCATCGATGGCAACCACCCGCTTCCACACGCTGTCGCCGAGCCTGCGAACACCCTCCCCTCCGTCGAGTTCCCCGCCGATTGGCAGCCGGAGGAGTGAGAGGGCGGTGAAGGTCTCAAAGCCGGCTGCCCGCCATGGCCGTTGGGCGCCGGCCATCAGCGGCTGGGACACCACGGCGGTTGCCCCCAAGTCGAGCACGGTCTGGGTGGCGGCGGTGAGAAAGGCCGAGGAGCCGCGGACCAACCGCAGGTGGGCGTCGCTGCGGGTGCGGTTCCATGGTCGGGCGACGGCCCGCGACCACCCGTGACGAAGCGCAACCGGGTTGGGCCACTCGCCCCGCACTCGCATTAGACGAGAGCTTGGTCGAGCACGGCTCGCTCGTTGTCGTAGGTGAGCCGCCGGCGGGCCTCGGCGGGAGCCAGCAGAGCGACTTCTTCGACCTCATCGTCATGGTCGGCCGGATTGCCACCAACCGCTTCCATCCGAAAGAACTCGACCCGTTTGTGAACCTTCTCACCGTCGGGGGCGACGAACCAGTAGTCGATGGATGCGGCGGGGGTGTCGCTGGAAACGGTTACCAAGAGCCCGGTCTCCTCTTGGACTTCCCGGGCGGCCGCGCTCACCACCAGCTCATTCTTCTTGGGGTGGCCCTTGGGGAGCCC
>JAOTYB010000089.1 GCA_029862065.1 Acidimicrobiia bacterium | reverse complement strand
AGATGCAGTGAAAACTAAGAGGAACTGATGAACCGAGAACTTCGCCGCCAACAGGCTCGCGCCGAGCGGCTCGAGAAGAAGCAGGGCAAACAGCCGAATCGCCAGGCCGCGGCTCAACGCGCCGCCGGCAGTGCTGTCGGTGAGGGCCGCGAGAGGCGCTCCATTCGTACCTACCTGCATGAGGTTCGTCAGGAACTAGCCAAGGTGGCCTGGCCCGACCGCCAAACCCTCACCACCTACACCGCCGTCTCGTTGATCACGACCGTGGCGCTCACCGCTTATACCTCCGGGCTCGACTACGTATTCAACACGGCCTTCGTTGATCTCATCCTCAAATGACGAGCATGGAAGATCAGGCAGTCGCCGCTCCCGATCCCGAAGAGGATCAGCCACAAGACGACGCAATTGAGACGTCCGAGTCAGTCGACGCGGCTCCGGCCGGTGTGGATATGGAAGCGAGCGATTCAGGCGGGGGCGATGAAGGTGTCGGCGGTGCATTCGCGGCTGCCTTTGCCTCGATCGGCCTGAGCTCACCCGACCAGCTCGAAGAAGTCCTGAGTCCCGCCGAAACCAAAGCCGCCGCCGAAGCTGCCGAGGCGGAAGCCGCAGAGGCCGAAGCCGCAGAGGTCGAAGCTACCGAAGCTACGGAGACTGCCGCCGAGCCCGAGGCTGAGGTCGAGGTGACGACGGAAGAAGCGGCCCCCGAAGAGAGGGCGGCTGAATCCGAGACCGATGAGGATGCCGAAGAGGAAGAGGTCGAGGATGTCGCCGCCGACACCGGCCCCGCCAGCCCCTACGACCTGCCCGGAGACTGGTATGTCATTCACTCGTATTCGGGATACGAGAACAAGGTGAAGGCCAACCTCGAGACCAGGATCCACTCGATGCACATGGAAGGCGAGATCTTCGACGTCGTCATCCCCATGGAGGATGTGGTCGAGATCAAGGGCGGGCGCAAGGTGACCGTCCCCAAGAAGGTGTTCCCCGGCTACATCCTGGTGCGTCTCTACCTGTCTGATGACTCCTGGTTTGCGGTTCGCAACACACCGGGTGTCACCGGGTTCGTCGGCTCAGGTACCAAGCCAGTCCCACTGTCCCGGCGTGAAGTCGAGCGCATCCTCGGCGTCAAGAAAGCCGAGGCCGCCGAGAAAGCTGCCCCGCGCTTCCAGCCGGCCTGGGGCGTGGGAGAAACCGTTCGCGTGGTCGACGGTCCCTTTGCCGACTTCAATGGCGTGATTGAGGAGATCAACCTTGACCAGTCGAAGGTCCGGGTGCTCGTCAATATCTTCGGCCGCGAGACTCCGGTCGAGCTCAACTTCGAACAAATCGTGAAGCTCTAGGGGATTACTAATGGGACGCAAGAAACTCATGGCCATGATCAAGCTGCAGGTGCCGGCCGGCCAGGCCAGCCCGGCGCCCCCGGTGGGCCCAGCGTTGGGACAGCACGGCGTCAACATCATGGACTTCGTCCAGGCATACAACGCTCAGACGGCAGATCAGGCTGGGACGATCGTCCCGGTTGAGATCAGCGTCTACGAGGATCGTTCGTTCACGTTCATCACCAAGACGCCTCCGGCGGCCGTGCTGCTGCGCCAGGCGGCCCGGGTGGCCAAAGGTTCGGCCGAGCCCCACAAGGAGAAGGTGGCCTCGGTTACCCGTTCTCAGGTCAAGGAGATTGCCGAAACCAAGATGCCCGACCTCAATGCCAATGACATTGAGGCGGCGATGAAAATAATCGAAGGAACTGCCCGCTCGATGGGCTTCACCGTCGAGGGATAACCCGCCTACGTGGGAGGCCACAAGCCGCTTGCACCACAAGGAGTAACACATGCCGAGTCACGGCAAGAGATTCAATACCGCCCGCCAGTCAATCGACCCCGCCGCCAGCTACCTGGCCGCCGAGGCTGTGGCGATGGTCAAGGCCAATGCCAGCGCCAAGTTCGATGAGACCGTAGAAGCCAATTTCCGTCTGGGGATCGACTCCCGCCACGCCGACCAGAACGTTCGCGGGACGGTCTCCTTGCCTCACGGCACCGGGAAGACAATCCGGGTGGCCGTATTCGCCGCCGGCGACAAGGCCAAAGAGGCGGAGGACGCCGGCGCCGACATCATCGGGGGCAAGGAGCTGGCCGAGGCCATCCAGGCCGGGCGCGACCTCGACTTCGACCTCACCATCGCCACTCCTGACCTCATGTCCGAGGTGGGCAAGGTGGGCAAGATTCTCGGCCCGCGCGGGCTCATGCCGAATCCCAAGGCGGGCACCGTCACGTTCGACATTGCCAAGACGGTGACCGACTTCAAGGCGGGCAAGATCGAGTACCGCAATGACAAGGCGGGAAACGTGCATGCCATCTTCGGTAAAGCTTCGTTCGAAGTCGACATGTTGATTGCCAACCTGGCGGCCCTCACGGACGAAATCGTGCGAGCTCGCCCACCATCCGCCAAGGGTCGGTTCATCCGCAATCTGTCGATTTCCTCGACCATGGGCCCCGGAGTCCGGGTCGACCTGTCTCATCTCGACGAACTTGCCAAGCTCGCTCACTAGGTAGCTCGGTGTATCGAGCCGGCCTGTTCACCGCCGCCGGCGTGTTGTTCGCACTCGTGCTCTTCTTGGGCCTGCGCGACTACTCGGTTACTGCCGGAACTGTCCACACGGCCGATATCCGTCGGTACACCTGTGGGAGCACCATCCGGGTCGTGTTCTTCGACGAGTACGCACCACAGATCGAGGGACCGTACCTCACCAACTCGTGTTACATCGCGGCTCGGGACCGCACCGTCACTCAAGGCTTCTTCCTCGTCCTCGGGCTCGGCGCTTTCATCGGTGGGCTGGTGCGGGGGCCGGCCCCGCCCGTCAAGAGCATCCACACCTTGGCTCCCTTGCCGACGCACGAGGAGATGAACCGGCGCTGGTACGACTAAGCCATTGACGATTTGGCCTCAGACGGGTTAACCTCCCGTCTACAAATCAATACCTCCTGACCGGAGACCGCCGGCGCCATTCGTGGCCGAAGTTGCCTGCGCAGGTCGGATCTCTCGAAGCTCCGACCTCTTTGGTCGGAGTTTTCCATTCGTAGAGGAGCAGACATGGCACGACCCGAAAAGGTCGCCGTTGTCGATGACATCAAGCAAAAGCTCGAATCCTCCCGGGGCGTATTCGTCACCGAGTACCGGGGGATGACGGTTGGCCAGCAGCAGCAACTGCGTCGACAGCTGCGAGCCGCCAACGCCGAATACAGGATCATGAAGATGTCGCTGGCCCGCCGGGCCGCCGAGGCCGCCGGGTTTCCCGACTTGTTGGAGTGGCTGGAAGGCCCAACCGCCATTGCTTTCACGGAAGGCGATCCCGTTCCGGCCGCCAAGAGTCTCAAAGACTTCTCCGACGACAACGAGTTCCTGGTGCTCAAGGGCGGATTGCTCGCCGGCGAGACCCTCATGCCCGACGACGTCAAACGCTTGGCCAGCATCGAGCCGCGTGAAGTGTTGCTGGCCAAGCTGGCCGGAGCCATGGCCGCACCCATGGCCAAACTTGCGGGGCTGATGACGGCGATCCTGCGTCAGCCGGCATCGGCCATGCAACAGTTGTTGGAGAAGAAGGAAGCCGAGCCATCGGCCGCCCCCGAGCCAGCCGAAGCCGTCGCCGAGCCCGTCGAAGCCGCCGCCGAGCCCGAGGAGGCCGCCGATGAGGACACTGCTGAAGAGCCGGCGGCTGAGGATGCTGGCAGCGAGGACGCTGCTGCAGAGGCCGTGGCTAGTCCCGAAGCTGCTGAAGAGCCGGCTGGCGAGGAACCTGGTGAAGAGCCAGCTGCTGAAGAGCCTGCCGCCGAGGCTGATGACGTTCCAGCAGATGCTGAAACGGCCGAGGAGGCTGCCGAGGCTGACGTAGAGCCGGAGGCCGACACCGAGTCCCCCGCTGAAGATTCAAAAGATTCCGAATAGATCGCAAAAGGAGAAATGACTATGGCGAAGATGACAAGCGACGACCTGCTGGAGCACTTCGAGGGCATGACCGTTCTCGAGCTGTCCGAGTTCGTTAAGGCGTTCGAAGACAAGTTCGAGGTGACTGCTGCAGCCCCGATGGCAGTAGCGGTTGCTGCCGGCGACGGCGGCGGCGCGGCCGCGGCTGAGGAGAAGGATGAATTCGACGTCATGCTTACCGCGGTCGGCGACAAGAAGATCCAGGTGATTAAAGAGGTCCGTTCGCTCACCAGCCTCGGGCTCAAGGAGGCCAAGGAGCTGGTCGAGAGCGCCCCGGTGGCCGCGTTGGAAGGCGTCGATCAGGAGACGGCCAACAAGGCCAAAGAGGCCCTCGAGGCGGTTGGCGCCACCATCGAGCTCAAGTAACCGGCAACACTTCGTGTTGCTTGCGGCAACGGCTTTGCCGTTGCCGAGGCAGGGCTGCTTGGTTCGTCAGTCCCCCCTTCGGGGGGAAGGTACCGCTCGCCGCAGGCGAGGGGTAGGGGGGCGGCCGGCAACGCCTTCGCCGTTCCCGAGGCATGGCTGCTTGGTTTGTCAGTCCCCCCTTTGGGGGGAAAGTACCGCTCGCCGTTGCCGAGGCATGGTCCTGACTGGCCCGCGAGGCTCTCGGCACTACGGCAGATCGATCAGTTCCAGGCGGTAGGTGCCTAATGGTTGGGGGCCGATGAGCTGCTCCGAATCGGCTGTGATCTGGGTTATCGGGTCGGGAGGATCATTCTGAGGACCGAAGAGGGCGAAGCGGTTGCTGGTGCGGGTGCCAGCGTCATTGGGGAAGAGGGCCCATTCGATAATGCGTCGCCACTGCCCATCCTCCTGGAGTAACAGGCTGTCCACTCCGACGAACCAATCGGGGCTTGGGCCGATCATGGCTGCCAGCGTCAGGTACGGGAAGTCCGGGTCGACGTCGAATTCGACGGTCAGCTCGCCGCATTTGGAGCTCCGAGTTGTTTCGGCACAGAACCACCAGGGCCAGTCGAGCGTTGTGCCGACTCCCTCGAGGGCACCGATTTCGTTCACGAGGATGTCAGTCTTTCCGGTCTCGGCCATTTCGGTGACACCGGGGGTGGCCGGCTCGCCAATAGCCCATAGGGAGGCGGCTCCCTTGTGGGTCGCGCCCGCCAGGAAGGAGAAGTGGGCGTCTGCCGGCACTGCTCCCGGATGGGTGGCCTCGCTCCAAGTGTTCGTAACGACCAACCGATACCTGGCGGGCCCGGCTGGAGGCAGAGTGGTGGTTGTCGGCGGGACGGAGGTGGTGGTTGTCGGGGGCAGCGTGGTTGTGGTCGCCACAGTCGTGGAAGGACTGGTCGAGGCCGTCGTTGGTGCATCCGCCGCGGAACCGCCACAGGCCCCGAGCGCCATCACCATGAGCGCTCCGAAAGTGGCAATCTGTTTCACAGGCGGAGGGTAGGTACGACGTCCGGCCCTGCCTGCGCCGCGCTCCTGTCGGTAGCCTCGTTTTGTGAGCTACCGCATAGAACCGGCCGCCGACAACCTCGCCGACTTCGAAGACCTGTTCGGACCCAATGGGGCCTGGTCGGGGTGCTGGTGTATGTGGAACCGACAATCCGGCGCCGAGTTCCAAGCACAGAACTACGAACCGAACCGCCAGGCCCAAAGATCGAATCTGACGGAGGCGCGTGAGTTCGGGGTCCTCGCCTACGACGGCGATGGCGTGGCGGTCGGTTGGGCGGCGCTTGGCCCCCGGGCGGAGTACTCACGTCTCGATCGCTCGCCGGTGACCAAGCCGATCGATGATGCCGAAGTGTGGTCGGTGACGTGCTTCGTTGTTCGCGCGGGCCACCGTGGCCAGGGGGTTGCCTCAGCTTTGCTGACAGGAGCGGAGCAACGGGCTCGGGAGCTCGGGGCCTCCATTCTCGAGGGTTATCCGGTGGCTCCCGATGGTCCGCTCGGTGACACCGATGCCTGGCATGGGCTTGAGTCCATGTTTGTGAATGCTGGATTCACCGAGGTCGCCCGGCGCAAGCCGCGCCGCCCGATGTATCGGAAACAACTGTGAGCGGGACGATTGGGGTCGATGTCGGCGGCACCTTCACCGACGTTGTCGTGTGGGACGGAACCGACATCCTCACCAGCAAGGTCCCGAGCACCCCCGATGATCAGAGCCGGGGAGTGGTGGCGGGCGCAGGCGAGCACGGTCCGGACACCCAGCGATTCCTGCATGGCACAACGGTGGCGACCAATGCCTTGCTGGAGCGGGCGGGGGCCGAAACCGCGCTGATCACGACCCCCGGCTTCGAGGACGTCTTGGAGATCGGTCGCCAGGACCGCCCATCGCTGTACGACCCGGGCATCGAGCGGCCCCCGCCATTGGTGGCTCGCGATCGCCGGGTGGCGCTCGCCGGGCTCGACAAGCTGAGCGGGGTGGAGGCTGTCGCCATCTCGCTGCTCTACTCCTATCTCGACCCGGCTCCCGAGATCGCCGTTCGGGAAGCCGTACTCACCCGACACCCCGAAGTATTGGTGTCGCTGTCGAGTGAAGTCGCACCGGAATTCCGCGAGTACGAACGGGCGTCGACCACGGTGCTCAACGCATATGTGCAGCCGGTGATGGCTCGCTACCTGACCCGACTCACCGAATCGGCCGGACGGGCCGGCCTTCCCGATGACGTTCTCGTCATGCGGTCTTCGGGTGGCCTGATGACCGCAGCAGGAGCGGCGGCCCATCCCGCCGCCGCCCTGCTGTCGGGGCCGGCCGGCGGAGTGGTGGCGGCGACCGAGCTCGGGCAGGCCCTCGGGTCCGACCATCTCATCTCCTTCGACATGGGGGGCACCTCGACCGATGTGTGTCGTATCGACAAGGGCCGCCCGGAGATCTCCCACGAGCGTTCCATCGCCGGGTACCCGTGTCGATTGCCGTCGGTGGCCATCCACACGGTGGGAGCCGGGGGAGGGAGCATCGGCTGGGTCGACCCCGGGGGGGCTTTGCGAGTCGGGCCGCGCAGCGCCGGCGCCCGTCCCGGGCCGGCCGCCTACGGCCACGGAGGTAGCGAGCCGACGGTGACCGATGCCAACGTGGCGCTCGGACGTATCAATCCGGACGCTCGCTTTGGCGCCGACTTTGATCTTCACCCGGAGGCGGCTCGAGGTGCGCTCACCGACCTGGGCAACCGGCTGGGGCTGGATGCCGCGGCCACCGCTGCCGGGATCATTGAGGTGGTGGAGGAGATCATGGCCGGCGCCATCCGTACGGTGTCGGTGGAACAAGGCGCTGATCCTCGCCGGGCTCACCTGGTCGCATTCGGCGGTGCCGGCGGTCTTCACGCCACCGCCTTGGCCCGCCGCCTCGACATGGCGGGAGTGATCGTCCCGCGACACGCCGGGGTGTTCTCAGCCCTCGGCCTCCTGCTGAGCCCGCCTCGCCTGGAGGGGGCCCGCACGGTGATGACCGAAGACCAGGACCACATGGACGACGTCCTCGTCGCGGTGGCCGAGCAGGCGACTGCGGCCCTGGAAAGCTCGGGAGTTCCGCAGGTGGAGGTGTTGACGGCGGTCGACGTTCGCTATCGCGGGCAGTCCCACGAGTTGGCCGTCGATTACCAGGCCGGTGAAGGCTGGGATGCCCTGGCGGGCCGCTTCCATCGGCTCCATGTCGAGCGCAACGGGTTCGCCCGGCCCGAGGACCCGATCGAAGCGGTGACGGTCCGGGCTACGGCCCTCGGTTCGGCGGCCATCGCCTGGCCCGACCTCCCCCCGGTCGCCCCGGCCGGAGAGCCCGCCCGCGGTTCCCGGCAGGTAATGGTGGATGGGTCGATCGAAGCGGCGGCGGTGTGGTGGCGTCCCGCCCTCGCCCCCGGAGTAGAAGTAGCCGGCCCGGCCGTGATCGAGGAGCCCGAGGCGACCACGTTCCTGGGAGCAAGTGAACGAGCTCGGGTACATGAGAGCGGCGCCCTGGTGGTGGAGTGGTGACGATCGACCCGATCACCCTCGAGGTTGCTCGCAACCGGTTTGCCCAGGTGGCCGACGAGATGGGAGTCGTGCTGCGGCGGACGGCCTACTCGCCCAACATCAAGGAGCGGGCGGACTGCTCGGCGGCAGTGTTTGTCTCGTCCGGCGAGATGCTCGCCCAGGCCGAACACATCCCGGTCCATCTCGGATCG
>JAOTYB010000249.1 GCA_029862065.1 Acidimicrobiia bacterium | reverse complement strand
CATCGAAAGGACTCACAATGATCACTGGACTCGACGCTTCGGAGTTGGCGAAGAGAATCCGGAGGGGCGACCTATCGGCCGTCGACGTGACCGAGGCGCACATCGGGCGCATCGAGGAAACAAATCCACAGTTGAACGCGGTTGTCATCCCGCTGTTCGACGAAGCTCGCGACCAGGCGGCGGCTGCGGACGAGGTGCAACAACGCGGTGACGAGCTCGGCCCGCTGCACGGCGTGCCGGTGACCATCAAAGAGCAGTTCCGGGTCGCCGGTACCCAGACCACCCTCGGCGCCACCAGCAAGGTCGGCAACGTGAGCAACGACGAGGGCCCGCTGGTGACGAAGCTGCGGGACACCGGGGCGATCATCCTGGGCAAGACCAACATCATTCAGACCCTGGCCGGCTGGGAGAGCGACAACCCGGTGTACGGGCGGAGCAACAACCCGTGGAACCCGGACCGCACCCCGGGCGGTAGCAGTGGCGGGGAGGCCGCCGTGGTCGCCGCCGGGGGCTCGGCGCTCGGGCTGGCGGGTGATTTCGGAGGAAGCACCCGGCTTCCGGCCCACTTCTGCGGGGTGCACGGTCTCAAACCCACGTCGGGCCGGCTGACCAATAGTGATTTCCCTCCCGGGTTGCTGGGGAACGGGCAGGAGTTGTTCATTCCGCAGCCGGGTCCGATTGCGCGCAGCGTCGCCGACGTGACGTTGGCGATGAGGCTGTTTGTCGAGACGTCTCAGCAGGCGATGCCCGATCTGGTGCCGCCCGTTCCCTGGACCGACCCGGACCGGGTGCAGGTGGCCGGTCTTCGTATCGGGATGTACACCGACAATGGCGACTTCCCGGTGGCTGCCTCGATCAGGCGAGCCGTCGAAGATGCTGCCGCGGCATTGCGGGCGATGGGCGCCGAGGTGGAGCCGGTGGCGCCGCCGGATGCTGAGGAAGGTATCCGGCTGTTCCTCAGAGCGGCTTCGGCAGGCGGAGCCGGGGATTATCTCCGGTTGCTGGATGGGGAGAAGCCGATTCCGCAGGTGGCCGGGCTGATCCGGGGGGTGACAATGCCGGCGCCGATGCGGCCGGTGGTGGCGAAGCTGATGGAGACGAGAGGCCAGCATCAGGTGGCCCGGCAGATAAGGAATCTGCAGCGGGTTTCGACGGAGGAGTACTTCCGGCTGGTCGAGGCCCGCAACCGATACCAGGCCGACTTCACCCGGTCGCTTGACGACGGAAGGTTTGATGCTGTGATTTGCCCGCCGGTGGCGCTGCCCGCGTTTACCCATGGGGCCAGCGAGCATCTGTTCCCGGCGGTCGCCTACGCCTTCGTCTACAACGTGCTGGGTGCCCCGGCTGGTGTTGTGTCCATCACGAGAGTCCGTGAGGGCGAGGACACGCCTCGCAAGGCTGGCAAGGACATGGCCGATGTCACCGCGGCCCAGGTCGAGGCCGGCAGCCTCGGTCTTCCTCTCGGGGTCCAGGTGGTTGCCCGCCACTGGCACGACCACATCGTGCTGGCAGTTATGGCGTCGTTGGAGCAGCACTTCCGTGAGCTGCCGGACTATCCACGCTTGCCGATGGAGTGAACGGGCAGCGGGCCCGGTCATCGCTCCTCGGCTGCTGCTGCGGTCTTGCGGTGGCGCGTCCGATCCGCGTCTAGGGTCTCTCCGTGGATCGGCATCAAATTCAGAGGCACACCGTTGGTACGCTTATGGCGGCCAACGCCTTCGGCTATGCGGGTTTCGTCGCGGTTGTTGCAGTGGCCGCCCTGCTTGCCTCCGAGATGACAGGTAACGACAGCGTCGCCGGGATCCCCGCCGCTGCCGCAACGCTGGGTACCGCTGCCGCGGCGGCTCCACTCGCCCAGAGGTCTAAGCGGTCTGGGCGCAGAATCGGGATCCGGCGCGGCTACCTCGTCGGTGTGATCGGCTGCGGGGTAGCGTTCGTCGCTGGTCAGGCAGGTATGTTCGGTCTGCTGGTGGTCGCCATGGCCGCGGTGGGTGTGGGCAACACGTCGAATCTGCAGAACCGTTTTGTCGCCGCCGACCTCGCTGATGAAGACAAGCGGGCCCGGTCGATTGCGATGGTTGTGTGGGTGGGCACGGTGGGTGCGGTCGTCGGGTCTCCGTCGGCGCTCTGGGCGAACCGGGTGGGGACCGGTCTCGGAGTCGAGGAGTGG
>JAOTYB010000248.1 GCA_029862065.1 Acidimicrobiia bacterium | reverse complement strand
GTGCAATCGTCCCAGAACCAGGTGCTCCGATTCCTCGGAGTGGACAACGAGCCCACCAACCAGGGGTGGCTGTGTGACAAAGGCCGGTTCGGTTTCGAGTACATCGGGTCGCCGGAGCGGTTGACGGTCCCGCTGGTGCGGGGCCCAGACGGAGAATTCGAGGAGACCACCTGGGGCGCAGCCATCCGGGTGGTGGCCGAGTGGCTGGGGGACATCATCGCCGAGCATGGCCCCGACAGCGTCGCCGGCCTCGGCGGGGCCCGCGGCACCAACGAGGACGCCTACGCCTTCGGCAAGCTGCTGCGGGCAGTCATCGGCACCAACCACATCGACGCCCAGCTCGATGACGGCCTCAACCCTCAATTCCTTGCCGCGGTGAGCCCCCGGGCCACCATCCCCGACCTCGATGTCGCAGAAACCATTCTGCTGTGGGGCCCCGACCTGAAAGAAGAACTTCCGGTTCTCTATTTGCGTGTCCGCCAGGCCGCCCAGGCGGGTGCCAACCTCATCATCGTCCACCCCCGCCGGACCGGTCTCCACGATGTGGCCTCCCATACCGTCGCCTATGTGCCGGGCCGCGGGCCGGAAGTGCTCGAGTCGCTGCGTGCGGGTAAGGGAGAGATGGCGGCAGTGCGCGAGGCGCTCATGAGCGGCGGGCCGGTGGTGGGTCTGCTCGGTCGTACCGGCTACAGCGAGGATCCCATGTTGGCCGAGGCGGTGGCCGCCTTCGTGCGCGATCTCCCCGATGCAAGAGTCATGCCGCTGGCTCGGCGATCCAACCTCTTCGGCGCCCTCGACATGGGCCTGGCCGCTTCGCTGCTGCCGGGCCGGGCCGCCGCCGCCAGCCCCGAGGCCCGCTCGGCCCTGGCCGTCGAGTGGGCAACGCCCCTCCCGGAAGCCACCGGCCGCGACGCCGCCGGCATCATGTCCGGGCTGGCCGATGGCACCATCCGGGGCCTGTTCCTGCTGGGGGCCGACCCGGCAAGGGACTTCCCCGATCAGGCAGCCGCCCGGGCGGCCCTCGGAAACGCCGACCTCATCGTGGCGGTCGATCAGTTCTTGTCCGACTCTTCCCGCCTGGCCAACGTAGTGCTTCCAGCCGAGGGCTTCACCGAGGTCGAGGGGACCGTTACCAACCTGGAAGGCCGGGTTCAGAAGGTGGCCCGGCTGGTGGCCGGACCCGGCCAATCACGACCCCCCTGGGCGATCCTCGAGGACATTGCAGCATCGCTCGGATCTTCCATCGGGGCCGTGTCTGCCGAAGCGATCCAGAAGGAGATCTCAGCAGTCGTGCCTGCCTATCGCGGTTTGAGCTGGGAGCAGCTCGAATGGGGCGCAGGCCGCGACGGAGTGGTGGTTCCCGCTGATTCCGGCCAGCAGCCGCTCCGGTATGTGCCGGTCGATATTGGGGTCCCGCCCCGGGCCGTCCGGCTGGCTCTGCACTCGGCCCGGACCCTCTATGACGACGGCGTGCATGTCCGGTTCAGCCTCTCGCTTGCGCAGCTGGCGGCGGGCGCCTTTGCCTTTGTCAATCCTGACGACGGAGCCCGGTTGGGTATCGCCGACCGGGCGCTCGTGCGGGTCACCGGCTCTGCCGGGTCGGCCGATCTCGAGGTGCGCCACGACCCCGGCCTGGCGCCTGGTGCGGTGTACGTGCCGTTCAACCAGGAAGAGGGTGTCGGCATCGGCAACGGGCTGGAACTCAAGCTCGAGGTGCTCTCGTGACCCCTCCTATGAAGGATCACCCATGACCGATTGGATCGATGTCCTCATCGTGGTGATCAAGGTGGTGGCCGCCTTCGCCCTCATGATGGTGGCCACCCTCATGCTCATCTGGGCTGAGCGCAAGATCCTGGCCGATATGCAGAACCGGATCGGACCGGACCGGGCCGGACCGGCCGGTCTGCTCCAGGGCCTGGCCGATGGGATCAAGCTGATCTTCAAAGAACCGATCATCCCGAGCCGGGTCGAGCGGACCGTCTATTTCCTTGCGCCGATCCTGGCGCTCGTACCGGCGGTACTCATGTTCCTGGTGGTTCCGATCGGTCGGCCGTTCCACATCGGTGACCGCGAGATCACGCTGCAGGTGATGGACCTCAACGTCGGACTGCTGTTTGTGCTCGCGGTCTCATCGATGGCGGTCTATGCCGTTGTGCTGGCCGGCTGGTCATCGGGTTCC
>JAOTYB010000247.1 GCA_029862065.1 Acidimicrobiia bacterium | reverse complement strand
GGGAGCGTCGACCGGCCCGACTTCGCCATCTTCGACCTCGATCCCGCCGATGGGGCCAGCTGGGAGCAGGTGGTGGACGTGGCCCTGCACATCAAGGTGGCCCTCGACAGCCTCGGGTTGCGGGCATATCCGAAGACCTCGGGCGCCACCGGCCTCCACATCTACGTGCCACTCGATCCCGTCCACACCTACGCCAGGGTCCGGAGGTTCGTGGAGGCGGTGGGTCGTCTCATCGTCGCCGCCGACCCGTCCAATGTCACCATGGAGTGGGATATCCCGGACCGCGCCGGCAAGGTATTCATCGATCACAACCAGAACGTGGCGGGCAAAACGATCGCGTCGGTGTATGCGGTCCGCCCCTTCCCCGGGGCACCCGTCTCCACGCCACTCACCTGGGATGAAGTCGAGGATCTGACTCCGGACCTCTTCACCATCGAAACCATCTGGGATCGGCTAAGCGACGCCGGCGACCGCTTCGCCCCCGTGCTGGCGGGCGGTCAGACCCTCGACGACGCCGAACATGCCCTCGGATTGGAGTACGAACAATGACTCGCCGGATCGCCGTCAACGGAATCGAATTGGCCGTCGCCGAAGCCGGGACCGGCTACCCGGTGCTGCTGCTTCATGGCTTTCCCGAGCTGGCTCACTCGTGGCGTTATCAGCTCCCGGCTCTGGCGGCGGCGGGATTTCACGCCGTCGCACCCGACCTGCGGGGATACGGGGGGTCGGACAAGCCCACCGACATAAACGCCTACGGGCTGCTTACGCTTGTCGACGACGTCATCGGCCTCGTCGACGCCCTCGATTACGAGAAGGTGGCGATGGTCGCCCACGACTGGGGAGCCATCATTGCCTGGACTGCGGCCCTCACCCACCGGGACCGCATCGAGCGCCTGGTGTCACTCAACGTGCCGTATCGCGGCCGGTGCTCGGCCTTCCCCCCCATCGACTACATCCGAGAAAACCTCAGCGACCGCTTCGGCTACGTGCTCATGCTGCAGGAGCCGGGGGTGGCAGAGGCGTGGTTCGCCTCCGACCCTCGTCAGAAGCTCTGCGGCTTCTACCGGGCTGCCGCCGCCGACCCCGACTTCCTTTCGGAAGACGATTTCCGGGTGTTCTTGGATGCCTTCACCACCGGCACCCTGGCCGGCCCCGCAAACTACTACCGAAACATCGACGCCAATCACGCCGCCACCGCCCATCTCGCCAATGCTCTGGTAACCGTTCCCACCATGATGGTGGCGGCCGACTCCGACCCGGTACTGCCGGTCTCGCTGCTGGAGGGAATGGACCGTTGGGTGCCGGACCTCCGGGTTGAGATCCTCGAACAATGCGGACACTGGACGCAGCAGGAAAGCCCGGGGGCTGTCAGCCGACTTCTCGTAGACTTCCTGGGGGACCTGGCGGGAGTTTGACGGCCAGGACCGCCCATCACACGACATGGGGTTCTCGTGACCGCTCCAGCAACGCTCTTCATCCGCCGCCGCGCCGAGGCAGGCGCCACTTCGGCCGAGTCACTGTTGCGGGCGGTGGTTTGGGCCGGGACGGCGGTGTTCGCGGCCATCCACGCCGCTCTCATCGTCTCCCGCTACAACCGCTTTGGGATCTACACCTTCGATTTCGGAATCTTCGACCAGGGGTTGTGGCTGCTGAGCCGATTCGACAACCCGTTCGTGACGCTGCGGGGACTGAACCTGTTCGCCGACCATTCGTCATACGTGATGGTGCTGCTCACCCCGTTGTATTGGATCTGGGCAGACCCCCGGCTGCTGCTGGTTGTCACCGTGATCGCGATTGCGGCGGCTGGACCCTTGCTGTACGCCATCGGCCGCCGCATTGGGCTGCAGCCGGTGCTGGCCGCTGCCATTGCCCTCGCCTTTCTGGTGCATCCGGCGGTTCGCTGGGCGGTGTGGGACAACTTTCATCCTGAAATAGTGGTGTTGCCGCTGCTATTGGGCGCGGTGGTGTTGGTGCTCGACGAGCGCCCCTGGTGGGCCGTCGGGCTGGTGGCGATTGCACTCACGGCCAAGGAGGACGTCGCGCTGGTGGTGGTGCCGTTCGGGCTGTGGGTGGCATGGCGCTACCGCCAGCGCACCGCCGGCCTCGCCATGGCTGGCCTGGGCGTGGCCGCCTTCGCCCTCAACTTCCTGGTGCTGCTCCCGCTGTTTTCACCCACCGGCG
>JAOTYB010000246.1 GCA_029862065.1 Acidimicrobiia bacterium | reverse complement strand
CAGACATGAGTCTCCACTGCCGGGTCGAAGAGAGGGGTGAAGAACCCGAGCCCCTGAATGTGGTCCATGTGAAGGTGCGTGAGGAGGATGTCGATGCGATCGGCGCCCCCCATGGCACCACTCACGGGCCGGATACCGGACCCTGCATCGAGGATGATCACCTCTCCGGCCGGACCGGTCACCTGTACGCAGGCGGTGTCACCACCGTACTCAACCGTGTCCGGTCCAGCTGCCGCCACCGAACCCCGGGTTCCCCACAACTCCACTCTCACTTCGACGCCGACTCCCAGAACACGGCGAAGGCGCCGAGACTCCGGCCGCCCTGCCCCTCAATGGGGATTGCCGTGACCTCGATGCGCCGAGATTCGCCGGTATCAAGAGTCTGGATCCGCAGCTCAGCGTGCGCCGGGTGATGTTCGGTGAGCGCAACCACCACCGGCAATTCCTTGTTCGCGACCGGTTCCCCGTCAAGGCCCGTCGTCACGAACAGATCGGCCAGCTGATCGGCGTGGAGCTCGCCGGCCTCGTCGAACCGTTTCCCGAGGATGACTTCGGCCGGCTCGTTGTAGAACACGAGGTTGCCCTCAACATCCATGATCCACACCGGAGTGGCGATGTGGGTCGCCCATTGTTTCAAGAGGATGAGCTCGATCGGCTGCTGGGCCATGGCGCTCCTTCCAATCCTTCCCGAACTTGCGCCGACACTACGCGACCGACCTCGGCAATGCGTGGAACCGAACGGCCGAAGGGTTTGAATGACGTGCGTCACCCAAACCGGAGGTCGGGGGCGTCACAGGGGCGAAATGACCGAAAACGAAGACATCTACCGCAAGCACAGCGAGGAGCTAGTGCGCTTCGCCACCGGTCTCGTCGGCCCCTTCGATGCCCAAGATGTGGTCACCGACGCTTGTCTGCGAGCCTTCCAGTCCCGCCACTGGGCCGGGGTCTCTAACCGGCGGGCCTACCTGTATCGCTCGGTCCTGAACCAGGCGCGTTCGCACCATCGCAGCACAATGCGGCGCAGGATCCGCGAGCAGTCCAATGCCCAGCCGCTGACCGTCACCCCCTCCCCTATCGACATCGACGTGCTGCGGGCCATCGACCAGCTGAGCATCCAGCAGCGTGCCTCGGTCTTCCTCACCTATTGGGAGGACTTGCGTCCCGCCGAAGTAGCGGCCCGCCTCAGCATCTCGGAGGGATCGGTCAAACGCCACCTCGCCCGCGCCCGGGCCCGACTCAAGGAGCTTCTTCATGACTGAGCAGATGGATTATCGTCTCGAGGAGCTTGTCAACCAGCTGGCGGCATCTGCTCCCGAGGCTCCCCCCTTTCCGCAGACTCGACGACACCCCCAATCCCGCGGACGGCGCGCTCCGGCGTGGGTCCTTGCCGCGGCCGGCGCGGCGGTGGTGTTGGTCATTATCGGACTTCCGTTCTTGTTGTTCGGCGGCGGGACCGCCGAAAAGGATGTCGCCACCACCCAGGTCTCCCCCACCCCGACGACCTTGACGGTCCCGCCGGAAACCACCACGCCAACTGCCTCCGAGGTTCCCATCTGCACTCCGGCGGGCTTGCTGATCCGAGCCCTGGGGGAGGACGGCGCAGCCGGTCATGTGGTGACTCCGCTTCGCTTTACCAACGTTTCGGGAAGTCCATGCACCCTCGAGCAGCCAACCGGCGTGACCGGAATCGGCGTTGGCGGCGAGGAGGTGGCAGCCGCCCTCGGCACCTATGTTCCCATCGGAGGAGACCCGGACTCGCTGGTCAAGGTAGGCGACTCACTCGTCATGCTCGTAGAGGTCGGTACCGGCTGCGAAGGCGGACGAGCCATCGGGCCGGCGGCCGAAGCCGTTCGTATCACGCTCGCCACCGGAGAGGTCACTGTGCCGTTCGCCGGAGACCTGGGCTGCCAGTTCAGCTATTCCCCATTCGGCGAGTGGCTCGAAGCCGAGACCCTCACCACCGAGGAGCAAGCGCTGGTCGAATCCCTCCGGGAGTTCGCAGCGGATTCGACCGTCGAACGACATGACGCCATCCCGTTCGCGGGAATGGTGAACCTGACTTTGGGAGCCGAGTTTGCCCGGACGCAGCCGGCCGGCAGCCTCGCCGACCCCGCCGCTTGGGTGTTCGACGAAGCGACCGATGGGTTCCGGGCCTACGTGGGACCGTTCTCGGCGCTGGAGCTCCTCGCCCAACCCCGG
>JAOTYB010000088.1 GCA_029862065.1 Acidimicrobiia bacterium | reverse complement strand
GACCCGGCTACCCATCCGGCGTGAAAGGCTGCCCCCATAACGGCCAGGCCGTAGAAGAGGGCAAAGCCAACTCCGGGCCCGGACACCGCGTCGACGAGGGCCAGCACGAACACGGCGACGAGAGCGGCGGCGGTAACAATGACCCGGTGTGGGTCGCGCTTGGAGTGGGCAAGTGCCAATAAGGGTTCGAGGTCCGCCCGTCTCAAGGCCCCGAGGGCGGCTCGTAGATTGTGCATTGTTACTTTCTAATTCGGCACCGGAATGAGAGCCCCTGAGGAGAACTTCCAGCCATTACCACCCAACGCGGTGGAAGAGGGCCACAGCCCACCAAAACGTCGACGGTGAGTGGTCTAGTTGAGCGGGATGCCGAGCGAGTAGGCAGCGGCTCGAAGCTCCCACGGGGTGCGGGAGACCCCTGGGAACTCGGCGGTGTGGGCCAGGTAGCACGCGCCCAGCGGAGCATCGTGATGGCAAAGGGGTACCGGCGTCGGCTCGTCGAGGATCTCAAAGAGGAACCCGAGGACCGCTGTGCCACTCAGGCCGCCTACGCCTTCGAGGACACCGGAGAACAAGTCGGCGCCGGTGACGTTGGCGAGATGGTGGAAGGCGCAGTATCGGTCGTTGACGGCTTCGGTGCAGTTGTGGTCTTGGCAGGTGCTCGTTTTTTTCATATGACCGGCATCGGCCGCGAAAAAAGCAGCTAGAGAATGGACTTTTTGGGTGTTCGGAGCACTAGACCCGCGCTTTGAACACCGTGACTAGTCACCCCCCAATGGGAATGGTCATTTGGTCGGCGGCGATCTCGAATCCGGCGTCCCGGACGGCGGCGGCAGCCAAAGAATTCGAGTCTCCAATCGGGTTGGAGTGGTTGATGTGGGTGAGAATGAGGCGCCGTTCGGCCGCGAGATGCCCGAAACGCCCGACTGTGTCGGTAACCAGCGGATGCGGGATTTCGGTGAGATCGCGGCCGGGGATCTCATCGAGGCTGGCGAAGGTGGCATCGAGCAGGCAGACGCGGTGCCGGGCCAGCTCGGCTTCGGCTTCCGGCCACGACTCCCACGAGTCGATATCGGGAATGAAGAGGACCTCGTCGTTGATCGAAATCCCGACGGTATCGGTGAATTCGGCCCGGTGGGGCACCGGGATCAGTCGTATGTGCAGCCCGGAGCCAAGGTCGAACGGGCCGAACCCCGGCGCGATGTCGAGGTGCCCGAGCTCGCTCAGGGCCGCCCACGGTTGATTGGCCGCCAGGTAGGAAGCCATCGACGGTGTCACCCAGGTCGGGAGCGCCCGGGCGTTGTGGGCCTCGCGACCGAATTGAACAAGGCCGGCGTAGTGGCCCATGTGGGCATGGGTGAGGGTGATGTGGTCGACCGCGTTGCGACTCGACCGTTGCCGGTAGGCGTCGACCCGGCCGAGGCGGGCGACTTGTTCCTTGACGTCGGGGGTGACGTCGGCCAGCAGAGTGGTTCCGTCGTCCATGACCACCGCCACGCTCGATACGAGGCGGGGAGCACCCACCCCGGCTCCGCTCCCCAATTGAGGTGTGCCGCCATCCTGGGCGCTTCCCAGCACGATGAGAGTGCCTGCCATGACAAAACCCTAGGGGCCCGAAACCCGGGAGAGTCCGGCAGCTACGATCGCACGGTGCAGAGAACTATCTCCCTCGACCCACCGCCCGACCTGCGTCTGCTGTTGAACCGCCTAAACGGAGGCCTGGGACACCCGACCCGCAAGAACACACCGACCCAGGCGTGGCGGGCCAGCCGCACTCCCGAGGGCCCGGCAACGCTCCGGCTGGAGCTAGAGGGAACCCACATCACGGCCACCGCCTGGGGACCCGGGGCTGAATGGTCGCTCGAACAGCTTCCCGGCTTGCTGGGAGCAGCCGACGACCCCGATGGCTTCCCCACCAACGACCATCGCCTCATGCGGGAACTCAAGGGCCGCTTCCGGGGCCTCCGGATTGCCAGGACGGAACGGGTCCACGAAGCGATTGTCCCCATCATCCTTGGCCAGGTAGTGACAACGAAAGAGGCCCACCGGGCAGAGCGGGCGCTCAACAAGGCGCACGGCGAGGCCGCCCCCGGCCCCGAACCGCTATGGCTCCAGCCCTCCCCCGAGGTGCTTGGCCGCCTGTCCCACGAGGATTATCACCCCTTGGGTATTGGGCGCAACAAGGCTCAGCTGATCATTGAGGTGAGCCGCAGAGCGTCCCGCCTCGAAGAGATCGCAGCCATGAGCACTGAGGATGCCGAGCGCCGATTGCGGGCGGTGCGGGGCATCGGGCCGTGGAGCTCCGCCCTGGTGATGTCTGAGGCTCTGGGCGACCCCGACGCGGTGCCGGTCGGCGATTACCACCTGCCGAACACGGTGGCGTGGGCCCTGGCAGGCGAAGCCCGAGCGACCGATCGCCGCATGCTTGAGCTGCTTGAGCCCTACCGTCCCCACCGGTATCGGGCGGCCTTGATGATCAAGCTTTCCGGGATCGGAGCGCCCAAGTACGGGCCGCGCACCCCTGTGCGGTCATTCGCCCAGTTCTGACATTGGCCGGGTTTTCCCAATCTGCCCGAAAAGCCTGGAATTAAAGGGTTTTGGGGTTAGAGTCCCGATCGATAAGGGGGGAGCCTCGTTCGGGGCTCCAATACTGGGCAACGTAGGAAGGACCCATATGAACAAGACAGAAATGGCGAAGAAGCTCGCCGGCAAGACGGATCTCAGCCAGGCGAAGGCACAAGAAGTGGTTGAGGCTATTTTCGACACCGCTCCGGGCAAAGGCATCATCGCCGTTGAGCTCGACGCTGGCCGTGAGGTTTCGATTGCCGGATTCGGCAAGTTTGAGACGAAGTTCCGCAGCGCTCGTGCTGGCCGGAACCCCGCAACTGGTGCAACCATCCAGATTGCGGCCAAGACGTACCCAGCTTTCAAAGCCTCCAAGGGCTTGAAGGACAGGGTCGCTGAATAGCGAGCTTCCTACACGCTCCGAAAAAACCCCGCTTCTAGCGGGGTTTTTTCATGCCCCGGTCAGGAAGCGAAGGCGGATTGGCCGTCGAAGGCGGGACCCACTCGAAGGAAATGGACCTCTCCGGTCAATCCGAACTCGCCGAACACGCCGCTACGGACGTCCACGACCAAAGCGGGAGCGCCCTGGCGGTTGACGATGATGGTCGATCCGTCGAAGTCGAGTCCGGTCACCTCGCTGAGGGCCGTCGCCATGGGAAGGCGATTCAGTTCTTCGTTGAGGTCCAGGTCGTGAACCACCAATTCGCTGCCCTCGACGTAGGCGATGAGGCTGCCTGTTGGGTCGAGCGTCGGCCGCATCGGACAGGTCGGATCCTCGGAGCAACCCGGCTGCGGGTTCGATTCAAGGCTGAGAACGGCCCCCTGCGGGTTGCGGAACTCAAAGAATTGCTGCACGCCGGCTGATTGTTCGAGCAGGAAACGGCCGCCGGAGTAGCTGATGCTGAGCGGGCCGGAGGCGCCGTCGCCGACCTCTCCCAGCACGCGATCGAAAGTCTTGAAGTCGAACACCACCAACCGTTGCACCCGCAACTCCGGATCGGCGGCGTGGTCGGTAATGGTGAGGATCATGGCCGGAGACCCTTCGATCAGTTCAACCCCCCACAGCTTCAGCAAGCTGCCATCGCTGACCTTCAGGTAGGGCTGAGCTTCCGGATTAGCAGCCCGGGCCCAGAACACCCGCTGGTCGGCCGCGAGATCCACGCCGGCACCCGGGGCTTGGAACAGGAAGCCGCCACTCAGATCATCGAATCCAGCCTCAACTGGTGCATCGAGAATCCGCCGGGGTGCGCCCAACCCTTCCAGAGTGAGGAAGCCACTGTCAGAGCGGACGGTGACCGGGGCCGGGGTATCAACCACCAACAGGGTCGTCGTGGTAGTGGAAGTTGAGCTCGGAGTCGTCGTCGACGGGGTCGTCGTCGACGTGCTGCCCAGCGCCTCCGAGGTGGTCGGCGGGTTGGCGAAATCGGCGAACGTCAACAGGGGTCCTTCTGAGCTGCTTCCGGAGCAGGCCGCCAGGACGAGGGTGAGAACGAGCAGTATTTTCCACATGATTTGGGCTACCTCCCTACTTTACGGCAGCCCTTGAAGACGTCCTGAGAGGTTTAGGGAAGGGCCGGGAACCTAAGTTCCCGGCCCTTCAAGCCGCACCGCGGGAAAGCAGCAGGCTATGGACCGTCGAAGCCGCCATCCACTCCTTCGAAGGCTGATGCCGGGTATTCACCGATGTTGGCGACTACCACAATCGACACAACCACCATCAGGAGCAAGATGAACGCGTACTCGACGAGGCTCGCGCCATCCTCCTGTCGGACAAAGGTCCGGAGCATTACTGCCACAGTCCCAATCATGTCTCTCCTTCCACCCATTCATCTTCGGTGGACAGCTCGTTTTTCTTGATAGCCTGCCGGCATGAAACTCACCGATGAAGAACGTCGTGCCCTGCCAGCCACTCATCCGGACTGGGAGCTGGATAGCGAGTTGATCCGCCGGACTTTCCAGTTTGGCGGCTTCACCGAGTCGGTTGCTTTCGTTGTCCGAGTTGGGTTCCTGGCTGAGCAAGCCGACCATCACCCCGACATCGACATCCGCTGGAACAAGGTGACGCTGGTGCTGTCGACCCACTCCGAGAATGCATTAACCGAGAAGGACACCCTTCTCGCCACCGCCATCGACGCCCTCGTCTAGCCATGCAGATTCTCTCGGCTCTCTTCGTAGAAGGCTTCGACTTCCGCCAGGTCGAAGGACCGTCAACCCGCATCGATCTCACCGGCATCTACTTCAGCATTGCGGTCGAGTCGTATCCCGCCACCCTGGAACCGCACCTCATCGTGCTCATCCGCTGTCGCGACGACGAGTCGGGTTCGGACATGCTGGAAGTCGTCTTTGAGCGGGATGGCGAGGAAGTGGCCCGCAACCGTCAGCCGGTGATGATTGAGCCCGGCAAGTTCGGGTATCAGCTGGTCAAGGGAGAGCTCGAGTTCGAAACCAACGGGACGGTTGAAGCGACCTGCCGGCTGGTCGGCGAAGAGTCGGACCCGCTGGTGGTGCCCCTGACAGTGCTGCCGGTCAGTTGAGATTCAGGGTGATCCCGGCCATCTCGGCCCGGACCTCCCAAGCGGTGGGCCCAATGCCGGGGAACTCGCTGTTGTCGGCCAGATAGCAGTCGCCCATGATGGAGCCGTGGGAGCACACCCACACGAAATCCTCATCGAACGTTTCGTCCTCCACCCATCCGCTGGCGACGTCCCGATCGTTGACGATGTCCACCAGCTCCAGATCCATCTGGTGACTCCAGCAGAACAGGTAGCCGCGCAGGCGGCGGGAATCGCAGTCCGGGATGTTGCAGGCGGTTCCAACTGTCATGCATAGGTTATCGGCACCGAATCGCCGGCTTTTAGAAGATCACACCGCCGCTGGATTCGTCTGGCCTTCTCGCCAAATGGCTGCAAGCTTTGGAACATCCTCTTCGAAGTCGAGGAACACTCTCCAGCCCAATTGATCGGGAAGGCTGAACGTGAGGCTCGGGAAGTTCACCAGCTCCACCGGGATTTCCACCACTGCCTCGGCCACCGAGCGGGCCTCAATCGAGCGGATCGCAGTCGCCAGCGGATCGGCTACCACATTGAAGAATTCGCCGCGCACCGTCGGCGAAGTGCCGGTTGGGTCCCACCAGCCCCAGGAGGCATCCTTCTCGAGGAGCGAGGCGAGCTCTTCTCCGCTCATTCGCTTCGGTGAGGCGTAGAAAGCAACCTCTAGGCCGTAGCCGGTCACCAGGGGGGTGAGGGTGCCGCGGGCCTCGACCACATCGACGAGATCCTGGAGCAGGTCTGAGACGTCCTCGTCAGACACCAGCGAACCCGCCGGCACCTGCTGCGTCACGAAGCGGTCAATAACCCACGCGTCGCCATCGGGCGTCTCTACCTCAACCCATATGTCGGCGTTGCGTTGCGCTCGCCGTCCGGTGGCCCGAATGCCGGAGGCAGCCGGTTGGTAGCGGTGAACAACCGGGTATTCGTCTCCCGGGCCCTCCAGGGCCGTCACAACCGCTCCAGCAGGAGCCCGTACCACGGCCACCATTCCCGGAGCCCGGGTCGGCAGGAATACCGGGCCGCGTCCGATCAGGAAGTTGCGGCTCAAACCGAAGACAATCGAGGCCAGGAAGACGGCACCGACCGCCAGCAATGGGATGCTCAAGAGCAAAGACATCTCGGCAACCGTTCCGACCAGCAGTTTGATGCTGTCGACAACTATCCCACTGGACCCACTGCTCGCCGGAGGTTCCACGTCCTCCACTGATACCAGATCTATCGAAACGAGTTGTCCATCGAGTTGGGTGACCCGGACCGTGACGATTCCAGTGCTGGACCCGCCGTTGCTGTCGGTCACCACGTACGTGAAGGTGTCGGTGCCATTCCACTCGGGCACCGGCACATACCGGAAGCCACCCGGGGTGAGCCCGACCGTCCCATTATCGGGTGGTCCCACGGTGATGTCATAGGCGTCTCCGTCGGGGTCGATGACTCCCGCCGGAATCGGGATAGTGAGTTCAGGAGCAAACTCCAGATCCACTTCGATGCTCGGGGTCACTGGCAGATCGTTCACGGCCCGGATGTCGAGCACGACACTCGCGACATCTGTTCCGCCCCGCCCATCACTAATCCCATAACTCAACGACTCGGTGCCGTTGAAGTCAGCTGCGGGCTGGTAGGTGAACGTCCCGTCTCCGTTAGACGTCAACGTGCCGTTGATCGGGGCGTCAATCCAGCTCACGAACAGAGCATCTCCATCCGGATCCGAGTCGTTGCTAAGCGGCGCCACCAGCGTGCTGGTGTCCTCGTCGAGGAAGATCGTGTCCACCAGGCCGATCGGTGCCAGATTGATTGACGGGAGGTCGGCAGCGGCGGTAACGACCACGATGACGGAGGCCGGCGCGGTATTGCCACCAGGATCCGACACCACCACATCCAGCAGGTAGCCGGGTGTGACGTCGAAATCGAGTGGGGAAACGAGAATCAGGTCGCCGGTGATGGGGTCGATAGTGAACTGCCCAAGGAGATCACCGCCGACGAGGCTGAACGAGAGCGGCAAGCCTTCTGGATCTGAGGCCGGAATGGCCCCGATGGTGGTGCCGACCGGCAGGTCCTCGATCACCGGAAATACCGGCGAGGTCGCCACCGGTGGCTCATCGATCGGGGCAATGGTGATGGTTACGGCGACCGGGGACCCGTCGTTCGTGCCGTCGGTGGCGATGAAGGTGAAGCTGTCGGAGAAGGTTTCGGATCCATCGTGGGTGTAGATGAACGACCCATCGCCGGCCAGGCTGAGCGTGCCGGCGACCGGCGGCGAGGCCAGCGACGCCGAGACAGGGTCGCCGTCAGCGTCGAAGGCGGCGGCCAGCACTCCCCCGGCGGCGGCGGGTGACAACGTGGCTCCCTCGTCGACCGTGTAGCTGGAGGGCGGGACGGTTGGGGCGTTGTCATTGATGGGATCGATGGTGAGGCTGACCGTGGCGGGGGCGGAAGTCAAGGTCCCGTCGGACACTTCATACGTGAAGCTGTCGGCGAAGTTCTCGGACCCATCGTGAATGTAGAGGAAGCCACCATCTGCGGCCAGGGAGAGGGTGCCGTGGCTCACGTCGGCAAGCAGATTGGCGGCAAGGGTGTCGGCCGGCAGGTCGACGTCAGAGTCGTTGGCCAGAACGCCGGCGCCCGCCAGGACGGTCAGCGACGCCCCTTCGGCGACGCCCCCGTAGGAGTCATCGCCCGCCACAGGCGCATTGTCGTTGGCCGGGGTGATGGTTATGGACACCACAGCCGAGAAGAGCGACGTGTTGGCTCCGTCGTTGAGCTCGTATGCGAAGGAATCCGTGAAGTTCTCTGTCCCATCGTGAACATAGGTGAAAGAACCATCGGCGTTGAGAATGAGGAGTGACGCATGCAGTGGAGAGGCGGTCACGGTCGGCGTGAGCGTATTGGCGGGGATGTCACCATCTGTGTCGTTCGACACCACCCCCGGTGCCACGATCGTGAGCGTTCCGCCCTCCGACACCGCGAACGGCCCATCATCGGCCGGTATCGGCAGATTGTCGTTCAATTCACCAACGGTGACGGTGATGGTTTCAGAGTCACTCAGGGTGGGGGTCCCATTGTCGGTGACCACCACATCAAAAGTGAACGGGCCTGGACCCTGGGCTTCAGTCGGAGTCCAC
>JAOTYB010000087.1 GCA_029862065.1 Acidimicrobiia bacterium | reverse complement strand
CGGATGCCGGATGCCGGATGCCGGATGCCGGATGCCGGATGCCGGATGCCGGATGCCGGATGCCGGATGCCGGCCGGTCTCCACGGTGGGCGGTGGGCGGCTCGCGGTGGGCCCGTCTACTTGATGCCGAGCCGGATGGCTTCTACGGCCGCTTGGGCGCGGTCGCTGATGGCCAGCTTCTCATAGATGCTGGCCAGGTGGTTCTTGACCGTCTTCTGGGAGATGTACAGGCTGTCGGCCAGTTCCTCCGTAGAGGACACCCCCTTGGTGAGCAGGGCCAGCAGTTCACGCTCACGAGCGGTCAGGGCGGCCGCTCCGGGGTCGAGCTGGGCCTCCTGGTGGTTGTCGAGGAGGGGGCCGCCTCCGACCGTGTCAACGAACACCTCGCCCGCGTCGGCTGCCCGCACGGCCGCAGCCAGAGTTGGCAGCGGGGCCGACTTCGAGAGGAAACCGACGGCACCGGCGGCCTCGGCCTTGACCCGTTGCTGTTCGTCGGCGTGCATCGTCACGACCACCGCCGGTGGCTGGTCGCCCAGCCTCTTGAGGGCGCCGATTCCCGTGAGTCTCGGCATCTCCTGATCGATGACGATGACGTCTGGCTCGAGCTTGGCCACCTGTTCCAACAGCTCTTTGCCATCACTGGCGGTGCCGACTACCTCGATATCGGGGAGGAGGTCGAGGGCCTGGGCGATACCCTCCAGTAGGAGCTGGTGGTCGTCGGCAATGAGAACACGGATCATGGGTGGCCCCAGCGTACCGTCACCGTCGTTCCCGTGGGAGACGAGTGCACGTCCAGCTTGCCATCGACTTTGGCGGCCCGCTCGGCCATGCCGGTCAATCCGTAGTGGCCCTTGAAATGGCGCTTGACGTCAAACCCGATCCCGTCGTCGGTAATTGAAACCTCGCCGCTGTCGTAATTCACGTAGCCGGCAATTGTCACCATGTGTGCCTCGGCGTGTCGGCGGGCGTTGCGCACGGCCTCGGACATGACCGAGGCCACTTCTCGGCCGATCTCGACGGGCGGCGGACGGTTCTCTCGGAGGGCGGTGGTGACTTTCGGCAGCTCGTCGGAGTCCTCGGCTGACAGAAGTACCGCTTGCTCGTGCAGGCTGATGGGTTCGGCCTCCCGGAGCTCGGCCACCGAGCCGCGCACTTCTTCAACCAGTCCGGTCACGCCGGCGCGGAGGGCACCCAGTTGCGCCGCCAGTTCGGATTCGCCGGCGTTCTGGAGGATCGCCATGTCGAGGGATAGCCCGAAGGAGGCCAACGACGGGCCGATCTCGTCATGTAACTCGCGGGCGAGGCGGGTCCGCTCCTCCTGAATCGCCCGACGGGCAATGTCCTGCAGCAGAAGGATATTGGCGAACGACAGGGCAACTGGCGTCAAAATCTCCTCGACGTGACCGACCTCATTTGGATCGAACGGCGCCCTGCGCGACATCACCACATACCCAACATCGCGGGAACCGACCGTAAGCGGGCTGGTCAACGATGCCTCGTAGTCGGCATCGCGGTCACCGCTCTCTGCCACCACCACAGGACCGTCGGCGCTGTCGATGGCCACGTGCGCCGATTCGTATGCCACCGTGGTGCTGAGATGAACGAGGGCCGCCTGGCCGACGGCCACCGGGTTCAACTCGGTTCCGTCGGCGAGCTCGGAGAGGGCAGAAAGCAGCTTGTTGGAGGCATCGAGCCGCTCCAGACGGTCGAGTTGCTCGCTGGCCGCGGCAGATGCCGCCATCAGTGCCGCGTTGGTCTCGGTCGCCTCCAATAGCAAGTGCCTGGCGAAGCTGAAGGTGACTGCGATGAGGAGGTAGATGGAGACCCAGGCAAACAGGCTTCCGCCGAGCAAGCCGTCATCGCTGGCCAGGGAGCGGATGGCGATGAGTACCCCGCTGGCCAGCAGGGCCGTTTCGATGCCCCGGCGCCAGCCGGCAAACGCCGAGGAGTACAACACGGGAGTGATCGAGAACAACAAGTAGGGGCTCTCGATGTCACGGGTGAGGCCAATGGCCAGCATCGCAACGGCAACGCCGGTCACGGCCAGCACCTCGCCGCTCCAGACGCCATGCCGCACCCGCATCGGCAGGCTCTGGAATAGCACTATGTACAGAGCCGTCACCGTGAAGGCTGTGGCAGTTGCGAGGGTGGCCCCGTCGAGAGCGAAGGCGAAAATCGCGCCGAACGCCAGTGCCATCCATTGGAGGATGTTGGCGATTCGGTCGAAACGGTTCTCCCACACGGGGGCGGTGGCGAACATCGGCCTTAGGGTACAGTCACGGCGTGAACGACCACCGACACACGCGACTCATCCTGTCGGGAGGGATCGGCAGCGGCAAGAGCGCCGTTGGTGGGTTGCTGTCTGCCCGAGGAATACCGGTAATCCATGCGGATATGATCGGTCACGCAGTGCTCGAGCCTGAGGGAGAGGCATTTCACCCTGTTTCGGCGTGGTGGCCTGAGGTCCTGGTCGACGGAGTGATCGACCGGGCCAAGCTGGCGCAGATTGTGTTCTCAGACCCCAAGGCGCTCGAGGAATTGGAGTCGATGACTCATCCGGCGATCGCAGCTCGGGTTCTCAACCTGGTTGAGGCCCATGCCGATGCCGAACTGGTTGTGGTTGAGCTGCCCTTGCTGCTCCCGTTGCTCGGTGAGGGATGGATACGGGTGGTGGTCGATGCGCCCCAGGAGACCCGACGTCGCCGTCTGGCCGAGCGAGGGATGGGGGAGTCCGACATCGATGGCCGGATGGCCGCTCAGCCGACGGGTGAGGAGTGGAGGGCGGTCGCCGACCATGTCATCGACAACAGCGGCACCCTCGCTGAGCTGGAGGCAGAAGTCGGTCGGCTGCTAGAGGAACTCCAGCAGCGCTGACCGTAGACCGCCGACCGGCCTCACTTCGGAGTCTCCGGGGCGGTGAGCGGCTGGCGGTTGGCGTGCTTTCTTGTCACCCCCGGTCCCTACACTGCCGGAATGCCCGACTTCAAACTTGTATCCGACTTCGAGCCGGCCGGGGACCAGCCGAAGGCGATCGCCGCACTGTCGGAAGGCGTCGAACGAGGGGATAAGTTCCAGACACTCTTGGGAATCACGGGTTCTGGCAAGTCGGCCACCATGGCCTGGACCATCGAGCAGACTCAGCGGCCAACGCTCGTCCTGGCGCCCAACAAGGCGCTGGCCGCTCAACTGGCCAACGAGTTCCGGCAGTTCTTCCCGGAGAATCGGGTCGAGTACTTCGTCAGCTACTACGACTACTACCAGCCCGAGGCCTACATCCCTCAGACCGACACGTACATCGAGAAGGACTCGTCCATCAACGACGAGATTGACCGGCTGCGCCACGCCGCCACCAGCGCCCTGCTCCTGCGCCGGGACGTGATCATCGTGGCGTCGGTGTCGGCCATTTACGGCCTCGGCAGCCCCGAGCAGTATGAAGGACAGCTTTTGCGCCTGGTCAAAGGCGTCGAGTACCCGATGGACGCGGCCCTCACCCGGCTGGTCGACCTCCAATACGAGCGCAATGAGGTCAATCTCACCCGGGGACGTTTCCGGGTGCGGGGCGACACCCTCGAGGTGTATCCGGCCTACGAGGAGACGGTGGCCCGGGTCGAGTATTTCGGCGATCAGGTCGAGCGCATCCTCATGATGAACCCGGTCACCGGTGAGGTCATCGAAGAGCTCAACGAGCTGTTCATCTTTCCCGCCAGTCACTTTGTGACTCCCCAGGACCGGATGTTGCGGGCCATCGGGACCATCGAGGTGGAACTGGCCGAGCAGCTGGCCTTGCTCGAGAAGCAGAACAAGTTGCTGGAGGCCCAGCGGCTACGGATGCGCACCTCTTACGACCTGGAGATGCTGCGCGAGGTCGGGTTCTGTTCGGGTATCGAAAATTACAGCCGGCATCTCGACGGCCGGGAGCCCGGCACCGCTCCCTACACGCTGCTCGATTACTTTCCCGACGACTACCTCACAATCATCGACGAGAGCCACGTGAGCATTCCCCAGATCCGGGGGCAGTGGGCAGGGGATCACAGCCGCAAGATCACCCTGGTCGAGCACGGGTTCCGGCTCCCGTCTGCCCAAGACAACCGACCACTGACTTTTGAGGAATGGCTGGAGCGCACCGGCCAGGTGGTGTTGCTCTCGGCCACCCCCGCCGAATGGGAACGCACCCACTCCGACCAGATCGTCGAGCAGATCGTTCGGCCGACCGGGCTGCTTGATCCCGAGGTCGTCGTCCGTCCCACCAAGGGGCAGATCGACGACCTCATCGGCGAAATCAAGGAGCGGGCGGAGAAGTCAGAGCGGGTCCTGGTCACCACCCTCACCAAGAAGATGGCTGAGGACCTCACCGACTACCTGCTGGAAATGGGGGTGCGCTGCCGGTACATGCACAGCGAGATCGACACGCTGGAACGGGTGCAGATCTTGCGGGATCTTCGCATGGGTGAATTCGATGTGCTCGTGGGCATCAACCTGCTGCGGGAGGGCCTCGATCTGCCCGAAGTGTCACTGGTGGCCATCCTCGACGCCGACAAGGAGGGCTTCCTCCGCTCCTCAACCAGTCTGGTACAAACCATCGGCCGGGCCGCCCGCAACGTAGCCGGCCAGGTCGTGATGTATGCCGACAAGGTCACTGACTCCATGAAATGGGCCATCAGCGAGACCAACCGCCGGCGAGCCGCCCAGAAGACCTACAACACTGAGCATGGCATCGATCCCGAAACGATTCGTAAGAACGTCTCAGACATTCTCGAGCTGCTGCAAACCTCTGAGGCGCCGTCGGTTGATCGGCGCAAACGTGAGGTCCGGCCAAGTCTCGATCTGCCGGCCGAGGATCTCGGCCGGCTCATCCAGAGCCTGGAGGAGGAGATGCACGAAGCGGCCGCCGACCTGCGGTTCGAGTATGCCGCCCGCCTGCGGGACGAGATTGGTGGGTTGAAGCGCGAGCTGCGCGAGATGGCTGAAGCTGCGCCGTAAGCCCGCGAAAACCAAGGGAACGACGGACCGCCCGGTATGGTGGCTACAGGCCGCGCCCATCCCGGTCGATATTTCAACCCATGAGTTCCCCATCTACGCTCGATGTTTCGGTAATCCTCCCGGTGTTCAACGAACGCGGGCACCTTGACGCCGAGATTTCTCGCATAAGGGATTCGCTCGACGGTTCTGGGTACTCCTACGAAATCATCGTCGTCGACGACGGCTCAACCGACGGATCGGGGGAACGGCTTCAGGAGCTAGAGGGCATTCGTCTGATCCAGTTCCAAACCAACCGTGGCTCCGGTTCGGCTCGCAAGTACGGGACTTTGCAGGCGGTCGGACGAGTGGTGGTGTGGACCGATGTCGACATGACCTACCCAAATGATGAGATCCCCCGCTTCGTCAAGGAGCTCGATGGAGGCTGGGACCAAGTCGTTGGAGCCCGTACGTCTGAGCAGGGCACCCTCAAGTTGCTTCGTACGCCCGCCAAGTGGCTCATCCGCAAGCTGGCCAGCTACCTCGTCGATTTCAAGATCCCTGATCTCAACAGCGGGCTGCGGGCCTTCAGGCGCTCGGTGGCCCACCAGTACCTCTACCTGCTGCCGCGGGGTTTCTCCTGCGTCACCACCCTCACCCTCGCCTTCCTCAACAACGGCTACTCGGTCAAGTACGTGCCAATCGACTACTTCCCCCGGGCAGGGGATTCCAAGTTCCACTGGTGGAAGGACACCCGCCGCTACATGCTGCAGGTGATCCGCATGATGCTCATGTACAACCCACTGCGCATCTTCATGCCGCCCGCCGTGCTTATCCTTCTGGCTGGTGCTGCCAAGGTGGTCTACGACGTGATCGACAAGGACTGGCGCCTGGGGACCAACACTCTGGCCCTGCTCGGCCTGGGCTTGACGCTTGCGATCGTTGGCATGATCGCCGACTTGATGGTGAGCCTCAACAAGCGCCAGGACTACGAGATGCCGGCGACGGCCAACGAATCCGGCGGCTGATGGCGGTGACGGTTGCTCGCAGGATGGTCCGCAAGCTTCGCCGACGCATCTTCCCGGGCTCCGCCGCCTACTGGGACCGGCGTTACGGGAAGGGGGGAAACTCGGGCCCGGGCTCGTACGGTAGGTACGCGCGATTCAAGGCTGAGTTCCTGAACGACCTTGTGACCACTCGATCGATCTCCGACGTCGTGGAGTTTGGCTGTGGGGATGGCCATCAGCTGAGCCTGGTGGAGTACCCCGAGTACTTGGGCCTAGACGTATCCGAGGGGGCGATAGCTCTCTGTGTCCGGAGCTTTGCCGGCGACCAGACGAAGCGGTTTGAGCTCTATGACCCCGACACCTTCACCGGGGCCGAAATCGCCGATCTGGCGCTGTCGCTCGATGTCATTCTTCATCTCGTTGAGGATGACGTTTTCGAGCTACACCTCCAGCATCTCTTTCAGGCGGCGCGCAGATACGTCGTTATATACGGCTCGGATGTTGATCTGGACCGGGCCGATACGGCGGCTCACGTGCGATTCCGCCGTTTCCTGCCTCATATCCAAGAACGTTTTCCCAGCTGGTCGCTTGAGCGAGTGTCGGAAGGGATCGCTCCCGCCGCCGAAGGTCCCCGGACGGACTTCTTCGTGTTTCAACGGGTGTGATGCGAACGCACTCGATTGAAGGCTTCCCGACCACCGATGGGTAGGCAGGCGACGAGGAGGGCGATGAACCAGGAAACCGCAGCAGTACGGCGACCAGGAGATCGCCCAGGAGGCCAATCCCGTCGCGTGTCGGTATCCAGCTTCTTTGTCTACCTATGCGTTATGGCAGGTTCCCGCCGTCGAGGATTCGGGCCAAAGCAGCCTCTCCCCGAGCTGCAACGAAGTTCACGTTCGGAGTCTTCTCAGCCTCCTCAAGCAACGAGCGTTGATCGCTCTTCCTCACCTGACCCCCTCCCTCGAGGCTAAAGAACTGGAACCCTCGATCCGCGAAATGGGCTAGGAGTTCGCCGCCGCTCCGGCCGGCGGCTTTCAGAGCCGATTGGTTGAGTTCGGTCAGGAACGTGATTTCTTCGGCTTGAAGGATCCGGGACATCCCGAGTAGTGCTTCCACCTCGGCACCTTCGATATCCATCTTGACGAACGCGGGCCACAACCCGTGATCGGCGACAATTGAGTCGACAGTTGCCGCCGGAACCTTGATCGTTGCCTGGTTGGTCGATCCATGCACGATGTGGTGCATACCGCGGTTGGTGCGGTGCATGGCCATTTCCAGCTCGCCTTCCGACTCCGAAGCAGCGACGTTGACGGCGATCACATTCCTTCCGATCTCGCCTTCGACGTTGATTTGGAGAATCCCGAAATTGTCTGGAGCGGCCTCGATTGCTGCAATGCGGCCGTGATCGCCGATCAAGTCGGCAAGCAGCCGCGTGTGATATCCGAAATGGGCGCCCACATCCACCACATCCATGCCAGGCAAGACCAACCGTCGCATCACGGAACGCTCTTCGGGCTCGTAAACCCGGTAGCGGTATAGGGGCCAGGCCAGACCCTTGTCGCGGAGGTCCACGGTGAACTTGCCGATATCGAGATCAAGTTCGGCGAGCGGCCCGTTGCGGAGCATCCGAAGTCTGATCGCCGGTTGCCATGCGAGGTCCCAGGCCGCCAGGAGCGTTGGCCGGATTAGACGGTTCAATGTTGGGAGCGATTCCAGCCGGCGAGCTGCCGTCCGAACCCAGCTGAACCGCACGGATTGTCGTTCGAGGGCTTTGAGGCCACCGAGCAAGACGCCGGCAATGAGTAGAGCGAGATATCCCGTGATCCGGATCACCGTGGCGGCCAGAAGGCCCCCAACCAGACCGATGCCGAGCTGAACGCTGAGGGCGCCGAACCCGAGTTCCAGAACCCCCAGATTGCCCGGCGTCAGCGAGATGTAGGTACTGAGCTGCAAGACAACGAAGAACAGAAGCACCGTGCTGACTGACACCTCGAGGGCGAGCGCGTCAAAAGTAACCCGGAAGAGGCCGATGGCCACGGTGAGACCGATAAGCCCGGCGATGACAAATTGGACGAGTGTCATCGGAGACCGGACCACGGCGGTCGCCGCGTTCAGAAGCTCCGTCAGTCGGCGATACGTCCACCCCAGCAATCCCTCCTCCAAATGGAGCCTGCCGATCAGCCAACGGAGAGCCAATGGCCCGATTGCCAGGGCTGCCAGGGCTGCGAGCGTGACTGCGAGCGCCGATGTCTCTCCAATAGCGAGGTCGGGCTCCAA
>JAOTYB010000086.1 GCA_029862065.1 Acidimicrobiia bacterium | reverse complement strand
TTTAGCCCACCGTCGATGGTGCCAAGGTGGATGTCGCCCGAGGCCGTGGCGGTCGAGCAGTCGCCGCGGGCGTGAGTGATCTTGATGTCCCCAGAGGCAGTCACCACTCTGATGTCACCGCCGGCTTCGGCGACCGCCACGTCTCCCGAGGCCATCTTTATCTCGGTTCTGCCCTGCACCTGCGCGACATTTACGTCTCCCGAGGCGGAGCGGGCAGTCAGGTCGCCAACCGGGCATCGTACGTCGACGTTGCCCGACGCCACGGCCGTCTCCAGGTTGGTTCCGGCGGGTACCTCGAGGCGGACACGGTAGGAGCCACGCAAACGACCTTCTTCGCCGATCTGGATGTGGTTTCTGAACTTCTCAACCAGGAGCTTGTCCGGATTGGAGGCGCTGATAGACACCATCGAAGGGTGACGACGACAGTCGCCAAGTTGGAAGCGCGAACGAAAGGGTTACGCCGGAGTGCGTAGCGTGACTGCGGTGCCGGTGGAGGTGACGATCAGGCATTCGCCCAGGAAGGTGTAATCGAGCTTCACGCCGATCACGGCGTGGGCCCCGCGGGCGACGGCCTCGCTCACCATCGCCGCCTGAGCCGCGGCCCGGTCCTGCTCGAGCGTTTTGGTGAGTGAATCCTTTCCGGCCTCCGATTGGATGATGGCCCCCAGGCCGTTGGCGTCGAGGGCACAAGCCGACTCGCCGGTGACCATGCCGAGGTTGGTGTCGATCTCCCAGTTGGGTACCGAGGTGGTAGTGGTGACGATCGGTCGCCACACCTTGGTGCCGTCGGCCTGACGGACCCAGCCCTGGACCGAGTTGCGCCAGAGGTCTCCCCATTCAGGAGCTGGATGGTCCTCGACGGTTTCTTGAATGACCGGCTGGCTGGCCACGGTCGGGGGCTCGGATTCGACCACCATCCACTCGGTCTTAGCAGTGCGGTCGGCGATCGCCCGGGTTACAGCGGCCGAGGCCGCAGCCGCGGCCTGGGCGGCGGCTGCCACTGAGTCGGCGGCGACTGCCACATTGGCCGCCTTGGCAACTTCGGCGGCTTCGGGGTCATTGGCCTGTGGCACGAACTCGATGGCCGTGTCCGTCCACGGCTGGCGGCGTGATTGGCGACGGAGATCAAGGACCGTGGCTTCGGCGGAGCCGCTCGGATCGCTCTTCTGGGCATAGTCGTCGACCAGTCCGCGGCGTGCCGCGGCCAGGGCCTTCAGCAGCGGACGGACGTTGTCACCGTCCGTGCGATTGCGCCGGGTGGTGGTCCAGAAATCCTCCACTCTGCCTTCTTGTGTCATGTCTCCCCATGAACTCCGCGTAGGGCAAGGATAACCTGTGAGTGTGAAAATCTCCGTTATCACTATGTTTCCCGAGTTCTTCGATTCGCCTCTCGGAATCAGCCTGGTCGGGCGGGCCCGGGAGGCCGGAATCGTCGAATTCGAGATCATCGCGCTGCGCGACCACGGCCTCGGGCGCCACAAGACGCTTGATGGTGCGCCATTTGGTGGGGGAGCGGGCCTGGTGATGCGGATCGAGCCCCTGGCGGCGGCCCTGCAACCGCTGGCCAGCAGCCACAAAGTGTTGCTGTCTGCCGGCGGCTATCGCCTGACCCAGGAAGTACTTGATCGTTTGGCCGGTATCGACCATCTCACCCTCGTGTGTGGGAGGTATGAGGGGGTTGACGAGCGGGCCGTCGAGCACCTGATGGATGAAGAGGTATCGCTCGGGGACTACGTGCTGCTCGGTGGTGAAGTGGGGGCGCTGGCGATCATTGAGGGAGTCGTCCGGTTGCTGCCCGGCGTGGTTGGCAACCCGGAGTCGGTGATTCATGAGTCGTTTCGGGACGGGCTCGTCGAGGAGCCGCATTACACCCGTCCGGCCGAATACCAGGGATGGGGGGTTCCCGAAGTCCTTCTTTCCGGCAACCACGAAAAGGTGGCCGAATGGCGACGGCAAGAGCGTCAGCGCCGCACCCAAGAACGGCGGCCCGATCTGTGGAGGGAACTAGCGGTTGGGGAAGACCCGGAGTAGAGTTTCGCCGTCCGGCACCCGGCCGGAACTTTTTCGCGAGGATTCCCATGGGCACCATCGAAGAGCTTGAGCAGGGCTTATTGCGGGACAACATTCCCGAATTCAGCCCTGGCGACACGGTCAAGGTCCACGTTCGCGTGGTGGAGGGCGGTCGTGAGCGGATCCAGGTGTTTGAGGGTGTCGTTATCGGTCGCAGTGGCTCCGGGGCCCGCGAGACTTTCACAGTGCGCAAAGTCGCGTTCGGTGTCGGAGTTGAGCGGATCTTCCCGGTCCATGCCCCCATCGTTTCGCTCATCGAAGTGGTCCGCCGGGGTGCGGTCCGCCGGGCCAAGTTGTACTACCTGCGTGATCGGGTGGGTAAGGCGACTCGCATCAAGGAGAAGCGCTGATCGGTCAAGGCCCGACGGCGCTTTACCGATACTGTCCTCGCCCAGTCGTCCAGCCCGGTTAGCTTTCTTCCATGGCTTCAGATCCGACCCCAGAAGAGGAGCTTCCTCCTCGCCTCCGCTTCGAACGCCTTGTAAAGGGTCCCGAGCCAACGGTGTTCCGATCGGTTCGCCCGGATCCTTCGGCTTCCGAGGAGCCCCCCACCGATGGCGTTCCCAACGCCGAGCCAGACAGCGACGCCGAGATCCTGCGTCGGTTTGAGCAGCTGAAGGAGAAACTCGGGAGCCCCGAACCGGCCGCCGTCCCGCCCCCTTCCCCGGCCCGACCCGTTGCCCCCCGCCCGCCCGCTACTCCGCCACCCGGGGAACCGAAACCTGCCGGGGAGGGCGCCGAGCCGGCGGCCGCCGCTCAGGTCGAGGGTGAAGACGGCCAGACGCTCGACCAGTTGCAGGCCCGGATTCGTGACGCCCGCCGCGAAGAGCAAGAAGTCAAAGAAATCAATGAAGTCGACCTAGAAGAGCCCGCTGTCGACGAACACGACGATACGGAGCGCCTCACTTACGACGAACTCGAGCGATTGAAGCAACGCGAAGCCCGCAACCGTCTGCGGGAGGCCAAGAAAGAGAAGCGGCGCCGGAAGCGCAAGAGCCGCTCGTTCTGGCAGGAGCTGCCCGTCCTGATCGTGGTGGCCCTGGTGGTCGCCGTCATCATCAAAACGTTCTTCTTCCAGGCGTTCTACATCCCCTCTGGTTCGATGATCCCGACCCTGGAGATCAACGATCGGGTGCTGGTGAACAAGCTGTCCTATCGGTTTGGGGCGATCGAACGGACCGACATCCTCGTGTTTGATTCGCCCGAAGCCCTCGACATCGAGCGGTCGCTGGTGGAGCGGGTCTTCCGATCGATCGGTGAAGCCACCGGCCTCACCTCACCGGAAACGGTCCTCATCAAGCGGGTCATTGCGTTGCCCGGACAGACGGTGGAAATACGGGACAACCAGGTGTACGTAAACGACAGCCCGATTGCCGAACCGTACTTGCCTGAGGGCGTGACGATGCGTGACTTCGCCGCGTTGACGGTGCCGGCCGACCATGTCTTCATGATGGGAGACAACCGCAATCAGAGTCGAGACAGTCGAGTGTTTGGTCCCATTCCCCGTGAGGACATTGTTGGGCGGGCGTTTGTCAAGGTGTGGCCGCCCGGTGTCTGGGGAGGGCTCTAACCGATGTGTCACAGGTACGCCCTATACCAGGTAGGTGGCAACCACCATATGACGAGGCGAGGGTCTAACGTGGCCACTAGCTGTGACGGGAGAGTCGAGTGAACGAAGAAGATCTCGAACGGTATGAGACCGAAGTCGAACTCCAGATCTACAAGGAGTATCGCGACGTTCTCCCCATGTTCAAGTTCGTGGTCGAGACCGAGCGTCGTTTCTATCTGGCCAACAAAGTCGAGCTGGAGACCCGCCAGGTAGGGGATGCCATCTATTTCGAGATTCAACTCGAGGATGCGTGGGTATGGGACATGTACCGGCCGGCCCGGTTCCTGCAGAAGGTCAAGATCATGAGCTTCCGCGACGTAAACATCGAAGAGCTCGAGCCAGGAACCGCGCTCTAGCCAACCGCCGGGTTGCGCGGCTGGGTGAGGAACTGGCTGCTCGCTACCTCGCCGATCGTGGGGCCGACATCGTGGGGCGCAATGTCCGCTCGGGTCGGGGGGAGATCGACATTCTGGCTCGCTTTCCGGATGCGCTGGTGGCCGTTGAGGTCAAGACACGGGTGGGTGCGGGCGACCCCCGCCAGGCGTACACCAAGGAGAAATCCGACAATGTGCGGCGTGCCTTGGGCGGGCTCCGTCCCCGGCCGAGTCGGGTCGATCTCGTGGCGGTGTCGCTCACAGCCACCGGCGCCGATCTTCGCTGGATCCCGGCGGTTGGCTAGGAGCGGGGCCTGCCCCGCAACTCCTTGAACCAGCAGCCACGATGCCAATGGCGGCGCAAGTCGGGGGCCTCCTCCGGCACCACCACCAGATGACCTACCCCAACCGGGATGGTGTGAGAACAGCCGGGACACTGGTAAGGCTTGCGAGCGGCATACGGCTGCACCACCGTAACGATCTCTACCCCCAGAGGGCCCATGCGAGCACTCCCAGCGTGGCGAGGAGGGCGGCTACGACGACTATCACATCGGTGAGGTTGCGCTCGTGCGACCGGAACGGATTGAAGCCCATTCAGCCATGGTAGAAGCCGCCTGCCGCCTAGCCGTTCAGCAACTCAGGTCGACTTCGATACGGTCTCGGTCGGCGATCTCTTGCAGCTCGTTGCATGAGGCAACAAAGCGGGTGCGGGCCACCGAGGTTGCCAGACCTTCGGCGTAGACATCGATGTCGGCGACCGTGGCGATGGACCCGAGTTGATCACTCCGCGCTTCGTAGTCCGCCACCACGCTCAGCCCGGCGTCCAATGCCTCCTGATGGGCGGCGGCCAGCTCGGGCGGTGGATCCAGGTCGCTGAGGCCTTGAGCGAACCCGGCGAAGGCCTCGTTGACCGCTCCGATTGACGCTTGGAAGAGATCAATGAACTGCTGATCAGCGCCGTTCGCTTCGAAGTTGATGTCCAGCAGTCCGGCGTTGAACGATGCTTCCACCTCGTCGAGAGCGTCGTCGAGGGAGCTGGTTGCACCTGCAAGGTCGGCGAAGTAATCGTCCGCGGTCGAACCAGCAGAACAGGCAGCCACGATGATGGCGGCCGCCACGAGGAGGGCAATTCGAACTCTGAGGTGCACAGGTGGAATCTAGGTGCGGTCTGGCTCTAGAAGTTGGGGGCAGCCGGTTGGCTGCCGATGAACACCACCAGGGCAATGATGGCGATCACCGTCAGCCACAGCCCGATGGCGGCGGCCTGGCGGAGCTGCTGCGCCTTGAATCGCCGGCCAAGGTCCTGGGGCTGCATGATCGTCACCGGGTGTTGCTGATCCATCCGGGTGACAGCTGCTGCGGTCAGGGCGGGGACCGGTCGGCTCCTGGTGCGGGCTGGTCCCGGGGGTGCGACGGTGACAGGTCGAGTCGCTGGCTTGGACTTATTCCGATCCCATGGGCGCTGGATCGGAGGCGCCTCGACTGAAGGAGCGGCCGGAGCCTTCTCCTTCGTATTCTCCCTGACGTGGGCGGGCGGTGTCTCGTCAGGCTCGGGCGTCGCCGCTTCCGCTTCGACTGGAGTCACTTCTTCGGTCTTGCTGGTTTCGCATCCGCCCCGGCAGGTCTTTGGGAGGGGGCCTCTCGGCTTGACCGCCACCTGCGCTCCGCACCTTTGGCAGGCGATGCTGGCAGGTCGAACCGCGGCTGTGGTTTTACGCGATGTTCTGCGGCACTCGGCGCAGAACGACGGCACAGGACCTTTCGCCTTCACGGCGACTTCGGCGCTACAGCGCTCGCACGAGATTGTTTCCGGCCGGCCCACAATGTCATTTTAGCCACATATGGTGGTTCTTGGTTGACGCAATGGGTGCCTGTCTCAGGTATCTCATACGGTGTCGGCATGTTCGCTTCAGTTGCATCAACAGCCCTGGTGGGGGTTGAAACAAGGCCGGTTCAGGTCGAGGTCCACCTGACGGGGGCCACCAAGCCAGGATTCACCATTGTCGGGCTGCCCGACACCGCAGTCCGGGAAGCGCGAGAGCGGGTCCTCTCGGCTCTGACTGCTTCCACCTTCGGAGTCCCGAAGGGTCGTATCACCGTCAACCTGTCGCCGGCCGACCTACCTAAGGCCGGTTCGGCCTACGACCTCCCGATCGCCCTCGGCACCTTGGTGGCGATGGGGAAGATCGGGCCGGCGGCTGCCTCGGTGGTGGCCCTCGGCGAATTGGCGTTGGACGGGCGAGTGCGGTCCGTTCGCGGCGGTCTGGGAGCAGCGGTGGTCGCTCGCCGACTCGGCCTTCCCTGTGTCCTCGCCCCGGATGCCGCGGGTGAGGCGACGCGGGTGCGCGGCTGCGACGTGCGGGGCGCGGCCAGCCTGACCGAGGCGGCGGGTGTGGCTCTCGGCGCCGTGCCGGGCACGACCACCCCACCGCCCCCGGCCGTGACTGTCGCCGACGGTGCCGACCTGGCTGAAGTTCGCGGGCAACTCGTGGCCCGCCGGGCCCTCGAGGTGGCGGCCGCCGGCGGCCACCACCTGCTGCTGTTCGGTCCGCCGGGAGCCGGCAAGACGATGCTGGCCGCTTCGCTCCCGTCACTCCTGCCTCCGTTGACGGAGGACGAGGCGCTCGAGGTTGCCCTGGTGTGGGGAGCGGCCGGATTGGTGCGTGGCGGATCGAACCTTCCTCCGTTCCGAAGCCCCCATCACACCGCCACAGTGGCAGCGATGGTCGGCGGGGGAAGCGGCCTGCCGAGCCCGGGTGAGGTGAGCGTGGCCCATCGGGGTGTCCTTTTCCTCGACGAGCTCGGCGAAGTTCCGGCCCGCCTGCTCGATTCGCTCCGCCAACCGCTCGAGGATGGCCAGATAACCATCGCCCGGCAGGGCCACTCAGTTCGCTTTCCGTCGCGGTTCCAGCTGATTGCCGCCACCAACCCCTGTCCGTGTGGGTTTCAGGGTGATCGGTTGGTGGGATGTCGCTGCACCGAGGCCGCCAAGGATCGCTATCGGTCGCGGTTCTCGGGTCCGTTGCTCGACCGCCTGGACATGCGGGTCCGGGTGACCCGCCTCAGCCTGGAGGAGATGACGGGTCCGCCCGGTGAGCCGTCGGCCGACGTGCAGCCGCGGGTGGCGGCCGCCCGTAGCATTCAGGCGGTCCGGGGGACCCTCAACCGATCCTTGCGACGCCAGGCCCTCGACGACCAGCCGTACACCGCAGCCGCCATCGATCTATTGGCAGCCGCCGTCGACCGATTGCAGCTGAGCGCCCGGGGGTGGGACCGGGTGCGACGAGTCTCTCGCACCGTGGCCGATCTGGCCGGCCTCGAGCAAATCGACGAAGATGCAGTGGCCGAAGCCCTCGGCTACCGGGCCGCGATATGACGTATGCCGACCGCCTGCGTCTGGCCTCGATTGGGCTCCATCCCGACCGTACTCGCAAGCTCCTTGGGGAGTGGGGGAGTGCGGCGGCGGTGTTGCGGGCGGTGCGGCTCGGGCAGATCGAGGTGACCGAGGCTGTCCGGGGTCGGTTGGAGATCGATGCTCAGGCGGCGGCCGCCGAGGCCGGCGCCTCCATCGTTTTGCGTGAGGGGTTGCCAACGATACTGGCCGACCTGCCGGACGCACCCGACCTCCTCTATCTGCGCGGTGCATTGCCCGAGACCCCGGCCGTGGCAATTGTCGGAACCCGGCGAGCCACCACCTATGGGCTGCGGCTCGCCCGCGAGTTCGGCCGGGCCGTGGCCGGCGCCGGGTGGCCGGTGGCCTCCGGGTTGGCTCGGGGCATCGACGGCGCCGCTCACCTGGGCTGTCTCGACAATGAGGGAATCGGCGTGGCGGTGCTCGGCTGCGGCATCGATGTCGCCTATCCACCCGAACACAAGCCGCTGGCTGCCCGCCTGTTGGACGGCGGGGGAGCCATCGTCTCCGAGTATGCGCCCGGGGCCCCGCCCGAGCCCTGGAGATTTCCGCCGCGCAATCGGATCATCAGCGGTCTGGCCTCAGTGGTGGTCGTAGTCGAGGCGGGAGTGAAGGGCGGTGCTCTCATCACCGCCGCCCGCGGCCTCGAGCAAGGCCGGTTGGTGTTGGCCGTCCCCGGGGACGTGGATCGGGACACCTCCCGCGGTTGCAATCTGCTCATCCGTGACGGTGCCCATCCGGTGCTCGATGTCGATGACCTCATCACCAGCCTGACCTTCGTTCT
>JAOTYB010000085.1 GCA_029862065.1 Acidimicrobiia bacterium | reverse complement strand
GATGGTCGCCGACCTTGCCGATGTAGTAGTCGCCGGTCGGCGTAGCCGAGCTCTCCACCTCCCAATGGAAGAGGTCGCGGTAGAACCGACTGGCGATGGCGACATCAGGGGTGGTGAGGTCGATCCAGCTGACTGCTCCATGGACGCCTGCCTCGATCATCGCTATCCCTCCTCGTGGGCGACTGTGACAATGTATGCCCGCAGGCTCACTGAAGGCCAGAGCCGAACGCCCTTATCTCCGCTTTCGCCCCAACGATTTCCTCATGAGTGGCTATCCGACAATCCGGGCTCCGGCCTTCCACACCTGCTCTATGCCGGCCTTCAATTCGTCGAACTCGAGCGGGTCGGTGGCGCTGATGACCAGGTCGGCCAGCTTGCCGACTTCGAGAGAGCCGAGGTCCTTCTCCAGGCCCATAAGGGTGGCGGCTTTGATGGTGCCCGACGCGAACGCCTGGTCGGGCGTTTGACCGTTGGCCACCATCAGCGAAAGCTCACCCAGGTTGGAGCCATGCGGGGTGACCGCACTGTCGGTCCCCATGGCGATGTTGACGCCGGCATCGACCGCTTTGCGGAAGGACTCCTTGTGAACCTCGACAACCTCCCGGGCTTTGCGAATGCTGGCTTCGGCGATCTGTACCCCGTCCTCCACGGCCTTTTCCACCCCGGTGGGCGCCAACAGCGTGGGGACGAGGTAGGCGCCCCGTTCCAGCATCAAGCCGATCGCTTCGTCGTCGAGGTAGATGCCGTGGTCGATCGACCGGATTCCCGCCCGCAGGGCATTCTTGATGCCGGGGGCGGCTTGGGCGTGCGCCATCACCCAGATCCCGGCGGCAGCCGCTTCGGCCACTAACACGTCGAGCTCCTCGGGGGAATAGTGGGCGTGGGTGGGTTCGTCGCGGGGGGACAGAACCCCGCCGGAGGTCGCCACTTTGATGACATCGGCCCCGGCCCGAACCAGCTCGCGGACCTTCTTGCGGACCTCGTCGGGTCCATCGGCGAGGCCGTCCGGACGTCCGGGGTAGGGCGGACCGAGAACCACTGGAGTCCCCGACGGGTTCCACCCGTCAGCGTGGCCGCCGGTTTGGCTCATCATCGCCAGGGAGATCTGCATGCGGGGGCCGTTGATCAAACCATCGTCCACCGCTTCCTTCATTCCCAGGTCGGCCCCTCCGGCGTCGCGAACGGTGGTGATGCCGACCGCAACGGTTTTCGCCATGTTCCCGATCGCCAAGTAGAAGTTGTAGGAGAGGGGGGTGTGGATGTGCCGCCACAGATTGATGTGGGAGTAGGCCAGGTGGACGTGGCAGTCGAACAAGCCGGGGAAAAGATATTTGTCGGTGCAGTCGACGGCTTCATCGCCGTCGAGGCTCGATCCGATTTCGACGATCCGGTCGTCTTCGATGACCAGATCGCTTTCGGTACGTCCGAGCACCGGGTCGACAATGGTCCCGCCGTGAAACAGTGTTCTCGTCATGCCACCTCCGTGGCGCCAACCCTATCGCTCCACTCGGACCGCCGAGCTGTGCCTACCGTAAGCTGGCACCCATGTTGAGCCGCCGCCTCACCCTCACCTACGTCGTTACCTACCTAACGGTCGGAGGGGTGGGGCTGCTTGTGTTTCCCCGGCTCGCTCGGGACCTCCTCCTGTCGAATGCCGAGTATGAGGATGTCGGGTTTCGCCTTGCCGGACTCATGATGGTCGCCCTGGCCTACCTCGTTTGGAACATTGTCCGATTTGAGGATTGGAAGTACTACTCCGCCTCCATCTATCTCCGGGCCGCCATTGTGGCGGTCCTGACGGTGCTGTTTGTGGACACCGAGGACCCGATGTTTCTTGTGCTGGTCGGGATAGTGCTGGTTGGGCTCGTCCCCTCCATCTACCTTCACTTCTGGCAGGACAAGCGCGTATGAGTCTGGGCGCAGACACCGCGGTCACGCCAACCGAAGACGGCCGCTTCACCGGCGAGATCCAACCAGGGTGGGATATCGTCGGGAACGCCAACGGTGGCTACCTCCTGGCCATCGCCGCCCGGGCCGCTTCGGCCGCCGCCGACGGTCGCGAACCGGCGTCGGTGACCGCCCACTACCTGGCGCCGGGCAAGCCGGGCCCGGTCTCGATCGTTACCGAGCTCCAGAAGCAGGGTCGGCGCTTCAGCACGGTGCGGGCGACGATGTCCGATGCCGACCGACCACTTGTCGCTCTGCTCGGGAGCTTCCGCGACACCAGCATCGAGATGGACTCGGTGGAACGCGTGGAGGCCGTCCGTCCGGAGATGCCTCCACCCGATGAATGTGTTCCCGTGGAGCCCACCGAAACCTTCCCTCCACCGTTCATGGGGAAGGTCGAGCTACGGCTTCATCCCGAGGATGCCACCAACTCCGCCGGAGTTCCCCGTTTCCGCGGATGGTTCCGGCTGCGAGATGATGAAGTCATCGACAGCTTCGGGTTGCTGGTGGCCGTTGACTCCTTCCCACCCACCATCTTCAACGCCCAATTGCCGGTGGCCTGGACCCCGACTATCGAGTTGACCGCCCACGTCCGAGGAACCCCCGAACCGGGCTGGCTGCGTTGTCAGTTCACCACTCGCTTCATCAGCGGCGGGTATCTCGAGGAGGACGGCGAAGTGTGGGACGGTTCCGGCCGCCTCGTTGCTCAGTCTCGTCAGCTGGCGTTGCTCCCCAACACCTAGGACTCGGCACCCGCTCTGACCGACGGCGATCAGACGGAGAAGTCAGGAACCTGTAGCAGAGGGCCCGGCATCGCAGGTGACTGTTTTGGTAGGTTCGGCGGCAACGGCTCGCACCGCGGGCCATTAGGGAGGGAGACCGTATGGCGGATCTCAAGAGCCACGCCGATGCTGTGCTCGACGCCTTCAACACTGGTGATCTCGATCGCTATATGGAGTTGGTTGGCAATAGCGTGTACAGCGAGCTGGCAACCGGCCGCACTGTGAGCGGGGACGATCTACGAGCGGCCCTGGCCGGCTGGAAGACGGCATTTCCGGACGCCACCGGCACCGTTACTAACACCGTTGAGGTGGGCGACACGATCGTACAGGAAGTCACATGGACCGGGACTCACACCGGGCCGATGATGACTCCTGAAGGGGAGATCCCGGCGACCGGGGCTCATCAAACGACCCCGGCGGTGATGGTGTCGGAGTACGAGGGCGATCAGCTCAAGGCGACCCGTCACTATTTCGACTTGATGGGACTCATGGCCCAGCTGGGGCTTACCTAGAAGGCGAGACGCACGACCGCGGGCGCCCGTCGTCCGCGGTCATGCGCGTCACGAATTTGGTAGGTTCGAATCCAACGGAGGGAGCCACATGCCTCGACCCGTTCACTTCGAACTTCCGGTCGATGACCACGAACGAGCCGCCGAGTTCTACAAGACGGTATTCGCCTGGGATATCCAGCAATGGGAGGGCGCTCCCTATTGGCTGGTGACTACCGGTCCCGACTCCGAGGCCGGCATCAACGGCGCCCTCGGGCCCCGATCCGATGACCTGCCCGTCCCGGTGTTCGTGATCGGCGTCGAAGACATCGACGCGTCGATGGCCTCAGCTGAAGCGGCCGGAGCCACGATGGTGACACCCAAGATCCCCATCCCCGGCGTCGGATACTCGATCTACTTCACCGACACCGAAGGCAACCGGGTCGGCCTCTTCCAGGACGACCAAACGGTCACGGCCTAGCCGAGCGGGCAGTACACCAGCAACTCAACCCCCAACGGGTCGGTGACCGGGCAATAGCGGATCGGTTCGCCCATGAGGGTGTCGATCGGCTCGGAACCGGTGCCACCGGCAGCAATGAAGGCCTGCTGCAGCCGGTCGGCTTCGGCGGGGGTGGCGGTGACAAAGGGCACTTCGACCCCGGTGGGGTTGCCGTCTTTCCCGTGCAGCAGGGTGAGCCAAGTATCGCCGATCGGCCAGGATTTAGTTCCCTCGCCTTCCACGTAGGCGGGAGGTCCGAGAACGCTCGTGTAGAAGTCAATAGCTTGCTCATAATCCTCGTAGAACAGGGCAAGCCCGTGGAGGCCGGCGAACCGGAATCGGGGTTCGGGAGGGGGGTTTACGAAGTATTTCTGCCGGTATTCCGCGTAATCCATTGAACTCCTCAAGGTGGCCTACCTATATATAGGCGCGATGAGCCCGACATTGTCGGGCGTCGGTGAAGCGACAAGGCCCGGTGATTAACCTGACGTCAATGCCGCGCAGAGTTCTCATTGCCAAACCCGGCCTCGACGGCCACGATCGTGGGGCCAAAGTCATCGCCCGGGCCCTGCGCGACGGGGGAGTGGAGGTCATCTACTCCGGCCTGCACCAGACGCCTGAGCAAATCGTGGAAACGGCCATCCAAGAGGACGTCGGCGGGGTCGGGCTTTCGGTGCTGTCGGGCGCTCACATGGCTCTGTTCCCCAAGGTGGTGGAAGGGCTCCGCGCCCGGGATGCCGGTGACATCATCGTGTTCGGGGGAGGCATCATCCCCGACGAGGACATCCAACCGCTTACCGCAGCCGGCTTGGCCGCTATCTTCACTCCCGGCGCTACGCTTTCGGACATCGTGGAGTGGGTGAACGAACACATTCCAGAAAGCTGAGCAGTGGACCTCTTCGAATATCAAGGCAAGTCTCTCTTTGCACGGGTTGGTGTGCCCGTGCCGGATGGCCGTCTGGCGACCTCGCCGACCTTCGCTCGCACCGCCGCCAACGAGCTGGGCGGACCCGTCGTCGTCAAGGCGCAGGTGCAAGTGGGTGGTCGGGGTAAGGCCGGTGGCATCAAGATTGCCGAAACCCCCAACGATGCCGAAGAAGCAGCCGCCCAGATCCTCGGGATGGACATCAAAGGTCACACGGTGCATTCGGTGTGGGTGGAGGAAGCCTCCAACATCGCCGCCGAGTATTACGTCAGCTTCACCCTCGACCGTTCGGCCAAGAAGCATCTGGCGATAGTGAGCGCCCAGGGCGGGGTCGACATCGAAGGTGTGGCCGAGACCGACCCCGACGCGTTGGTGAAGCTGCACATCGATCCGGTGGTGGGGCTGACCGAATGGCAGGCCCGCGAGCTCGTGTATCGGGCCAAGCTCGAGCCGACCGCGGCCCGCAAGGCCGCCGCCGCCCTCAAGAAGCTGTATGAAGCCTTCGTCTCCCTCGACTGTGATCTGGTGGAAGTCAACCCGCTCATCCTCACGGGTGGCGGGGAGATCGTGGCCCTCGATGCCAAGGTCACCCTCGACGCCAACGCCTTCTACCGGCATCCCGACTTCGGCGAGTTCGAGGCCGCTTTCACCCGTGACCCGATTGAGGCGATGGCAATGGAGAGCGACCTCAACTTCATCAAGCTCGATGGGAGCGTCGGCATCGTCGGCAACGGAGCCGGACTGGTGATGAGCACCCTCGACGTCGTCGACTTGGTCGGCGGAAAGGCCGCCAACTTCCTGGACGTCGGCGGCGGCGCCGGCGCTGACACCATCACCAACGCCCTCGAAGTGCTCACCCAGGACCCGTCGGTCAAGTCGGTGCTCATCACTATCTTCGGCGGCATTACTCGCTGCGACCTGGTAGCCGAGGGCATCATCGAGGCCTTTGGGCGACTCGAGTTGCCGTGGCCGATCGTGGTGCGCCTCGACGGCACCAACGCCGAAGAAGGCCGGGCGATCCTGGCCGGCTCCATCGATGAGAAGCTCATACCGGCGGCCACCATGCGGGAAGCCGCTGAGAAGGCCGTCGCTTTGGCAGGAGGGACCGGCTAATGGCCATCCTCATTGACCAAAACACCAAGCTGCTCGTCCAGGGACTCACCGGCAAAGAGGGCCAGTTCCACGGCTTTCGCAATCGCGACTACGGCACCAACCTGGTGGCGGGTGTCACCCCCGGCAAGGGCGGGACCGACCTCGAAGGTGTTCCCATCTTCAATACCGTGGCCGAAGCGGTGGAGGCCACCGGTGCCAACACGGCGATGACCTTCGTGCCTCCGCCGTTCGCGGCCGATGCCATCATGGAAGCGGCCGCCGCCGGGATTGCCCTGGTGGTGGCCATCACCGAAGGCATCCCCGCCCAGGATGAGGCGCGGGTGTTCAACTACATCAGCCAGACCTCGGCCACCCGCCTCCTGGGACCCAACTGCCCGGGTCTGCTTTCGCCCGGTAAGGCCAATGTCGGGATCATGCCACCGGAGATCGCTATGGAAGGCCGGGTAGGGGTTGTGTCGCGCTCCGGCACACTCACGTACCAGGCCGTGCACGAGCTCACCACATTGGGTATCGGTCAGTCGAGCTGCATCGGCATCGGCGGCGACCCGGTGCCCGGCACGTCGTTCGTCGATGTCCTCGCGTTGTTCCAGGCCGATGAGGAGACCGACGCCATCGTCATGATCGGCGAGATCGGCGGCACCGCCGAGGAAGAGGCCGCCGATTTCATCAAGGCCAACGTCACCAAACCGGTCGTTTCATACATTGCCGGAGTGACCGCACCGCCCGGGAAGAAGATGGGACACGCCGGGGCCATCATCTCGGGAGGCAAGGGGACCGCCGCGGCCAAGATGGAGGCTCTGTCGGCCGTCGGCGTAACCGTGTTGGACGACCCAACAGGAATCGGCACGGCCATCCAGACGGTGGTCGGGTAGCTGCTTTCGAACCAGCTACCAGCTCCCAGTTCTCTGTCTCGCAGCTGAGGTGATCCTGGGGCAACCAATGATCTTTGCCTCTCGTGGGTCTCAGACAAGATCAGAGACAACTGGAGGCTGGCAGCTGGTAGCCCGACCAACTGGTAGCTGGTCGCTGGAAGCCGAGGGGCCGGAGGGCCCTCGTTAGTCTTGGGCCATGACTGCAAAAATGCTCACTGGTAAAGAACCTGCTCAGGCGATCAAGGACGAAGTCGCCGAACGCATCACCAAACTCGGCAAACGAGTAGGCCTGGCCACCGTCCTGGTCGGCGACGATCCGGCCAGCGAGGTCTATGTGCGGATGAAGCACAAGGCCGCTGCCAAGGTCGGCATGTACACCTACGACCACCACATTCCCGGAGACACACCTCAGGGCGAAGTCGAAGATCTGGTGCGTAATCTGAATGCCGACCCGGCGGTTGACGGCATCCTCGTACAGCTCCCGCTGCCCGATGGCCTGAATCCCGACACGGTGATCGACATCATCGACCCGGGCAAGGACGCCGACGGCCTTCATCCCTACAGCCTGGGCCTCATCATGCTGGAGCGGAGCGGGGGAGCGGTCCCTGCCACCCCCCAGGGCATCATGAAGATGCTCGACTTCTACGATATCGAGACCGAAGGCAAGCTAGCAGTGGTCATCGGCCGGTCCCGGCTGGTGGGACGCCCCATGGGCATGCTGCTCAATCACAAGGCGGCCAACTCGACCGTCGTGTACGCCCACTCCCGCACCAAGGACCTGGAGTCGATCACGGCCATGGCAGACATCCTGATCGTGGCGGCCGGTCGGCCCGGGCTCGTTACCGTCAACGGCGTGAAGCCGGGGGCGGTGGTGGTAGACGTCGGCATCAACCGGGTCGACGACCAGCTGGTAGGCGACGTCGACTTCGACTCCATCGCTGAGGTGGCGTCGGCCATCACGCCGGTGCCGGGAGGTGTCGGCCCCATGACCATTGCCAGCCTTTTGCTCAACACAGTCGCACTAGCCGAAACGCGGGCGGAAGCCGGCTAACCAAAGAGGAGAACTCAATGGCAACTGCCATCACAATGGGGGCCAACGGCCTCTCTGTACCCGACAACCCGATCATTCCCTTCATCGAGGGCGACGGCATCGGACCCGACATCTGGGCCGCGGCGGTTCGCGTCTTCGACGCCGCAGTTGAAAAGGCCTATGGTGGCGCCCGCTCGGTCGAGTGGTTGCAAGTGCTCGCCGGCGAAGCCGCGTTTGACGAGACCGGCGAGTGGCTCCCCGACAAGACCGTTGAGACGTTCCGTGAGTACCTCGTTGGCATCAAGGGTCCGCTCACCACTCCGGTCGGCGGTGGCATCCGCAGCCTCAACGTCGCGCTCCGACAGATCCTCGATCTGTATGCCTGTGTCCGTCCGGTCCGTTGGTTCGCCGGAGTGCCGTCGCCGGTGAAGCATCCGGAGCTCATCGACATGGTCATCTACCGCGAGAACACCGAGGACGTGTACGCCGGCATGGAACTGGAGTCGGGATCACCCGAGGCCAAGGCCTTGCTCGACTTCGTTGGGAGCGAGTTCGGGTGGACGCCGCGGCCCGACGCCGGGCTGGGCCTCAAGCCGGTGTCGACAACCGGCTCGAAGCGACTCATCCGAGCGGCACTTAATTACGCACTCGACAACAATCGCAAAT
>JAOTYB010000084.1 GCA_029862065.1 Acidimicrobiia bacterium | reverse complement strand
GTTGGATAGTCCTTCTCGGTTTTGCCGGCCCTGGGGAAGATCCTCATCACCATGGACGACCACGGTGACGAGAACTACCAGCCCTATTTCATCCCAATCGAAGGTGGGGTGCCTGAGCCGATGTGGGGTGACCGGTTCGCCGGTCACCAGGTGTTTACGTTCGTTGTCCGTCAGGACCTCAAGGCGATCCTGGTGATCTCGCCGCGCACCGACCCCAAGTACACCAGCTTTTTGGCCGACCTCGACAGTCTCGACCTGACACCGCTTGGCGAGTCCATCTATGGCAACTTCCCGGTGGCCCGCGACGAGACCTACGAGCGGATAGCCGTAGTCGACGGATACACCGCCGGTGACAACGTCCTGTATTTGTGGGAAGGGGCAACCGGGACCCGTCGACATCTAGCCGGCGTACCCCTCGACCAACGCGGCGACGATCCGGTTCCGCCTTCCGGTTTCGGTGACGGGCATGTGCTGGAGGACTCGGTCCTTCTCATGACGACGCTGTTCACCGATACCGGCGGACTGTGTCTGGTCGACCTCAAGGGCGGAGACCCGGTTGAGGTGCCGATCACCGGCACGGGGCATGAGGGCATTGGAGAGTTCACCGACCTGTACCACCTGGATGGCGACCGCTACGAGCTGAGGTACAACATCGACGGGTGCTCCTACGGCTACGAGGCGACCTTCGACCAAGCAGCCGGCCGCATGGGTGTCACCCGCACCTTGTGGGGGACGGGCCGGCTGGCCAACGGAGTCGTGCAGGCATCGTCGCGCGACGCCGACACCGGTGCCCGGGCCCTGGCGTTCTCCACGGCCACCGCACCGGTGCAGCTGTACACCATCGACGACATCGGCATCCATCAGCACACCGAGGAGGCAATTGATGGAGTATCGGCGGAGGACCTGGCCCCGGGTGAGGACGCCTCCTTCACTTCTCACGATGGAACCCGGGTGTCGGCTCGCCTCTACCTGCCCTCAACCCCGGCCGACCAGGGCCTGCCGGTCATCTACTACGTGCATGGCGGCCCGCAATCCCAGGAGCGCCCCGATTTCACCTGGTTCTCGATGCCGCTCATCCAACTCTTCACGCTCAACGGGTTCGCAGTGTTTGTGCCGAATGCCCGCGGCTCGACCGGGTACGGCCAGGCGTATATGAGCGCCGTCGACCATGACTGGGGAGGGGCCGATCGCCTCGACCATGCGGCGGCCGTGGAAATGCTGCGCAAAGACTACCGTCTGAATGTCGACCGGATGGGGGTAATGGGCCGGAGCTACGGCGGATACATGACCCTCACTCTGCTGGGCCGGCACCCCGATTTGTGGGCGGCCGGCGTCGACATGTTCGGGCCTTACGACCTGCTCACCTTCCTCGAAGCGCTGCCGGAGACCTGGAAGACCTACATGTATCAGGCCATCGGCCACCCGGAGAAAGACCACGACTTCCTCGTCGACCGGTCGCCCCGCACTCACCTGGGCGCCCTGGCGGCACCGATGCTGGTCATCCAGGGCCGCAACGACCCGCGGGTGGTGGTAGGTGAATCCGATCGTCTCGTCGAGGAGCTCCGGTCTCAGGGCAAGGAGATTGAGTACATGGTTTTCGACGACGAGGGCCACGACATGGTGAAGCATCAAAACAAGGTGGCCGCCTACGTTGCGATTCTCGAGTTCTTTCAGAAGCGCCTGGCAGCCACGTAGGCCCGTGCGTTCCGGCGGTTTGGCGATACGCTGATTGGCAATGCCAGAACAGCCCGCCACCAGCCACCTCTCGCGTTGGAAACGTGTGGGGCTCGCCGCCGCCATCATCTGGCTCGGCGTCCTCAGCTACTTCCTGCTGATAGGCGATCCGCCCGATTTCTGGCTGGACGATATCGCCTCCGTCGAAGGCCCCGGGCACCTGATGGCCGGGGTGGTGACCGGGCTCATCGCTTTCCTCTTTCTGGCCAAGCGTCCCCGGCCCGTCGTAACGGCAACGGGAGTGACCATCGCCATCCTCCTCGGGCTCGAGTTACTGCAGGACCTCCTGAGCAGCCGGGGCTATGAGCGCTCAGATGTGGCCCTTTCGGTGGTCGGCGCCGCCGCCGGGGTTGGGGCCGGTTGGATCGTTTCCCGGTTGACGCGCTCTTCCCCCGACCCCGAGTAGCCCGATACCCTGTGCGGGTGAAACGGTATGTGCTCGGCTACGACATTGCTTCGGTGTTGGTGTTTGTGATCGCCGGACGATCCAATCATGGTGCGGAAGAAACGGCCCAGGGCATCCTCCACACCGCCGGCCCCTTTCTTGTCGCTCTGGCCGTTGGCTGGTTGGTGACGCGAGCCTGGAGAGACCCCGCCTCCCTGCGGGTGGGAGGGGCCGTAGTGGCTGTGACGGTTGCCGTTGGGATGGTGCTGCGAAAGGTCGTTTTCGACGATGGCACCGAGCTCTCCTTCGTGCTGGTGGCCACCGCCTTCCTCACGCTCTTCCTGCTCGGGTGGCGGCTCGGGGCCGGAGTCATGGACCGGCGACAAACGATCGCCAGCTAGGTCCGGCGCTGTCGCGGCGCCACGATCGAGGGAGGCGGGGGCCCGTTGACGGCCCGAGTCGCCCGCGATCACCCTCTGGAACGGTCCAATTTCGGAATTGGAACGGTGCATCCAATTTCTTCCTAAAGGGGCCTCAGGCAAGTGGCGAAACGGTTGTGTATGAAGCGCGACCTCTATCCGGACGACGACGAACGCACACAGAATCTTCCCCCCGCCACCGAGCGGGCCTTCGTCATGCTGGTGCAGTGGACGGCGCTGGCGTTCGCCCCGGTCCTCGGTCTGGTGGCGTGGCTCAACGCCGATCTCCCGTTGGCGGCGGCCGCCATCGTGTCGTTCACGATCGGAATCGTGGCCTGGCAGCAGCGCCTGCAAGCACGGCACCGTCCGGTGCGGCTGGTGCTCATCGTCGTCGGCGTCATGTCGATCCTGGTACCGCTCCAGTCGGCGGCGGTGGTCGGCAGCATGATGATCGCCGTCGGTGCGTTCGCGGCGGTCGGCACCCTCTTCATCCAGAAGCGCCACTTCCGGCCATATGTGTTCTTCCTGGGGGCGGTGTTCGCCGCCGAGCTCGTATTGTTGAACGACTCGATCCTCAAATCCGACGAGGTGACGTCCGGCCAGGCGCACAACACGTTCGGTTTGGCCATCCAGCTGGCCGTGTTTCTCGTCTCGGTATTCGCCATCAACGCCATCAAGCAGGCGGTGGGCGCGGCCGGGTCGCGTTACCAGCTGCTCTTCGACATGGCTCCGATCGCCCTGTTCGAAGAGGACTTCACAGAGGTGGGTGAGTGGTTGGCCGACCTCCGCGCCGACGGTGTTGACGATCTCAACGCCTATCTCGACGCCAACCCCGAGGAGTTGGGGGCCGCCATCCAGAAGATCCGCGTTCGGGATGCCAACCAGGCGGCGGTTGACCTTGTCGAAGTGGAGGATCGCCACGAGCTGATCGGTCACCTACGGCCGGAAGCCGCCGCCGCCGAGTCGGCCAGCGGGTTCCGATCCCAGTTGCTCGCCATCTGGGAGGGGAGAACCAGAACCACCACCGAGTTCGTCGGGTTCTCGGCCTCAGGCCGCCGCTGGGACGGCGTGCTCCACTGGCAGACGGGAACGAGTCTCGAGGGTCTAGATCTGTCCAAAACCATCGTTGCCATCCTGGACGTGACCGCCGCCCGCGAAGCGCAGCGCGATTTGGCTACCGCCCTCGAGGCCCTGGCCGCCAGTGAGCGCGAGTTCCGCGTTCTGGCAGAGAATTCGACCGACCTCATCAGTCGCCACACCCCCGAAGGCACCTATCTCTATGCATCACCGGCCGCCGCCACCCTGCTCGGATACGAGCCCGAGGAGCTGGTTGGGACCAGCTGTTATGACTACTTTCATGAGGAGGATCTAGCCGCCATTGCCAGCACTCACGCCGACAACCTCACGGTGCCCGATATTCAGACGGTCCAGTACCGCATTCGACGCAAGACCGGTGAGTACGTGTGGTTCGAATCAACCAGCCACTCCCTGCGAGACCCGGAGACGACCGAGGTGGTCGAGATACAAGCCTCATCTCGTGACATCACCTATCGGAAACAGACCGCCCTCGATCTCCAGCGAGCCAAAGAGGCGGCCGAGAAGGCCACCGAGGCCAAGTCACAGTTCCTGGCGGCCATGAGCCACGAGATCCGCACCCCGATGAATGCCATCGTCGGTATGACCGAGCTCACCCTGTCGACCGAGCTCACCGCCGAGCAACGCGAGTATCTCGGCACAGTGAAATCGGCGGTCGACGGGCTGCTCACGCTCATCAATGACGTTCTCGACCTGTCGAAGATCGAAGCCGGCCGATTGGAGCTGGAGCACATTCCCTTCAGCTTGTCCGACACCGTCGGAGACACGGTGCGCACCCTGGCGGTGCGGGCGGCTGAGAAGGGCCTGCAGCTCGACCACTCAGTCCTCGATGAGGTGCCGGATGGAGTCATCGGAGACCCGGGACGGCTTCGCCAGGTGCTGTACAACCTGGTCTCGAACGCCATCAAGTTCACGCACGTGGGCGGCGTCTCCATTGGCGTTGCACTCGAGGAGCGAAGCTCCGACAACCAGGCGCGTCTGCACTTCACGGTGACCGACAGTGGGATTGGCATCCCCGCCGAGAAGCACGACCAGATCTTCGATGTGTTCTCGCAAGCAGACGGATCCACCACCCGTCGCTACGGCGGCACCGGACTCGGCCTTTCCATTGCCAGTCAGCTGGTCGAGAAGATGAATGGCCGGATCTGGGTCGAAAGCGAGCAAGGTGTTGGCTCAGTGTTCCACTTCGTTGTCGAGCTGGCTGCGATGCGCGACCAATCAGATCTTCAGATGTCGCTCGGGGCCACCGAGGATGCGGACCAGCTCGTGCTGCTCGTGTCAGAAGTGCCTGCCGAGCGGCGAAGCGTGGCCGAGATGCTCCGGCAGGCCGGCGTAACCCCACTGCCGGTCCCGGACATCCCGGCCGCCTTGCACGCCTTGACCGGAGCCATCGAGCGCGGACTTCCGCCCGCCGCGATCGTGTTTGACGCCCAGGGCGACGGGGCCCATCAGGTGGCCGCCATCAGCGGAAATGAAGCGTTTGCCAACATCCCCTTGCTGGTGCTCACATCGACGGGTCAGCGGGGCGAGGCGGCTGAGTTCCGCGATCTCGGTGCCTCCGCCTATCTCACCAGGCCACTCGAGCAGGGTGAACTGTTGGAAGCGATTCAGGCGGCCATTGCCTTCCGAGAGTCCGGCCAGCCTGCCGATCTGGTTACCCGCCACTGGCTGCGAGAGCGCCGGGCCAGATTCCACGTCCTGGTGGCCGACGACAGCCCCACCAACCGCCACCTCGCCAAGAGCCTCCTGGTCAAACGAGGCCACACGGTGGTCACGGCCAACGACGGCTTCGAAGCGGTCACCGAGTTCGACAAGGGCGGCATCGATGTGATCCTCATGGACGTCTCGATGCCCGAATGTGACGGGCTGGAGGCGACCGGCGTCATCCGCCAGAAGGAAGCCGATCTCGGCGGTCACGTTGCCATTATCGCCTTGACGGCCCACGCTATGGATGGGGATAGGGAGCGGTGCCTAGCGGCCGGAATGGATGCCTATGTTTCCAAGCCCTTCAATGCCGATGAGCTTTTTGCCACCATGGCCAGCCTGGCTCGGGGGGGACCAGGAGCGGCGGCGGTCCCGCAGGCTGAGGCCCCTCCGGCCGAAGCCCCGGCTCTCGACCGAACCGAGGCACTGGCCCGGGTGGAGGGCAATCTCGAGCTCCTGGCCGAGATGGTCGGGTTGTTTGTTGACGAGTATCCGGAGGTGACCGACACCATCCAGGCCAGCTTGGCCGCCGGTGACCTCGAGATGGTGGCCAGCGCCGCTCACCAGTTGAAAGGCAACCTGGCCACCTTCGCCGCCCGGGAGGCGGCCGATTCCGCCGCCCACCTGGAAGCGGTCGCTCGAGCCGGTGACGCTCGACAGTCGCAGCGAGCCTGGGAGGACTTCCTCGACACCTTCAGCCGGGTCGAATCCCAGCTCACCGCCTTGCGAGCCGCCTAGCTGATCGCCCGGCTCGACCGTGTGCGTGAATTCCGCAACCTGCCATACTTTTAGGGTGTTCCGCGTCCCGTTTGTCGTGCTCTCCGCGCTCCTCATAGCCGCAGTCCTTGCCGCGCCGCACGCCCCCGCCGCCGAGTTGCTGAGCCTGGACGGCGAGCGACCGGCCAAGCAGATTGCTCCCGGAGACTTCCTCGGAGCCGTTCACCCCGACCTGGAGGTGTCGGCCCGGGTTCTGGGGGGCGGGGTCGGCGGTTTCTGGACCGCCTCTCCCGGCCGAGAGGCCGACTCCCGGGGACTGACCGGGACGGCGGCCGAGCTCCGCTCCCTCCTTGAGAGCGGATTGGTCGGCGGGCTCGAGGTACTGGTCGATATGTGGGATGCCGGGGTCGTCTCCGAAGGGGTCATCGGCAGCGAAGTCGAGCAGTGGCACGCAGCCGGCTGGACGGGTACGGGCATCAAGATCGGCGTCCTCGACAGTTCCTTCACCGGTTACCGCGACCTGTTGGGAACCGAGCTGCCCGAGACGGTCACCACGGCCAGCTTCCACTTCGCGGGCTTGGAGCGGGGCAGCAATCGCCATGGGACCGCTGTGGCCGAGATCGTTCACGACGTAGCCCCCGGGGCGGAGCTCGTACTGGTCAACGCCGACGTGTACTCGCTCGACGAGGCGATCGACTTCTTCATCTCCGAAGGGGTGGACGTAGTCAATCTCTCCGGCGGCTGGTCGGTCGGGCCCTTCGATGGGACGGCGGTCCAAGACGCCGAAGTGAACCGGGCCATCGACGCAGGAATCGTGTGGGTGAACGCCGCCGGCAATGAGGCCGATCAGCACTTCGCAGGCGACTACCTGGATTCCGATCTCGATGGCTGGTCCGAGCTGTCCGGCACTATTGAGATCAACGACTTCTTTGTGCCGGCGGGCGAGGCGTTCCAGATCATCCTCACCTGGACCGAGCCGACCAAAGACCTCGATCTGTGTCTGTGGGACCTCGATCCGGTAGGCGGGGGCTTCGAGACCATCGTATGCTCGGAGGGCCTGCAGAGCCAGCCATGGCATCAACCGCTCGAGGTGATCGATTGGGTCAACACCGGGCCCGATACCCACCGCTTCGGATTCTCTGTGGGAGGTGACCCGCTGGCTCCGGTCACCGGCACCCATTACGACATATTCACCAACGTTGTCGGCGACATGGGCCTGCAAACCCCGGCTTCGAGTCTCCTGGTGCCGAACGCCTCGGAGCGGGTTATCAGCGTCGGTGCCTACCCCTACCACGACCCGGGTAACGTCGCCGTCTACTCCAGCCGGGGCCCGACGGCCGACGGGCGGGTCAAACCCGACCTGATTGGTCCCGACGACGTCTCGACCGCAACGTTCACGGGCGGATTTGCCGGAACGTCGGCTTCCTCGCCGTTCGTGGCAGGTCTGGCCGCTCTCTACCTGAATATGAACCCGAGCTCGACTCCGGTGGATGTGCGCCGGGAGCTGGGCCTTCTGGCCGACGGGGTTGGCAAGAACAACACCTCGGGCTGGGGCAAAGCCCGGTTGGAGGATCCGGGCGGCGAGCGTGTGGCGTTCCAGGACCCGAACACCGGCCGCTGGACCTTGCGGATGCCGGCCGGTGGTGAAGAGACCCTCTACTTCGGCGTGCCGGGCGACGTGCCCATGATGTGCGATTGGAACGGCGACGGGGTGGACACCCCCGGGTTGTATCGGCGGGACACCGGCTGGATGTATCTCCGCAACAGCAACGACACCGGGGTGGCCGACATCGAGTTCTTCTATGGGATCCCCGCCGACTTCCCGGTCTGTGGGGACTGGGATGGCGATGGCACCGACACGGTCGGCATTTTCCGGCCGGGCGTCGCCCGCTTCTACATGACCAACAAGCCGACCGGCGGACCCGCCGACTTTGACTTCTACTTCGGTACCTACGGAGACATCCCCTTCGCCGGGGACTGGGACGGCGACGGCGTCGACACGGTTGGCATGTATCGGCCTTCAAACGGCTTCGTCTACATCACCAACGAGAACATCACCAAGTTCGCCGACTTCGAGTCGTTCTACGGCATCCCCGACGATCGGTTCGTGGTGGGCGACTGGGACGGCGACGGTGACGACACCTTCGGCATTTTCCGCCCGTCAGAGCACGCCTTCTACCTGGCCAATGAGATCGGCCAGCTCATCGCCCGCCAGGTGGTTGAGCTCGGGTCGAGCACGTCGATGCCGGTGGCCGGCACCTTCGAGTAGGAGCTAGGACCTGGGCCGGGCCTTGCGACCCGACCCGCTCCTCCCAGTCATCCCCCCACGGTTGCTACGGGAGCTGGTTCCATGCTGAGCCGAACAATGACGACCACCGCAAGCGCGGTCAAGATCCAGAAGGGTGGGAACCAGAAGAAGACGGCACCCGAAGCCGCGGCTGGAATCAGTCCCACCAGCATTAGCAGCCGGCCGCGACGCGG
>JAOTYB010000083.1 GCA_029862065.1 Acidimicrobiia bacterium | reverse complement strand
TCGGACCGCGATGAACACGGCACCGAGACCCCAGGCGGCCATCACCAGCAGGTGTAGCCCTATGCCGTATTCAGTATCCGACCCGCTCCAGGCGAAGCCGGTCCCGTTGAGGGTGGGATTGAACGCATCGCCGAACGATGCGACAAAGTGCTTAAGGGGAAAAACGTCGCCTATGCGGGCCATCCACGGCGGCGCGTCATCGACAACCAAAAAGACGTTGGAAACGAACGCCAGGGGAAGCAGGGTGGCATTGGCCACCGCCGGGGCACTGTCGCCGTTAGGAACCAGCGCGGCCACCATCAAACCGAGGGCGGCAAAAGCCGAGGCGCCAACCACAAACGAGAGTGCCGCCGCCGCCAAGGTTGAGCCGACAAGCTCGACGTCGTACACCACCACTCCGACGGTCATCATGACGAGAGCTGCAATCAGTGCAATCCAGACTGCCGATCCCACCCGGCCGGCGATGTAGACCCACGCAGGGAGCGGCGTACCCCTGACCTTCTTCAGGATTCCGTCGTCGCGGGCAATCGCGGTGGTCACGGCCAGGTTGGTGTACGTGGCTGAGGCAACAGCGAACACCGCCAGCCCGGGGGCGTAGAACTGGGCGGTGGTAACACCTAGCTCCTCGATCTCGTCGTTGCCAAAGATGGCAGTGAACAACACGAGGAACATCAGCGGGAAAGCGATGGTGAAGAACGCCGCCACCGGGGTCCGCCAGAAGATCTTGTTCTGATACTTGATCTGCTGGTACGCCAGGTGCAGGTCCCTACTCATCTTCGTCATGTCCTGTGAGCTGTAGGTAGATGTCCTCGAGACTGGGACGGTCGACCCGCAAGTTGTGGAGCTCAAGCCCGCGTTCCATCGCCCATCCGGTTAGAGCGTTGAGTACCGCCGTCGGATTCGCAGTGCTCACGGTGGCAAGCCCGCTCACCTCGTCAAAGCCCTCTCGTGCGACTTCCGGCAGCTCGCTTGGCCCCAGACCTTCCACCGAGAACGCGATCGTGGTCTCGCCGTCTGCTCTGCCCCCAATCGACTCCGGCGTTCCTTCGGCCACGATCCGGCCGCGAGCGATAACGGCTACCCGATCAGCCAGATTCTGCGCCTCATCCATGTAATGAGTAGTGAGGAGAATGGTTTTGCCAAGCGACCGCAGGTTGTCGATCAGTCCCCACGCTTGACGCCGGGCCGAGGGGTCGAAGCCGGTGGTCGGCTCGTCGAGGAAGATGAGATCGGGATCACCGATGATGCCCAGGGCCAGTTCCAATCGGCGCTGCTGCCCACCGGAGAGCGTCTTGATGCGGGCCCCGCCCTTCTCATCAAGCCCGACGATGCCGATCACCTCGGCGACATCGCGTCGGCGGGGGTAGAAGGCGGCGTAGGTCTGGAGCGCCTCGGAGACCGTCAGTTCACGCTCGAGCGCCGTTTCCTGCAGCACGATGCCGATCCGCTCCCGAAAGGCCCGCCCACCCGACGCCGGGTCGAAGCCGAGCACGGTCACGGTGCCCGACGTGGCAGATCGGTGGCCCTCCATGATCTCGACGCTGGTGGACTTGCCGGCTCCGTTAGGCCCAAGCAGGGCGAAGACCTCGCCCTCTTCAACCGTGAGATCAATCCCGTCTACCGCGCGAGTGGCCTCATATTGCTTGGTGAGTCCGCGGACCGTTATCGCTGGCACAGCGGCAGTTTACGGAGTCGCCAGTCACCAGCCCGTGTCACCTGGCCAGATCCCTCTCGACCGAGCCGACCCCCTGGTCGTAGACGGGAGGGTTGAACCCGGCAGCGGCAATCAGTGCCCGGGCCGACTCGTTCTCCGCTAGGAAGTCGGCCCGCATCCGGGCGATTCCGTTCTGCCGGGCAGCCTCCTCTAAGCGCTTGAGAAGAAGCGTGCCAAGGCCGAGTCGTCTCCAGGCCGGCTTGACGGCCACTGCGATCTCGGCTTCGGCGGGTCGGGTGGTGGCCTCGTAACGGGCGATGGCAACTCCGGCATCTGAAAAAGCCGCCAGTGCGAACCGCCAGCGATAGTCGAGGACCGTCAGATGGGTAAGCAATTGCTCGTCGACTCGCAGCGAGGTCCGGAAGAATCGGTGATAGAGCGTCTCGGGGTCGGCGTGCTCGAGCTCGAAAGCCAGCTCGGCTCGATCGCTCGGCACGACCGGGCGAATGAACACGCTCCGCCCGTCGCGCAGGGTGGCGTGCTCTTCAAAGGCAGCCGGGTAGCCGGGTGGAAGAGAAAGGGGGGTGGAAGTGGTCATCGGAGCTCCAAGACTAGTGCAAACTATTGCAAGCACTATGCAAGCATCTGTTTGGATTACACCGTCTGTTCTCCCCCGCCCCGCATTCGGCGGATGTTGTCGGAGTGCCGGGCGACAACGAGCAGCGAGATTGCCGCCATGATGGCAGTCGACCACCGATCCTCGGCCCACAGCCACACCGCCGGGACCGCCACCGCAACGGCGGCCAGTGATCCGAATGACGCAACATGCGTGGCGGCGATGATTGCTCCCCACATCACCGACAGGCCAAGCCCAAGCCAGGGGATCGTCCACCACACCACTCCCATGGTCGTCGCCACACCTTTGCCACCCTTGAACCGATGCCAGAGGGGATAACAATGGCCCAACACTGCCAGGCCCCCGGCCGCGAACCCCACCAGCTCGCTCCCCCCAACCAGCTCGCCGAAGGCGGCCGCCCCCAGACCCTTGAGCAGGTCGCCGACCATCACCAGCGCTCCCGCCTTGCGTCCGAGCGTGCGTGCCACGTTGGAGGCCCCCGGATTGCCGCTCCCGGCGGCATGGATGTCGACCCCGCGGGAGCGGGCAACGAGGATGCCAAAGTCGACGCTGCCGAGCAGATACCCGACGACGAGGGACAGCGCCTCAGTCATCGCCGAACAGCACGGAGCGGAACTTGGCCACGTAGTCGATGGCCGAGTACACGGTGATGACCACTGCCACGATCATGGCCCACTCGTCCAGGTAGAGGGGACCCCACTTGTCTTCCAGCCGGACGATGGCCAGGCCGATGGCTACAAACTGGACCGTAGCTTTCCATTTACCCCAACCCGAGGCCGGCACCATCTTGCCGGCATTGGCGGCCACACCCCGCAGTGCCATCACCGCGATCTCGCGGCCGATGATGATGAAGGCCAGCCAGATGTTGACCCGATCGGCTACCAGCAGAGCCGCCAGCGTGCCGGTAACGAGCAACTTGTCGGCCGTCAGGTCGAGGAAGGCGCCCATGATGGACGTCTGGTGCCAGCGTCTGGCCAACCAACCGTCAATCCAGTCGGTGACTGCGGCAACGGTGAAGACGGCGGCAGCGATCCCGAAGTTGTGCGAGAGATCGTCTTCGAGAAGCACCAGGCCCATCACCGCGGGGATGAGCACAATCCGTCCCAGGGTGAGCAGCACGGGGATGTTCATACCGGGAGGTTAGGTCTGCCGAACAAAGGCAGCGGGCTATGCCCAATCGAGCGTTCGAGAGACAGCTTTCTTCCATTGGCCGTACCCGGCGGCCCGATCGCCGTCAGACATGGCCGGGCTCCAACGCTTGTCTTCCCTCCAGTTGCCCCGCAGGTCATCGAACCCGCTCCAGAAGCCGGTGGCCAGCCCGGCGGCATAGGCGGCGCCCAGGGCGGTGGTCTCACTCACGGTCGGCCGGATAACCGGGACACCGAGCACGTCCGCCTGAAACTGCATGAGCAACTCGTTTTGCACCATGCCACCGTCGACCTTGAGCGACGTCAGACCCACCCCGGAGTCGGTCTGCATCGCGTCAAGAACCTCGCGAGTTTGCCAGGCGGTGGCTTCGAGGACGGCCCGGGCAAGGTGGCCCTTGTTCACGTAGCGGGTCAGTCCGGCGATCACCCCGCGGGCATCACTCCGCCAATGAGGAGCGAACAGGCCGGAGAAGGCCGGGACGAAGTAGACACCACCGTTGTCCTCGACGGTCCCCGCCAACGCCTCGATCTCGGGAGCGGATTCGATGAGCCCGAGATTGTCCCGCAGCCATTGAACGAGGGCGCCGGCGATGGCGATCGACCCCTCGAGCGCATACACCGCCGGCGCGTCGCCCAGCTGATACCCAACAGTGGTGAGCAGACCACTGGTGGATGGGACCCGGGAGGTGCCGGTGTTGAGCAGCATGAAGCAACCGGTGCCGTAGGTGTTCTTGGCGTCGCCCACGTCGTAGCAAGCCTGTCCGAAGAGGGCGGCCTGCTGGTCGCCGAGAATCCCCGCGATCGGTACCCCGGCGGCTGGCCCCACGGCTTCGCCGTACACCTCCGAGGAAGAGCGGATCTCAGGCAGCATCGCCCTCGGCACTCCGACAACCTTGAGAAGCTCATCGTCCCAATCAAGGGTCCCCAGGTCCATCAGCAGGGTGCGACTGGCATTGGTGACGTCGGTGGCGTGCACACCGCCGTTGGGCCCGCCCGTGAGATGCCAGAGGGCAAAGCTGTCCATGGTGCCGGCCAGCACCTCGCCCGACTCGGCCCGTTCGGCCAAACCGGGCACATGGTCGAGCAGCCACCGCACCTTGGGCCCGGCGAAATAGGTCGCCAGTGGGAGTCCGGTCTTGGCTCGCAGGCGATCCTGTCCGCCGTCGGCAGCCAGCGCATCGACCAGGTCGGCGGTGCGGGTGTCTTGCCAGACGATGGCGTTGTGAACGGCCTCACCGGTGACTCGATCCCACACCACTGCCGTTTCGCGTTGGTTGGTGATACCGATGGCGGCGAGGTCGCTGGCCGCCAGCCCGGCCGTCTGGAGGCCTTGCTCGATGACGCTCATCATGCGCCGCTGGATCTCGGCCGGGTCATGTTCGACCCAGCCGGGCTGAGGGAAGATCTGCTCATGCTCTTGCTGGGCAACCGCCACCACCGCCCCACTGTGGTCAAACACCATGAAGCGAGTGCTGGTGGTCCCCTGGTCGAGTGCCCCGACGTGCATGACGGTGAGGTTAGGCGAGCGAGCAGACCGCCGACCGCCGACCGCTGCACCCACAAGCGCGGAAACGTGGTTGGCCTGGGCCAGGCGCCGGCGGCGCCGGCCGTCGATTCACTCGGACCCGGCGGCAGCACTCGATTTCGCAGCCGGTGACGCGACGGAGTCCAAGGTTCGGCTGAGAAATCGAAAGAAGGCATCGCGAAAACTGCCTTCCCCAAAAGTTGGTTCGGCGGTCTCCTCTGTGTTTACAATCGACCACCAGGTAAACGGAGCGCATGCCTACCAAGCTGTACGTTGGCAACATCCCGTGGTCGCAGACCGATGGCGACCTGGAGCTGCTGTTCGAAGAACACGGCACTGTGGTATCCGCAGAGGTAGTCCTCGACCGAAATACCGGACGTTCCCGCGGCTTTGGATTCGTCGTCATGGGGAGCGAAGAGGAATGCCTGCGGGCGATTCAAGCGCTCGACCAGGAAGAGATCGGCGGGCGCGCCATCGTGGTCGCCAGCGCCCACCGCCAGAAGGCCCCGGCGCAAGCCGCCTCCTAACTAGGCCTCGTTCCCTCGCCCCTCCCAAGCAACGGTATCCATGGCCAGCAGTTGGGAAGCAACCGCCAACGAACGCGCAGCGTTCCAGCGCCCTCGGCAGGATTCGAACCTGCGACACCCGGTTTAGGAAACCGGTGCTCTATCCCCTGAGCTACGAGGGCCGGTGGCTCGAAATGGTAGTTGCAGCACCTGAGCTGGCCATTCGAAGCCGCTAGATACTGTGTGAGGTTCGCGCCTGTGACCGGAATGTACAGGTAACGAAGCGGGCAACGGTACGACGAGAGGGAGGAATCGTGATGCGACGCGGTGTGATGCTGGTTTGGATGGCCGTCCTGGTCCTTGCGGCTTGTGGCGGCGACGATTCGGGCGATGTCGATACATCGACGAGTGCGGCGGAAGCGGCCGAGGGCACGTCCACAGCGGGACCAGTGACGATCGTGACTCAGGCCGACTTCAGCGACCGGCCCGTCGTTGGGACTTTCGAGGTCACCTTGGGCGCAGACATCCTTGGCTGTTCCAAGGGGACTTTCGTGGACGATTTCGTGGCGCGAGACGACATCAAGAAGGTTATGACCTGTGACTCCGGATCGAATGAAGGCGTTTTCACCCTCGTGTTCGCTCTCAATGGACCCGACGCTGGCCCTGGCGACGAGAACGGCCCTTGGAGCGTTGTGGAAGGCTCCGGTGGTTTCGTCGGTCTCCAAGGCAGTGGGGATTGGTCCGTGGTCGAGGCCACAGATGGCTCAGACCAAGGCGTGGAGACATTGACCGGGGTCATCGAGTACACCTCTTGAACCGCCCATAAGAGCGACATATAGAGCGGGTCGTTACAGCACATAACGCCCAGCTCGCGACCCCGATCGGGCCAATGACTTAGGGAGTTAGCACAGCGCAAAGGCCGTGCGGTTTAGGAAACCGGTGCTCTATCCCCTGAGCTACGAGGGCCGGCAACCCGGGATGGTAGTTATGAGTGGGTCGGCGACCGATCATCCCTCCCAGCCAGTTATCGGCGGGCGGATTTCGGCCCGACGGTACCCTTCTGGTACGAGCACTCCCGAGGCTGAACTCCGAAAGAAGCTCTATGAACTGGACTCGGCGATGGATACGGTCCGCAAGGACACGAACTCCGTCTCCGAGCTGGCTGCACTGGCGGAGGAGCGTGACCGAATCCAGTCTCGCCTCGACGCTCTACTCCCGCCGGGTCAGTTAGGTCACCAGGGCGGACAGCAGCAGCCTTCCAGACCGGGTGTGGATTTCGACCCCCACGCTTACGCCCGCATCCACGGTCGCAGCGGCCCGATGTGACCGTCGGGAACTCGGCTGATTGACGATCGGGATCGGACAGAGTCTCGGTTAGTCTCGAGACTCCCAAACCGCTTCCGCTTCACGTTCCATGACTTCAAGCCGGTCGTAGTAGTCAGGGAACTCTCGGAGGTGCGCAAGGGCGATCTTCACCGTTACGACTGGATCGTTGTCAGTCACGTCTAAGTCGGGGAACCGCTGCCCGTGCTCCAACTCGACATTCATCCCTTTGGTGACAGCGTCAATGTCGTACTTCTCATCAGATATGTCGATGCCCGCCGCGCTAAGGGCCTGGATGGCGTCACCGGTGTTGAACATTGTGCTCTCCTTCTGCGACCAGCACCTGCTGACCACTTCGCCTGGTATACCAGGAAAGGCCGGAAAGAATGCAGGGCTGAAGGTCATCCGCACCCACACATAACGGCACATCTTGAGCGGCCCACTAAAGCATCGGTTGGGGCGGCTCAAGACCACTAGATAATGCCGGCTATCTCTCGGTCCTGGGGTGGTGGAGAAGGGCAAGGTGGGCGTGATCATTCGGACTCCCTCAGAGCCGAGTAGGCCGCTTCCCTGGATAGCGGCAGAGCTAGTCCGATCGCCGTATAGCGCGCACCGGCCGACGTTAAACATCAGGCAGGGTGGCGATCGTTATGCGCTGCCTGAACGGTCGAGCAACGGGCTGGGCCTTACCTGTCGACAGCCTGACCGCGGCTGTCGCTGCGTTCTGTGAGGCGTGTTACGCCGTCCTCGGTCAAGATCCAAAGTTGGCCATCCTCGGCGACGGACATCGGCAATACAACGTTCGATGCTGGGGGAACGGGGGGGCTGACTCGGCGGCCGCGCCCTACCGGGCTGACATACCAGAGTGAGGCAATTGGAGTGGCGCACAACAACGGCTGTGGATCTCGCATACAAACACCCTCTTTCTCTTTCTCGCTCTCTTCCCGGCCAGTGTGCTTCACAATCGCACCGGCTGCCAGTGCCAAAGTCCTCATCCTTTCCAACTGAAGGCGGGAGGTCTATTGCGATGCGCTCCCCGCCCTGAAGACCCAGCGCCAGCCGCACATATCGGCACATATGGCGCGGGGGTGGCGAGCGGCATGATGGCTCGGTCTTTGTGTAGTGTCGGAACGGTCAGCACTTCAAGGGAGGAACCATGCTGTTCCACGTCAAACACACCCACAGTTGGGAAGCGTGCCCCTATCACGACGCCGATCGAGCCAAAGAAACGTTTGGGAAGGCCATGGCCGGGATCATGGAATCAGAGGTCGAGCTGATGGGTGCATACGTGGATGCTCCCGCCCACACAACCTTTCTCATTTTGGATGCGACCTCCGCCTCTCAGATCGAAGAAGCTCTCGCTCCGGTTATTGACATTGGCTGGGCTGAAACCCGTCCAGTTGTCAGCTTCGGTGAGGTCATGAATCGCGTGACCGAAGACAGCTAACGCTCTAGGGCACTCGCACATAACGGCACATATTGAGCGGCCATCAGGAGTGATTTCGGGGGCTAGATATTGCCGGATCCCGGACGCCTCTGAGTGGGTAGGTCGGAGTCGTTTGGGTGCCGTTATGCGCTACCAGCCAGTCGCAAGGCCGTGTTCTCCCAGACTCGAATCGATGCGCGCCCTTGGGCGCTTCGCTGTCAACCAGGTTGTTGCTGTTCAGCTTCCCGTCAAGAGCTTGCTCCCGGGTCTTCCTCGGATGAACCAAAGCAAACTTATGAGGCTCAGAAGAACGACGCCGA
>JAOTYB010000009.1 GCA_029862065.1 Acidimicrobiia bacterium | reverse complement strand
CGTCGTGGGATCTATCCCATCGTCGGGGTCGGTGTCGTTGGCCAGCACATCAATGACAATCGAGCCCCCCTCGTTCACGTCAATGGTTCCCGAGTCCGGATCGTCATTGGCCGTGGGAGCAACATTGCTGCCGGACCACTCGATCACGTACCAACCCAGATCGGCGGTCGCCAACGCCGCGCTTCGTTCAACACGGAGGTTGGTTGCGGATGTCACGTCGAGCGTGAACCACGCAACACCCGGGACATCGTTGCTGGCGTAGGGTGATCGCCCGCCCGTCATCTGATAGCCACCAACCGAGATCGAATTCGCCGGGTCGACTGCTGTGATCGTGACATCTTTCAATGTGTCACTGCTACCGAAGGCAACGCTCCCATGCTGCACGGTCGTGGCGTCGGTGAACTCGACCAGGTACCAGGAGAGATCGTTGGTTGTGCCGGAAACAGAGCGATCGAAAGTCAGCGTGGTACTGTCGGCGACCGTTCCCCGCAAGAGCTTCTCACCGATGTTCTGGGTTGCTGAGAAGTTGGTGCGATAGCTGTAGATCAGCCACGATTTGGACGTGTCCACCGAGGTAACGGTGGCGTTGCGCGACGAGTCGCCGCTCGCAAAGGACAGATCACCGGACTGCACCGACGCTCCGTCATACTGGACCACCTGCCACTCGACCACGTTGGCATTGAGGCCGAAAGTGGACAGCTCAAGGGTGTCGGTCGCCGTCAGTCGAGCTCGCAAAAAGTCGTCATCGCTGAAAACCGATCCACCCGTCCGCATCGACACGATCGGGAAGCTCTTGGTGAGATCGACTGCCGCGATCGGTACATTGACGGTGGCCGCCCCCATCGCTTCGGTGCCCCGCTGCACGGTGACGCCGCTCGAAAATTCGACTACCGACCACTCGAGGGTAATGGTGCCAGTAGTACCGATCCGCTCGAACTCGACGCTGGTGGAGGACGCGAGCCGTCCGGTGACCGAGCCGTCGTCAGGGGAACCGAGATTCTCCCGGACGTTGAAGACTAGAAACGCCTTCGTGGTATCAACCGTCGTGATCACGGCCGACGTCGTCGCCGAACCTCCGGTGAGTGTCGCAGTGCCCTTCTGGATCGATTTCACGACCACCGGCGCTGCGTGGGCAGGTTCGGCTCCCCACACCAGGGTGGACGCCACGAGAGCCGTCGCGGCCACCACCCGGAGGAACTTGCTCAGCGGCCGGTGAGCTCCCCGCCGTCCCATCACGCGACGAGCTGGGTTGGGAGCTCCCCAGATCCGGCCAGCGGCACCCGAATCGTGAAGTGGGTCTCACCGTTTAACCGGTCGTAGGAGATGCTTCCGCCCATGCCTTGGGTGAGGGCGTGAACGATCGACAGACCCAAGCCGACTGAATCCTTGGTGGCGGTCTGGTGGCCCTGGTGGATGAACCGCTCGAAGAGTCGGTCTTCGATCTCGGTGGGAACCCCCGGACCATCGTCGATAACGGCACAGACATAGGTGCGGCCCTCGACCCTGCCTTCAACCCGGATGTTCTCGCCGCCGTACTTGCGAGCATTGGAGAGCAGATTGCGGAGCAGCTGGCGGAACCGGAGCCGGTCGGTGCGGATGATCCCCGGCTCCACGCTTAGTCCGATTGACGGGCCCGACCGGACGAGCGGATCGATGGTCTCGGGCATCTCGGTCTCGACGTCGACGTCGTCGAACACGAAGTGGAGGGCTCCGGCGTCGAGCCGAGCGGTGGTCAAGAGGTCCTCAACCATGCGGGCGAGGTCATCGGATTCACTGATGATGATCCCGAGCAACTCAGCGGCGGCGGGCTCAGCAGCCACTGCCTCGTTCTCGGCCAGAAGAACCGACAACCCGACGATCGATGTGAGGGGAGTCCGGAGCTCGTGTGATGCGTTGGCCACGAACTCCTCACGAGCAGTGTTCAACTGCCGTTCGGCCTCAAGTCGATTCTCGAGCTCGGCCTGGCGCTGCTGGCGCTTCATGAGTTCCCGATAGACCAGGATCACGGCCGCCGGGATGAGAAACGCCACGAGGAACCGTGCGAAGTTGCCAATGCGGCCGAGCAGGGCATCTGAGGCTGACACGTCCTCCGCCAGTACGTCGCGCACCTCGACGAGGACGCCGGTGAGCCCCCGGAAGTCGGCGTCCAGCCGCGTTCCGGAGGCCGTCTGCGCAGCTATTGAATCACCGGCTACCAGGTTGGCGATGATGTCGCCACTGGTGTCGATGAGACGTTCGGCAGCCACGATCAGGGTGGTATCGGCGCCCTTGCCCGAGGTCACAAGTTCCTCAACGGCCGTCGTGAGATCCGCCAGCGCGACAGTCGATTCTTCGATCGACACTTGCTGAGCGGCTACCGAGTTGGTCCCGAACTCTCGATCGACGCTGGCCAGGTGTACCCCGAGGGCCAGTTGGGCCCGGACGATGGTGGCGGCTCGCAGTCCTTCGTCGGCATCGTGGAGAGCGGCCGCACTGGTGGTGATCTGCCGGCTGCCATACGCGACTGAGAACACCAACCCCAACACGACCAGCATGGCGATGCCCGTGAAGACGGTGAGGCCAAGACTCCGATCCCAGCGCGGGCGACCAGTGGTCCCCGTCGTCTCTGCTGTCGTCCGACCCATGGGTGACGTGCTCTCCAGTTCTAGGCGCCAAGCGCTTCGGTGATTCCCCTGGTGTATCGGTCCATACCCCGTACCAATTGACCGAAACGGGTGACTAACTCCGATCCACCCGTTGTGACTAGTTACCGGTTGGAGGACTAGCCGGCGGCGGCGAGCGGCTCGAACATCTTGGCGATAATGCGACGAAGCTCGGCCGGCCGGAATGGTTTGGCGATGAAGGCAGACGCGCCAAGCTCGCGGGCCCGAGAAGCCGAGTCAGAGTCACCGTGGGCGGTGACAATGACGACGGGAACCGGCGCCGTGGTGTCATCGGCCTTGAGGGCGGCTAGAACGTCCCACCCGTCCATCACCGGCAGGGCCAGGTCAAGAAGAATCAGATCCGGTACCAGGCTACGAGCCAAATCAAGGCCAGTTTGGCCGTCGGCCGCCGCCACCAGATCGACGGCCTGATCGGCCAGCGCTCCTCGAATGAGCTGAACGATGCTTGGCACGTCGTCGACGACCAGCACGACTTTGTTGCGACTCATAGTTCTCTCATCGACATCGGGAACAAAGAGTTGAGCGATCCCCGAGGGCTACCCCCGGTCGTCGCCGAGCAGCAGCGCTATTCCATCCAAGGTGTCATGCTCGGACACAACTACCTCGGCGACCCCGGCGGTCCGAGCGCTGTGTTCGGCGATGACCGATCCGGCCAACACCACAGGGGCCCGTCGTGGATCCAGGCTCGGTATTTGCTCGGTTTCAACGACTGAGAGGGAGGCCAGATACAACACAAGCTCGGCGATGCGCAGCATCGGCAAGCGGCTGCCATGCACCCGGCCGGGGTCGTAAACAGGTAGATCCTGATTGATAGCCGCCAGTGACGTGAAGGTACCGGCGACCCCGATGCAGGTATTGGGCACTGCCGGCAACTCGACCGCTCCCAGGAGCTCGGCTACGAGCGAATGGGCGGCCTCCATCTCGTCGACCGGAGCCGGGCGGGAGGGCAGAACGCGATCGGTGAGGCGGACCGAGCCGATATCGATGCTGATCTCATACTCCGGCCTGTCCGCGCCGTACACGAATTCGGTACTGCCTCCTCCGATGTCGATGACCAGATAGGGAGGGGCACCCGGCGCCGCTCGAGTAGCCCCGGCGAAAGCAAGAGCAGCCTCCTCGGTCCCCGTAATGACGTCCGGCCGGACACCGAGGGCAGCCTCGGCTCGGTCTAGGAACTCGTCGCGATTGGCCGCGTCGCGAGTGGCCGACGTGGCGACGGCTCGGGTCGCCATGACCGAGAATTGCGTAAGAACGGATCCGTATCCGGCCAGCACTTCGATCGTTCGGTCGACGGCGGCGGCATCAAGCGTGCCAGAGCGATCTACCCCAAGGCCGAGCCCGGTGACCGTGGTGCGGCGATCCAGCCACTCGACCTGCCCATCCTCAACGTCGGCCACCAGCAACCTCATCGAGTTGGTACCAATGTCGATGGCTCCAACCTTCATCGGGGCTCACGCCAGTCGGGGTTGAGCTCAACCGCTGAGTCGGCAGGGCGAACACACGGCTGGTCGCAATCGAGCGGTTCAACATAAGGCCGCACCATCATTCCAACCGGGTTGACGTTCCCAGCTGCCGTATCGGCGAAGTGGGCATGCAGGCATTTCAAGCCATCGCCTTGGTTGCCGCCCACCCCTCCGCTCGGGGCCGGATCGGCCGCGGGGGGCAGAGCCGCGGCCCGCTCGGTGGCGTATCGATCATCAACAGCGTCCATCTGGCTCTTCAAGTCGGGTTCGGTGGCCACTGTGGCCTCCAACCGGGCAATCGCCCCGGCCGACTCGAGCCGGGAAACCCGCCGCACCGCCAATGGACACGACAGCCAGTAGCGAGTGGGGAACGGTGTCCCATCATCGAGGATGGGCGGCACGGCAACGACAATCGGAAGACCGAGATGGCAGCGGGCCTCGACGTCGATGTTGGCTCGGAGCGGCCGTTCGATCTGTGCAGCGACGACCGACTGGTCGTTCACCCGCCGTCTCGTCCGGTGAAGAAGTCGACGATGGCATCAAACCAACTGCCGTCGCCCCGGCGCACCGTTTCCTCCACGATCGGTTCGACGGGATCTTCGGGCACCACGATGTAAGCGACCTCGCCGGGACGGACCAGGCCAAAGTCCTCACGAGCCCGGCGCTCAACTTCGACCGGTGTCTCCAGCGCCGCCAGCTCGTCCGCCAGCTGGGCGTTGGCGTGCTCAAGGGCCACGAGGCGGTCTTCGGCGTCTGAGACGGCCTCACGTTGCGTGAGGATCTGACGGAACGGCACGAGACCGACCAGCATGACGGCGAGGAAAAACACCAGCGTGGTTGCCAGCATCGGGATGCGCCGACGCGTCATCGATAGGCCGTCCAACCGGGGTAACGAGCCGAGTCGCCGAGCCGCTCCTCAATGCGCAGCAGCTGGTTGTACTTGGCGGCCCTATCACTGCGGGCCGGAGCGCCGGTCTTGATTTGGCCGGCATTGGTCGCCACCACCAAGTGACTGATAAATGAGTCCTCCGTCTCGCCTGAGCGGTGACTGACGATCCGTCCGTACCCGGCTGACTCGGCTCGAGACATCGTGTGCAAGGTCTCAGACAGCGAACCGATCTGGTTGACCTTGATGAGGATGGCGTTGGCGGCACCTTCTTCGATGCCCCGCGAGAGGATCTCCTCGTTGGTAACAAACAAGTCGTCCCCAACAATCTGGAGGCGGGATCCCAACCGCTCGGTGAAGAGCTTCCACCCGTCCCAATCGGTCTCGTCAAGGCCGTCCTCGATCGAGACCAGCGGGAAGGCGTCGACGAGCCCTCCCAGGTAGTCGACCATCTCCTCGGTCGTGAGGGTGCGGTCCTCGCCCTCGAGGACATAAGACCCATCGGAATACAGCTCGTTGGCCGCCACGTCCAGAGCCAGGGCAACGTCTTCGCCCGGCCGGTAGCCGGCCCGCTCGATCGCCTCAGTCAACAGCTCCAGGGCCTCGCGATTGGTGGCGAGATTAGGAGCGAAACCGCCCTCATCCCCAACGTTGGTTGCCAGACCCCGGTCACTCAAGACGTTCTTGAGGGTGTGATATATCTCGACTCCCCAGCGAAGTGCCTCCGAAAAGGTGGGGGCGCCGGCCGGCACCAGCATGAATTCCTGAATGTCGACCGAGTTGGCGGCGTGGGCGCCTCCGTTGAGCACGTTGAGCATCGGCACGGGCAGCATCCGGGCGGAGGGTCCGCCGAGATACCTAAAGAGGGGAACGTCCAAGGAGGAGGAAGCCGCTCGGGCCGCCGCCAGCGAAACTCCGAGGATGGCGTTAGCTCCGAGGGTTGCCTTGTTGGGTGTGGCGTCCAGGTCGATCATCAGTTGATCGAGCGCTTCCTGGTTGGTGGCGTCGAGGCCCTCGATAGCCGGGGCGATGGTCTCGATGATATTGCCGATGGCCCGGGTCACGCCTTTGCCGAGGTAGCGATCGCCCCCGTCGCGCAGCTCGACAGCTTCCTTGGTGCCAGTCGAGGCGCCTGAAGGAACGGCGGCCCGTCCAAAGCTGCCGTCGGCCAGCCGCACTTCGGCCTCCAGCGTCGGGTTGGCCCGAGAGTCAAGGATCTCCCGGGCCCAAACAGACGAGATGGTTGTGTTGCTCAATCGGTCTCCTCTTCTTCCACCGACCAGCGGCCAGTTCCCTCCAGTGATGCCCCGACGCCGCCCGGCGACTGCAGACGCGCCTAGTTTGGCACGTCGAGCCGCGAAGTTAGTGATGATTTTCGCGATCAACTCGGGAGCAGCGACGGTGAGGCTAGAGGCCGGCCGCCAGTTGAACGAGATGGCTGGGCTCGAGAAGCGAGGCGACCTCGGAGCGCAGCTGCTCGGGTTGGAACGGCTTGGGCAAGAAGCCGTCGGCTCCGAGCTCGACTGCCATCTGCATCATCGATTCCTGGACGTGGGCGGTTAAGACCACGACCCGGATGTCGACGGTCTCCGAGCGGCCCCGCAAAGCAGTGAGCACCTCCCACCCGTTGATGCCGGGCAGGCCGATGTCCAGTGTGATCAACTCGGGCTGGTGGCTTCGGGCGAGCTCAAGCCCGGTTTCTCCGTCGGCCGCCATGAGCAGATCAACTCCGAGGGGAGTGAGGGTTGCTCGCAGGACATGCTGGACGACGGGTGAATCCTCGATGACGAGAACGGTAGGAGCAGTGGTCATGTCCTATTACTCGGCCGCTGGCCGGCTAGGTATAGACCAGTTTTTCCGGCACACAAACTGACTAGTCAGTGGCATGCTTGGCCTGCTCCCACAGCTCGTCTAGCTCCCCGGCGGTCCGGCCATTCAGGTCACCTACCGATTCCATATGGCGGAACCTGAGGGCAAACCGGTCGATCGCTTGCCTGAGCGACATCTCCGGGTCGATGTGAAGGTGGCGAGCGAGGTTGACGATCGTGAACAGCACATCACCCAACTCGTGGGCGACTGCATCGGTGTCTCCCAGCGCGGCAGCCAGCTCATCGAGCTCTTCTCGTAACACGGGCACAACTTCGGCGGGTTCCGCCCAGTCGAAGCCGACCGAGGATGCCCGCCGCTGCAGCTTGGCCGCCCGTGCCAGCGCCGGCATCGCCACCGGCACATCGTCCATCAGCGACTCGCGTTGCTTCTCCTGCTGTTTGATCTTCTCCCAGTTGCGACTCACCTCTGGGGCGCCGTCGACCTCGATCGGGTCACCGCCATTGACTCCGAACACATGCGGATGGCGGGAGATCAGCTTGCGCCGGTGATGCTCGGCGACCGACTCGATGTCGAACACGCCGGCCTCGGCAGCCAGCATCGAATGGAACACCACCTGCAAGAGCACATCTCCGAGCTCCTCCTCGACCTCCAGATAGGTCGGGAGATCGATCTCCCCTGCAGGAGCGGAGGCCGGAAGCTGGCCGATGGCCTCCATCAACTCGTATGCCTCTTCAATCAGATGACGAGCCAAGCTGTGGTGGGTCTGCCTGGCGTCCCACGGGCACTCGGCGCGCAACCGGTCGGCAAGGGCGACCAACCCCGGCAGTCCGACCGGACCCGCATCGAGGAAGACCGACGTCCGTGGGCCGACTCCCGCCTCCGCGAGACCGGCAACAGCCACCTCCACGAATCGCTCGGTCGGGGAACCGGCATCAGTCACGACTACCGCGACATGCTCGGGGGCCAGCACCTCGAGCAGTCGCCCCTTCAACTCACCGGCCACTAGCGCCGTATCAACCTGGGCGAAGACGGTCGGCCCAACCAGCCACAGCGGCCGCGGAAGCCGGCGAGCGTCGAGCAGCTGAAGCCCGGCATCGAACGGATCGACCCCGACCCCGGCCAGCAAGGAATCGAGGAACGAAACTGCCCCAACCACCGAAACCGGTATCCCCGCCGCCTCGGCCTGACGGCGGATCAACCCCGCCGCCTGCTCGGCAAACGCCGGGTGACCCGGCACCGCGTAAACCACCTCGCCCTCCCCGGCCGCCTTGAGAACCCGGGCAGCGATCTGCTCATAGACCTCGCCAAAATCTGCCGCCGACTGGTAAAGGTCATCGCACGACTCCAGTGAGAACTGCTCGGCAAGCTCTTCAGCGGCAGGGTGTTGCAGTGTGCGTACGATCACCCGGCCGGCCGACTCGACGGCGGTCCAGGCCGCTCGAGTCATCTGATCGACTCCGGCCGGACCGAGCCCGACGATGGTGATCACGGACCGTAAACCGCCGGCTCCGGATCAACCCGCCATTCCCCGTACTTCGAGGAAACTTCGACGTCGGCGGTCCGCAATTGGTCGAGGGCCCACTCGATGGGCAGCACCCCCTCGGGGAGGAGCGGGGTCAGCTGCTGCCACAGCAGTCCGCTCTGCCCGAAACGGGCCTGGATCTTGAGGAATCCGAGGGTGGAGCGGGGGTCGGTGGTGTCGCTGGCTGCCAACCCGGCCTCGGCCAGCGCCAGCACCTCCTCGTCGGAGAAGGTGATCCCGAACTGCTCGGCGGCGGCCGTGGTCAGCACCTGGTCGGCCACCACCCAGTTGAGAGCGTTCCTGAACACCTCGAGCTCGATCGTGGAAGCGTCGGTCTCCACCGGAATATCCTCCAGATAGAGAGAGACGCCGTCAATAGTGATGACCTGAGCGGAGCCGGCACAGGCCGCCACCACCAGAGAACATATGGCAACGGTCAGGGTCTTCTTCATGCATCCTCATTCTCATCCGGCCACATCGCTCGAACGAAATCGATGAGCCCGCCCGGCAAGTCGGCGGGGGCCGGAATGAAGACTACGTGGCCACGGATGACTGCGCCCCTGGCGAGGCGCTTCAAACGCACCTCCTGTGAGCCGGACAGGGTGACCGGCGCCAATTTGACCTCTCTCCGCATCTTGACGAGGTCCTCCAGGCCGGCCCGCTGGGCCTCCACCCGCAGCCGGGCAACATCGATCAGCACGCCCGCCTCGGCCGGGAGCGGCCCGTATCGGTCGCGCCACTCATCGGCAACATCTTCGACTTCGGCCTGAGTTGTGGCCGCCGCCAAACGGCGATAGGCCTCCAACCGGGCTGCCTGGTCGGGTACGTACCCATCGGGGAGATGGGCGGTGATGTCGAGGTCGATCCGCACCTCCTTGGGTCCCTCTTCTGTGGGCCTGGTACCCCGCAGCTCATGGACCGCTTCAGCCACCAACTCCGTGTACAGGTCGAACCCGACGGCGGCGATGTGGCCAGACTGCACCTCTCCGAGCATGCTTCCCGCCCCCCGGATCTCCAGGTCGCGCATCGCCAACTCGAATCCCGACCCGAGGTCGGTGTGCTCCCCCACCGCTTCGAGGCGGCGATAAGCAACGTCGGTGAGCCGCTCTTCCGGTGGGTGGAACAGATAGGCATAGGCCCGCTGCCGTGACCGGCCCACCCGGCCCCGCAATTGATACAACTGCGCCAGACCAAGCAAGTCGGCCCGTTCGACGACGAGGGTGTTGACCATCGGCAGGTCGAGGCCGGACTCGATGATGGTGGTGGCGACCAGCACGTCGTACTCATGGTTCCAGAAATCGAGCATCACCTGTTCGAGTTGTCCCTCGCTCATCCGCCCGTGGGCAACGGCGTACCGGGCATTCGGCACCAGGTCGCGCAGCCGCGCCACTGCATGGTCAATTGATTGGATTCGATTGTGGACGTAGAACACCTGGCCCTCGCGGAGGATCTCGCGCCGGATGGCGGCCGAAACCGAGGGGGCGTCGTAGGGGCCAACGTAAGTGAGGATCGGCTGGCGATCCTGGGGAGGTGTCTGGATCCGGCTCACCTCACGTACTCCGGTGAGCGCCATTTCGAGTGTGCGCGGGATGGGGGTGGCGGTCAACGTCAGGACGTCCACCTGAGACTGAAGCTCCTTGATCCGGTCTTTGGCGGCAACCCCGAACCGCTGCTCCTCGTCGACAACGAGCAGGCCGAGATTCTTGAACGCAATGTCGTCGCTCAGCAGCCGGTGGGTGCCGATCACGAGGTCGACACGGCCATCGGCTAACCCGGCCACAACCTCCTTCTGCTGTTTGGCGGTAAGGAAACGGCTCAGCACTTCGACCCGAGTCGGAAACGGCTCGAACCGCTCGGTGAAGGTCTGATGATGCTGCTGGGCGAGGAGAGTGGTAGGCACCAGCACTGCCACCTGGCGGCCTTCTTGCACTGCCTTGAAGGCGCCGCGGATGGCGATCTCGGTCTTGCCGAAGCCCACGTCCCCGAAGATCAGCCGATCCATCGGGTCGGGGCCTTCCATGTCGGACTTCATGGCCGCGATCGCCGAAAGCTGGTCGGGGGTCTCCTCGAAGGGAAAGGCGGCTTCGAACTCGGCTTGCCAGGGAGTGTCGGGGCCGTAGGTGTGGCCGGTGATCGAGGCGCGCTCGCGGTGGAGGGCGACCACCCGTTCGGCGATGGCCGCCAGCTCGTGGCGGACCTTGGTCCGGGTGGCCGACCAGTCGGCTCCGCCCATCCGTGACAGCCGCGGGGCCTCGCCCCCGGTATATGGTCGGACTGCGGCCAACTGATCAGTTGGCACGTACAGCCGGTCCTTGCCGGCGTAGGCCAGGAGCAGGTAGTCGCGCTCGGTTCCGGCCATCTCCTGGGTGACCAGACCCTCGAACCGGCCGATGCCGTGCCGGTGGTGGATCACGTAGCTTCCCTCCTCCAGGTCGCGATATCGCTCCCCGGCCACCAATCCCTGGCCCCGAGTGACGTGGCGATGGGCCCGGCGGCGGCCCGCCACCTCCTGCTCGCCGATGACGGCCAGAGATGCGTCGGGGAACACAAAGCCCCGGTGAATTCCCTCGGCGATGATCCCCAACCCGTCCGGTGGGCGCGGGAGGTGCACGCCCGCCTCCGCCAGAACCTTGACGACCCGGTCGGCGGCAGCAGCACCATCCATCGCCACAACCACATCGACCTTGCGGTTGCGCAGCCGGGTGATGGCCTCCCCCACCGACTCGGCGTCACCGGCTACGGCATCAAACCCGCGGATCTCATAACCCGTGTCGCCCGGACCTGCCGCCAGCGCGGGGGCCTCCAGCAACGGAATACCGGCCAGGGCGCGGTCGAGATCGACGTAGAGGTCGGGGTGCTCGCCGGCCGGCGGGCTGGCTTCTCCCCAGGTGGGGGCAAGGGCCTCGGCCAAGTCGGCCTCCTCCGCCCGCAGCTCCGTGCTGCGAGCCCGGCATCGAACGGGATCAAACAAGAGGACAGTTGCCCCCTCCGCCAGGTCGTTGGCGGCCGTCTCCTCCGGAGCCAGCCACGGAAGCCACGATTCCATGCCGGCGAACAAGAGGCCCTGGCTGAGGCGTTCCCAGGTCGAGGCCGCCCACGGGGCTCGGGCTTTCAGCTCCTCGGCGCGAGCGCGAACGGGCTCGGAGGTGCGGAGCTCGCGGGCCGGGTAGGCCACAAGCGGCTGGGCTTCGCCGGAGCGTTGGGTGGCGACCGAGAAGGCCTTCACCGACTCGACGTCATCTCCCCAGAACTCAATCCGAACCGGACTCTCGGCCTGAGCCGGATACACGTCCACAATCCCGCCGCGTACTGCGAATTCCCCTCGGCCCTCCACACGATCGGTGCGGTGATACCCGAAGCCGGTCAGCACCTCTGCCAACTCAACGGGATCGTGCTCGACGCCGGCCTCAACCACCAGTGGCGAGACCGGATGAGGGCTGCGCCGCTGAATCAGCGAGCGGACGGATGCCACCACCACCGTCCCCGGGCCACCGGCGCCAAGCTGATGCCGCGCCTGGGCGCGGCGAGCCATGGTGACGGCGTTTGGAGAAACATGCTCGAAGGGGAGCGTCTCCCAGGCGGGAAGGCTGAGCGAGCCGTCTACGAACAGAGCAAGGTCGTCGACCAGTTCGTCGGCCTCCTGCTCACCCGACACCACCGCCAGGACGGGCCCGGCCGCCCGGGCAGCGAGGGCCGAGACAAAAAAGGCGCGCAGAGGCGCCGGAACCACCACGCGGCCCGGTATCGCTGGCAAGTCTTGTTGGGGCCAGCGGTCCACCAACTCGCGGAGCTGCGCCATGCGATCGGGAGGTTACCGTCCGAAGGAACCGGTCAAGCCGGGCCGCGGGCGCCGGCCACCTGGCGAGCTGCTTCTTCGCCCCCGGTGACGAAAGCTTCCAGGACGTCGGCCGCCTCCTGGATCAGGATGTCGGCCTCTTCCTCGGCCCGGAAGCGCTTCAGCACGAAGTCGGCAGGGTCCATCCGGCCCGGAGGCCGGCCGACGCCGATCCGCAGTCGCCAGAAGTCGGTGTCGCCGGTGACCTCGACGATCGACTTGATGCCGTTGTGGCCACCTGAGCCCCGTCCGTGATGGACGCGCATGGTGCCAAAGGGAAGGTCGATGTCGTCGTGGGCCACGATGTAGGAGGTGGGAGCGAAGTATTTGAGAAGAGGGCCGACCGCCCGCCCCGATTCGTTCATGAACGTGGTCGGGAGCGCTAGTCGCACTGGCTCGTCGGCTACCCGGCCGTCGGCAACTTCGACGGGTATCGAGCGGGGGCCGGACCGGAACGAGGCGGTGAGCCGGTCGGCGACCACACCAACCGCGTCGGCACCGATGTTGTGGCGGGTGCCGGCGTAGTCGGACCCCGGGTTGCGAAGACCGATCAGCAGGGTGGCACCGGTTTGGTTACTCGCCGTCGTCGCTCGAATCCCCAGCGCCGCCTTCAGCGCCCTCGCCAGCCTCTGCACCCTCTTCACCAGGCTCTGCACCTTCCTCGCCCTCCTCGCCTTCTTCGCCCTCGGCGAGCTCGGCTTCCTCGGAGATGACGGCAGCCGGCACGGAGACCGTTACCAGGCTTGCCTCCGGGTCGTCGGTGTACTCAACGCCCGGGATGACCGGGAGGTCTGACACCCGGAGCACGTCGCCGATGTTGAGTTCAGATATGTCGAGGGGGATGCTGGACGGAATATCGGTGGCCAGGGCCTCGACAGTGATAACCGAGCGAATGGTCTCGACGATGCCTTCGCCATCCCGCACTCCCTGGGGGAGGCCCTCGAAGTCGATACCGACGTCGGCCGTGACGGTCTCGGTCAGCGAGATGCGAATGAAATCGAGATGGGTGATATCGCCGCGGGTCGGGTGGCGCTGCACTTCGCGGGCCAGGCTGGTGATCGCCTCCCCGTCAACATTCAGAGTGATCACGGCGTTCAAGCCGGCGTCGGTGTGCAATACGGCGTACAGCTCGCGGCTGTTGACGGTGACCGCTTTGGCCTCGGAATCACGCCCATACACGGTGGCCGGGACAAAACCTGTGCGGCGCAGTCGGCGCGACTCGGCGCTGCCGCGGCTGGTGCGGATGGTGGCTTCTAGCTCGGTTGTGGCCACGGCGGTACTCCTAAGAACGTCCGGGAACGGCCGTAACAATAGCCCCCGTTTCGGCGAAGTCCACCGCCGACCGAACTCCCGGTCCGCTAGCTTCCGCTCCGGGAAGGAATGCCAATGCACGAACCAGGCGGCGAGACGCGATGGCACAAGATCGACCCGGGCGACCTTGCGGTTGGTCAGATCACCACCGTGGTCGCCGACCAACGCGCCCTGGCCATCAGCAGGACTGCAACGGGTTGGGGAGCGCTCGACAATCACTGCCCGCACCAGGGCGGACCGCTGGGTGACGGCGAAATCGACGACCGCGGCTGGGTGATCTGCCCGTGGCACGGATACGAGTACGACCCGGCCACCGGACTGCCCCCCGAGGGCTACGGAGACAATGCCACCTGCTTCAAGCTCGAGGAGCGGGAGGACGGGCTGTACATCGAACTCCCAGTCATGGAAGCCAAGCCGTCGATCATGGATCAGATGGTGGATGTTATGACCGACTGGGGGGTGGACGCCGTCTTCGGCATGGTCGGCCATTCCAACCTCGGGCTGGCCGAGGCCCTGCAACACGCCGAGGAGGCCGGAAAGCTCCGCTACTACGGGATCCGCCATGAAGGGGCGGCCGCCTTCGCCGCCAGCGGATACGCCAAACTCACCGGCCGCCCGGCCGCTTGCTTCGCCATTGCCGGCCCCGGCGCCACCAACTTGTTGACCGGCTTGTGGGACGCCAAGGTCGACCGGGTTCCCATCCTGGCGCTCACCGGGCAGGTGAACACTCAGGTGCTCGGCCCCGGAGCGTTTCAAGAGATCCCCACAGCTGCCGCCTTCGAGGCCGTGGCCGAGTGGGGGCAGACGGTGATCGTCCCCGAAAACGCTTCGGAGCTGATGGCCCTGGCGCTCAAGCACGCGATCGTCAACCGGGATGTCGCCCACCTCATCTTCCCCGACGACACCCAGGACCTCCCCGGCCTGGAGGACCCTCCGGCTCGGCCGATGGAAGGACGGGTATCCACAGTCACCATCACCCCACCGGCGCGGGAGCTGGATCAGGCGGTGGCACTGCTCGAGAAGGCGGAGCGGCCCGTCATCATTGTCGGCAACGGCGCCCGTCCCCATCGCGATGAGATCATTGCGTTGGCGGAGAAGATCGATGCCCCGGTGCTGGCCACCTTCAAGGCCAAAGGCATCATCCCCGACGACCACCCACTGGGGACCGGTCCGCTCGGCCGTTCCGGCACACCGATCTCGGCGGCCACCATGGGGTTGGCCGACGTGCTTCTTGTGTTTGGCGCCTCCTTCTCGAATCACACAGGGATCTCCACCAAGAAGCCAACTATCCAGGTGGATTTCGATCGGATGATGCTCGGCAAGTTCCACCCCGTCGACGTCCCCATCTGGGGCGAGATCGGAATCACCTGCGGGCTCCTGGGCGAACGATTGACCGCCCGCCACCGTCCGGAGGTGCGGGCCGACATTGCCGACCGCAAAGCCCGCTGGCGCCAGGAGAAGGCCCGCCGGGCCGCGCTGGTCGACCCGCAAGGCCGCATGCACCCCTCCAAGCTGTTTGAAGTGATGAGCCGACTGGTGCCGGAGAACGCAGTCATGCCGATTGATGTTGGCAACAACGCCTACGCCTACGGCCACTACTTCGAGACCCGCCCCGGACAGGACGTCATCATGTCGGGCTATCTCGGATCGATCGGATTCGCCTTCCCGGCCGCCCTGGGGGCGTGGGCGGCCGACCAGGGGAAACGCAAGGTGGTCAGCATCTCCGGCGACGGCGGTTTTGGCCAGTACCTGGCCGATTTCACGACGGCGGTGAAGTACGAGATGGACATCACCCACGTCCTGCTGAACAACGACGAGCTCGGCAAGATCAGTCGGGAACAGATCGGCGCCTACCGTCCCGTCTGGCAGACCAGTCTCGTCAACCCCGACTTCGCGGCCTATGCCGAACTGTGTGGTGGAGCCGGATTCCGGGTCGAATCGCCCGACGACCTCGAAGAAGCGCTCACCGCCGCCCTGGCAGTGAAGGGCAAGCCATCGCTCGTTGAAGTCATCACCTCGGCCCGGGACGTGTAAGGGGCCGGCTCCGCCGGCCGAGTTCACAGCTAGCAGTCCGAAAACTCGCCACCTCTGGCTGTGAACTGTCAACTGTTGACTGTCAACTCCTCTAGAACCGTTCCGCGGAGTAGGACAACGCGATGACGAGGCCGCTCGTGACGTCGACCTCGGTGAACCGGCTGAGGCCGTCGGCCCCGGTGGCGATGGTCCAGAGATCTTGTTCGAGCAGGCTGCGGCCGGTCACTGCCCCGTTGTCAGCGACGAGGAGAAGCTCATCGTCGTACTCGGCAAACGTTTGAAGGGCCGGCGATTCGTTGATAAACACCGTGCTGCCGTCTGCCGTATCCAAGTGGTGATGGCGAGCGACCGCTCCCAACTCCACCTCGAGCACATGGGCTTCGCCATGATCCACGGGACCGGCTTGCACGAAGCTCCCAGGAGCAAAAGCCTTCTCCCAGGCAACAGTGCCGGTTGCCGCATCGAGGGCAACGATGCTTCCGGTCGTGAGCCCGGCCAGCACCAACCCGCCGGTGGCCGTGACCGCCGTCACGGCATCGGGCATGTCGCGAGCCCACACCGGCGCACCGAGCCAGGTCCGCAACTCGACGGTGATCCCGTGTCCCACCACTAAGCCCGCCCCATCGGCATCGGCCAGGGCCTCGACCCGCCCTCCAACCTCCAACGGCGAGGCCTGTTGAGTGATGTAGTCGTAGAGAAGCAAACCCGTGCCGTTCGAGACTGCCGCCACATCTGGCCCGGCCACTGCCGTGTGAACGCCATCCTCCAGCGGAAAGCTGGTGACGGTGCCTTCAATGAGCTCCACCAAAGACAGCGCCGATCGGGAGACCACGAACACGCCCTGACTGGTAGCGACAACGTCGGTGACCGCCGGTGGCACCACTGACACCCAGTCCAACCCGCACGGATCGACATCGAAAGATGCCACCAGGCCGTCGAAAGCCGCGAGGTACACCCGGTCCCCGAGCGTATCCATCTCCACCGGGCGATCACCCAGATCGATCGCCCACAATTGAGTCGAGCTAGGCCCCACCGAGAAGGCCGCCAGCTCCACGTCAAGAACCTCGTCGGAGTCAGAGACCGGCAGATCAATTGCGCAGGCAGCGGGAGGGACGACAAAGGACGTCGTCGTCGTCGACGGCGCGATCGTGGGCGAGGATGTTGTCGAAGCTGCCACGGTGGTGCTGGTGGTAGTGGCCGTCGTGGGGACGGTGACAGGTGAGGTCGTCTCGCCTGTGGTTGCACTGTCTCCCGAGGAACAAGCGGCCGCCACCAGGGCCAGCGTGAGAACTAAACGGCGCATCCGTGCACGCTACCCGCTCAGGAAACTCATTCGGACAGATCGACGGAGGTTGTCACCGTTTGGATCGACGAGCACCACCGATTGCCACGTCCCGAGCTGCATCCTGCCGGCCAGCACGGGAATCGTCACCGAAGGGGCGATGAACGCCGGAAGGACATGATCGGCACCGTGGCCCGGGCTCCCGTGTCGGTGGCGATAGGGAAAGTCGGGGGGAAGCATCTGGTCGATCAGATCGAGCAAATCGTCGTCGCTCCCCGCCCCGGTCTCCAGCAAGGCCAGCCCGGCGGTGGCGTGGGGACAGAACACCTGGACGATGCCATCGCCTCGCTCAGCTACGAAGCCGGCGACCCGATCAGTGATGTCGAGGGCGACCGGGCGACTCCCGGTTTCGAGTTCGAAAAGCTCGCTGTCCATGCGGCGAACCTAGCGGGCACCGCCGGAGGAGACGATGGCAACGCCAGGGCGTTGCCTTAGATCGTGTAGCTGTCGCCCCAGTCGAGGGGCACGAACTCGATGTTCGCGCCATCGATGGTGAAGCTCCGGTTGGGTGGGGCCGTCCCCATCGGGGTCGTCTCATGCAAAACGTCCTCGGAGCTAACCCCGACCGGATTGTCAACCGAAACCCCGATGTCATGAGACGCCAACACGTCGGCAACGGCCTGGTTGGCGTGGACGGCAACATCGTCGCCCCGGTCGACCAGCCAGCGAACGAACTCGGGATGGACATGGTCTCCATGCTCATGGGTGATCAACACACGCTGGATGTCACCGATGGCATCGAGGTCGACGGCCTCATTCCCGAACGTGTGTGACCCCGGATCGAACAGGGTGGCCCCGTCGTCGGTCGTAACGATGAGGCAGGAGTCGGTCAGCCGGCGAATAGTGGTCATTGGGGGAGGCTAAGTGACGTGTTGAGTCCGCGGCTCGTGCTCGGATTGCTACCGGCTACCAGCTGCCAGTTCTCTGTGATTCGGACTGAGACTTCGCAGAAGCAACTGTCACAGCTGCCCCTGCATCACGCCGGTACCCGGAAAAGAGGAAACTGGTAGCTGGAGACTGGTAGCCAAATGGTCCTTCTCCCCTTGCATTGAACCACCCACTATGAGATCCCTCTTACGAGGAATCTCATGTCGCCCATTTCCCTTCTCTCGATGGTTCTACAGGGTGAAAGCGTCGCGGAGGAGACGGTGGGACATGGCTCCGATGACCAGGAGTTCACCAGGTTCGTCAAAGAAGTCGAGCCCCGGCTCAGCCATGCGTTGGCGGCGTCCTACGGCCCCGAAGTCGGGGCCGAAGCCACTGCTGATGCCCTGGCGTGGGCATGGGAACATTGGGACCGGCTGGTCGGAATGAAGCATCCTCTCGGATACCTCTACCGGGTGGGCCAGAGCAACGCCCGTCGCTACTTCCGGCCGACCAAGCTGTTCCCGGCAGTCTCGCCTGAGAGCGTGGATCCGACTTTGCCGGTGCTGCTCGAAGGGCTCTCGAGAAACCAGCGGGTGGCCACCGTGCTGATCCATGCGCTCGACTACAGCGAACGCGAGGTAGCCGAGCTAGTGGGGATATCGAGGTGGTCGGTCCGCACCCATGCTGAACGAGGACTAGCCCGGCTCCGGAAGGCCCTGGAGGTGACGGCCGATGCTTGACGTCGAACGCCAACTCCGGGACTACTTCGAGGAGGTCGTCGAGCGGGTCACGGCCGAGGATGTCCGCGTCCGCGTCAGCACCGAACGGGGCGTCCGGCTCCCCGAGCGCCGGCTCCGCTTGCGACCCCTGGCGGCGGGCGCCATCGGCTTTGGCCTGGCCATGACGCTGTTGGGGATCGTCGTCGTCACCGACCGGCTCTTCGGGGCCGAGGCCGGTGACGCTACCAGCGGGCCCGGGAGCCTCATGAGTCCGGAAGGCGGGGCAACGCCGTGGATCGTGATACCCGTGGCGGTCGGGCTGGTTTTGCTGATTTTCGGGACCATCTTCGTGCGACGAACACGAAACGCATCACAACAAGGAGGGACGGACATGCAAACAATGGAGCGGGACCCGCTAGCGGCCCCGATCGACAACGAGACCGGCGTCCTGCAGCGGCGCAACCGAGTACTGGGCTGGTTGACGGTGTTCCTGGCGGTGGCTGTGGTCGGGCTTGGCCTGTGGCTGGCGGCCGAAGTAACGTCCAGCAGCACGGAGCTGGCACCAACAGCTGAGGTCGAGCAACTGCTCACCGACTACCAGGAGGCCTGGGCCAACGCCGATAGCAACGCGTATCTAGCCCTTTTGACCGACAACTTTGTGCTTGAGACGTCGAGGTTTGGGAGGTTCACAGGGCCGGAGCAGGTTGCGGCCTGGGTTCCCGCCAGGCAGGGCCTCGAGCAGCTCGGTGGGTACTCCATGATCGGAACCGGCCCCTGGTACGTCACCGTGGCCAGTCATCACGACAGCGTCCCTTTCCCTGGTTTCTCTGAGGGCGTGGACTCCGTCTCGGTCTTCAAGATCGTTGACCAGGGGGGAACGCTCAAGGTCGCATACCACAAGTCGTTCGGTCCAGCCTTCGGATAGAGGCGTCGAATAGGTGGGCACGGCCGCGGCCGCGCCCAACGCCTGATTAGCGGTCGGGGCGGTCCTTCGTCGGACCCTCTAACGGGTCATCGCCGCTAGAAGTTTTCGCCCCGGAAGAGGCTGCTGACCGACGCATCGTTGAAGATCGCCTCAATCGCCTGAGCCAATTGGGGGGCGATCGACAGGACCGAGAGATTCGGCAAGCCTTCGGCTGCCGGAGGGAGCGGCAGTGAGTTGGTGATGATCAGCTCCTCGAGAGACGAGTTCTTGATCCGGTCGACGGCGGGATTCGACAGCACGCCGTGGGTCGCCACCGCCCGCACCGTCAGGGCGCCCCGTGCTTTGAGCAGCTTGGCGGCCGAAATGAGCGTGCCGGCGGTATCCACCATGTCGTCGACGATGACGGCATGCTTGTCTTCGACCTCACCAACTACCCACAGGGCCTCGACTTCGTTGCGGAGATCGGTGCGGCGCCGCTTGTAGATGAGGGCCATTTCGGCGCCGAGGTGCTTGGCGTACTTCTCAGCCAGTTTTACACGGCCCGAATCGGGGGAAACGATCACGGTCTCCCCCTGCACCATGGTCCCGGTGAGGTAATCGGCAAACCCATGCAGAGCGGTCAGGTGATCAAAGGGCGTTGAGGTGAACCCTTGGATCTGGCCGGTATGGAGGTCCACCGACACGATTCGATCGGCCCCGGCGGCGAGGAACATGTCGGCGAGGAGACGGGCCGAGATCGGCTCCCGGGCCCGAACCTTCTTGTCCTGGCGGGCGTAGCCGAAGAACGGCACCACGGCCGTAATGCGCTTCGCCGACGCCCGCTGCAGCGCATCGATCATGATGAGCTGCTCCATGATGTGGAAGTTGACGGGCGAACTATGGCTTTGCAGCACGAAACAGTCGGCCCCGCGAACGCTGTCGTTGTAACGAACGTAGATCTCGCCATTGGCGAAGGACGAGAGCTCAACGTCGCCGAGGGGCTCACCGAGAATCTCCGCGACGTCGGAAGCGAGCGGAAGGTTGGCCGAACCCGAAAAGAGCATCAACCTCTTGCTAGATGCGATTTTCATTCGCGAGTGCGCCTCTGGGTTTCTCGCCTGGCAGCGTAGTCGGCGATCTCCTTCTGCACCGAACGCTCGACCCCCAGAGCCCCGGGTGAGACATCCTTGGTGATGGTTGAGCCGGCGCCCGTCCAGGCGTCATCACCGATAGTCACCGGCGCCACCAGCATCGTGTCTGAGCCGATGCGGACCCGCTCACCAATCGTGGTGGCGTGCTTGTCGAACCCGTCGTAGTTGCAGGTGATGGTGCCTGCCCCGATGTTGGAATCCTCCCCGATGGTGGCGTCCCCCATGTAGCTGAGATGTGGCACCTTGCTCCCCCGGGCCAAGACCGTGTTCTTGGTTTCGACGAATGTTCCGGCTTTGGTCTCGGGTCCGAGAACCGTTCCCGGGCGCAAACTGGCGAACGGGCCCACCTCGGCTGAATCCCCCACTTCGGCGCCCCGCAACACCGAGTACCACACGTGGGCGTTCGGGCCTATCTGGCTGTCCTGTGCGAACACCGAAGGACCGATCTGGGCGCCGGCGGCCACCGTGGTCGCGCCTTGCAGATGCACATCCGGCATCAGCACCACCCCGGCAGCCAGCTGGACAGAGGCATCCACGTACACCCGGTCGGGATCAACCATCGAAACCCCCTGCTGCATCCAGTCAAGATTGATGCGCTCCCGCAATGCCCGGCCGGCGGCGGCCAGCTGGTCATGACTGTTCACTCCACCCACCTCGGAGGAATCGGCAGCCACTGCGGCAATCGGAGCTGCCTCGGCTGCCAGGATCTCCACGACATCGGTCAGGTACATCTCGCCCTGATCGTTGGAAGTCCCCACGGCGTTGAGCGCTCGCAATAGCTCACTGCCTGCGAAGGCGTAGGTAGAGACTCCTACCTCGTCGATGAGCCGCTGCGCGTCATCGGCATCGCGGTCCTCGACAATGCCGGCCACGCCGCCGGCGTCGTCTCGCACTACCCGGCCATAGCCGGTCGGGTCGGCCATTCGGGTGGTCAGCAGGGTGAGGGCGGGCTCGTGTTCCTGATGGGTGGCGATCAGGCGCCGGATGGTGGCAGCCGTGATGAGCGGCATGTCCCCGGGGAGCACGACGATGGTGTCCCCTTCGACATCACCGAGAGCCGCCAGGGCCACCAGCACCGCGTGACCGGTGCCGTTCTGCTCCTCTTGGAGCACCGAGCCGACTCCGGCGGGAAGCGCCGCCTGCACCGACTCAGCCCCGTGCCCGACCACCGTCACGACTTCGTCGGGCTCGGCACCGAGAGCCGCCGCCACGACCCACGCGACGAGGGGTTGGCCGGCAACGGGATGGAGGACCTTGGGGAGGGCCGAGCGCATCCGCGTACCCTGACCAGCCGCCAGCACGACGACACGGACGCTCACTTCAACCACTCCTCAACTCGTCTGGCTGGGGGGACAGGAATCGAACCCGTACTGCATGGACCAAAACCACGTGTGCTGCCAGTTACACCACCCCCCAATTCATTCGGGGTCAGCAAGTGTACCTGGGACCTCCCGCCACCCTCGCGCTACCGGTACTGCGGCCATGGTTGCCCGGGCGCCGGCCGGACGATCACCGATGGCAGAGGCAGCTTCGTCCTCATCCACGAAGAAGGCGTACAGAGCGGGGCCACTGCCACTCATTGCCACCGGTCGGCCCCATCGCGAGGCCAGCTCATGGCGCCACTCGGCGACCCGGGGAGCGAGCGACTCAGCGGCCGGAGCCAGATCGTTGCGAAGTGGCTCAAAGGACCGGAGCTGGGGAGGCAGGGCCGCGGTGGGAAGTGGCACGCCCTCGGGCCCCTCCAACTCGTCCCACCGCTGATACACATCCACTGTCGCCAGCTCGAGCGGCGGCACAACGATGCCCAGCGCAAATCCGCCGGCCGATTCCTGGGGGGTGATTCGCTCGCCTCTTCCCTCGAGGATCGCCAAACCCCCGGTCAGACAGAAGGGAACGTCGGACCCCAGCCGGCCGGCCAGTGCCGAGGAACGTTCACCATTCACTCCCAAGAGGTTGGAGGCGACGGCCACGACCGCGGCGGCATCGGCGCTGCCGCCAGCCAGACCGGCCGCCACGGCTATCTGCTTGTCCAGCTCGATGGTGATCGGCCGCTGCGACCCGGCCTCGGCCCGCACCTCCAACAGCGCCTTCCAGGCCAGATTGTCCTCCGAAGCATCCATTCCGGTGGCAATGAACTCGTCGTGGTCCGAGAAGCCGATCTTCAAACGGTCCGACCACGAGATTGATTGAGCGAGTGATGTGAGCGAATGAAAGCCGTCATTGGCCCGGCGACCGACAATCAGGCCGAAGTTGACCTTGGCAAACGCGTCCACGGTCACCCGATCAGCCATCGATTACCTCCGCCAGAGCCAGGAAGCTGTCGACCCCCAGCTCCTCGGGCCGGGAGCTCGGGTCGATCCCGGCCGCGCTCAGCACAGCCTCCGCCTCGGGAACCGCCTCCGCCAGCGACCTGCGCAGCATCTTGCGCCGCTGCCCAAAAGCGGTCGCGGCCAGGCGGGCAGCGGATTGCGCGTGCGGCGACACCTCCTCGAGCCGGGTGATCTCAACCACTGCCGAGTCGACCTCCGGCTGGGGATAGAACACCGTCGGAGGCACGGTAAACGCCAGGCGGGGACGGCCGTAGAGGCGGGCAATCACGCTGGGGATGCCGTAGATCCGCGAGCCGGGCCCGGCCGTGAGTCGGTCGGCGACTTCTCGCTGCACCATCACGACGAACCGCTCCGGTTGTGGCCCGGTTTGCAGCCAATCCAACACGAGCGTGGTCGACAAGTAGTAGGGCAAGTTGGCCACAACCGTCCACTGCCCCGCCGGCACGGGGGCTGCGGCCGCATCCGCCAACCGAAGGTCGACGTTGTCAACGCCATCGAGCACTTGTTCCAGCACGGGCGCCAGCCGCTCGTCGACCTCATAGGTGAGGACGGCCGCACCGGTGGCCGCCAACGCCAGGGTGAGGGTGCCGGTGCCGGCCCCGACCTCCAGCACCGCGTCGCCCCGGCCGACCCCGGCCAGGTCAACAATCTTGCGAATGGTGTTGGGATCGACTAGGAAGTTCTGGCCGAGCCGCTTGACGGGACCAACCTCGTGTTGCCGGAGCAACCCGATGATCTCCGCCCGGCCCTGGGCGCCGTCACCCACCGAACACCCTTTCGGCCCGGGTGGTGGTGCGGCGCTCAACCTCGTCCAGCGGCATCCCCCACACCTCGGCCAGGGCCTGGCCCACGAGCACCACCCGCGACGGTTCGTTCTCAACATCCCGGAACGGGGGCGGGCTGAGCAGCGGCGTGTCGGTCTCCACCACCGTCTGATCGGGTGGTGCTTCGAGGGCGCCCAGCCGAATGGTGTCTCCGTTGGCAAAAGCGAGCGGTCCGGCATAGGAGAATGTCACGCCCAGCTCCCGAAATCTCTTCGTCCAGCGCGGGCCGGCCGTCCAACAGTGCAGCACCACCCGGGGACCGGTGCCGGTGTCCTCCACGATGTCGTACACCGCCGAAAACGCGTCGCGGCAGTGCACGAGAGCCGGGAGGCCGGCCGCTTCGGCCAGCGCCAGCTGAGCACGAAACGCCGCTTCCTGAACGTCCCGGGGCGTCTGGCTGCGGTAGAAATCCAAGCCGATCTCGCCCACCGCGTCCGCCTCGGTGATGAGCGAAGCGATGGCCTCGCCGTCTTCCGGCCAACGCCCGGCGTCGTGGGGGTGGAGCCCGGCCGCCCACTTGGCCCGATCATCATCTTTCGCCAGTTGCCGGGCGGCAGTCGAGGTCGCGGCATCGACTCCGGGGATCACCACCCAGCCCACTCCGGCCTCACCGGCACGCTCAAGCAGCAGGCCGGGGTCAGCTTCGGCGAGCTGAAGATGGCAGTGGGTGTCTACCCACACGACGTCCTCAGTCCTCGTCGATGCGGGGAAACAGCGGATTGCCACGGGCGATAGGGATAGCGGGGAAAACACCGAACACCGCCGTCTCGGTGTAGGGAGCTGTATCGGGAGCCCCGGCCAACCCGAGTTGATCCCACAGGCGTTTGGCTGCCCCCGGCATCACCGGCGAGATGAGGATGGCTCCCACCCGCAACGCTTCCAACAGGGCGTTCAACACCTCGTCGAGGCGGTCCGCCTCTTCAGGGTTCTTGGCCAAACGCCACGGGGCATTGTCTTCGACGTATGAATTGGCAGCACCAAACAGCCGCCAGATGTCGACCAGCGCCTCACCAAATCGGTAGCCGGCGAACCCGCCGAGCGCAGTGAGGGCGTTGGCAGCCGCCGCCCGCAGGGCCTGGTCGGACTCGGTGTTTCCCGAGAGCGCCGGCACGGTTCCTTCCCGATACTGCTCAACCATGTTCAGCACCCGATTGGCCAGGTTGCCGAGGTCGTTGGCCAGGTCGGCGTTGTAGCGATCGACCATCCCCTCCCACGAGAAGTTGCCGTCGCTGCCGAAGGTGACGTCCCGCAAGAAGTGATAGCGATAGCCATCGACCCCGAAGGTGTCGACCAGCTCGGAGGGGGCGATCTGGTTGAGCGTGGTCTTGGACATCTTTTCCCCTCCGACCAGGAGCCAGCCGTGGGCGGCCACCTGGCGGGGCGGATCGACGCCGGCTGCCATCAACATGGCAGGCCAGATGACAGCATGAAACCGGAGAATGTCCTTGCCGACGAGGTGGACGGCCGGCCACCATGTGGCAAACAACTCGTCATCTTGTCCATACCCGACGGCTGTTGCGTAGTTCATGAGCGCTTCCACCCAGACGTACGTCACCTGGGTGTCGTCCCAGGGGATGGGAATGCCCCAGTCGAGGGTCGCCCGGCTGATAGAGAAGTCCTCGAGACCCTGGTTGATGAACCCGACCACTTCGTTGCGCCGGGTCCGCGGGTACACGAAGTCGGGGTTGGCCTCAATGTGGGCCAGGAGGGCGTCGCCATATTTTGAGAGGCGGAAGAAGTAGTTGTCCTCACTGAACTGCTCGACCGCCCGATGATGGATGGGGCACAGGCCGCCCTCCAGCAGGTCGTCTTCCTTGTAATAGTCCTCACACGAGACGCAGTACAAACCCTCGTAGCGGTCGAGGTAGACGTCGCCATTGTCATACAGCGTCTGCAGGAATGCCTGCGCTCCCGCGATGTGGCGAGGCTCGGTAGTGCGGATGAAATCGTCGTTCGACACGTCGAGCAACGACCACGCTTCGCGGTAGCGGGTGCTCACCTCGTCGACCAATCGCTGCGGGGTGACGCCCTGCTCCTCGGCTGCCCGGGCAACCTTCAATCCGTGCTCATCTGTGCCGGTCAGGTAGCGGGCATCGGTCCCGGCGAGCCGGTAGAAACGGACGATGGCGTCCCCCACCACTGTGGTGTAGGCATGCCCGATATGCGGCGAATCGGTTACGTAGTAGATGGGCGTCGTGATATACATGGACTGCATACGAGGCTAGTGGCAGCCCCCGGCTGGCCCGGCTGGCCGATCACCCTCCGCGGCCAACGCTTGGGTAAGCTGGCTCAGGTGGGGGAGCCAATTGTGAGAGAAGGTAGGAATGGACACCGGTATAGTCCGAAAGATCGATGACCTCGGAAGGGTCGTCATCCCAGCTGAGACCCGCAGACTGTTCAACATCCGCGAGGGTGATCAGCTGACGATCTGGATCGAGGGCGAGAACATCAGCATGCGCAAACTCGAGGCAACGTGCACCTTTTGTGGATCGACCGAGGGAGTTCGGGCGTTTCACGGCAAGGGCATTTGCCCCAATTGCTCAGGGGAGCTGCAGGTAGGCGTCAGCTAAACGTCTTCGAGCCGCCGACGAGCGGCCTCGTAGACCAGACGACGGCGGACACCGTGGGTGTCCGCTGCTCGCTTGACTGCGGCACTGAATAGCTCGCCATCCGCCATGGCCCCGAGCACACTGTCGACGGCGGCTTCGAGGCTCCCCGGCTCATCGGGTGATCCCGCCACCACCACCGTCAGCTCGCCGCGGGCAGCCTGCTCCTCGAAGTGGGCGACTGCTTCAGCCAGTGTCCCCCGCCAGATCTCCTCATGGAGCTTGGTGATCTCGCGGGCAACCACGACGGACCGATCCCGCCCACAGGCCTCCAGGAGGTCGGTCAGCTCGGCGACGGCCCTTTTCGGCGACATGAAGAACACCATGGTCCGGGGCTCCCCGGCCAGCTCCGAGAGCTGTTGACGACGCTCGGCCTGCTTGCGGGGCAGAAACCCTTCAAACACGAACCGCTCGGACGGGAGACCGGACACGGCCACCGCCGCAGTAACAGCGCTCGGGCCGGGCACGACGGTGACGGTGGCGCCGGCTTCGACGGCAGCCCGGACCGCGGTCAACCCGGGGTCGGCCACGCCGGGCATTCCGGCGTCAGAGATAAGCACCACGGTTTCGCCGTTCCGAAGGTGCTCGGCTAACTCGACCGCTCGCGCATCTTCGTTGGCCACGAAGTAACTGCGAAGGCTGGCCGAAATGCCAAAGGCGCCGAGCAGCTTTTGACTGCGCCGGGTGTCCTCGCAATAGACGACGTCGGCCCCGGCCAACGCCTCTCGCAGTCGAGGTGAGGCATCGCCCAGGTTTCCGATAGGAGTGGCACACAGCACAAGGGTCCCGGACATGGCCGGAGCCTACCGGCGGGTGGTGTTCGCGCCAGAGAGGGTTCACGGGAGCATCGGGCTCCCATACGATGCAGCGGTGGTGCTGATCCTTGGGAACGAACAGTGGTCTTCGGGGCCGGTACTGGTGGCGCTCGGCTTCGTTCGAAGATGGCGCGGCCTACGGCCACGAACCGAGGGCCGAGGGCTCGTTTTGGGCGGCCGGTCCGCCCACACCTTCGGCCTGCGCGAGGCGCTCTGGCTCATCGGAGTTTCCTCAACGGGTGTCGTGAACGAAATCCGGTTCGTACCGCCCGGGAGGATGGTCGTGCTGCCGGGTGCTGCCCTGGTGCTTGAGCTGCCGGCTACCCGACCGCCCCCGCCGCTTCAGGCCCAGCTGGTCGTTCGCTTGGGCGACCTACCAGGCCGGCCAGAATCGATCGCGAACCTCGCGACCAGCCGCCGCGTCGTTTGACAACACCATGAGCATTGTCCCGTTTCGGTGGGAAACGAAGGCATACTCCTCGCCCTCGAATGCCAGCCCGGTGTTGTCCGGTCGACCGGCGCCAACGCTGAGGGAATCACTTGCCCAACCTCCGAGGGTTTCGGCCAGCTCCTGGGCGTCGGCAGCACGGTCTCCTTCGAAAGTGACGACCAGAACCAGGTCTGAGCCGTTCCATAGCATCCGATAGGAGTCGTTGCCCCAACCCGTCGCCGCCTGCAGGGCCTGCGCGTCGCCCACTCCTTCAGACAGAATGGCTCGGAAACGACGCTCGCCAAGCGTGCCGACGTCCACCACACTGAAGCCGGTTATCGACGCGGAATCCAGGTCACTTTTGAGGTCCGGGCGGTCTTCAGCCGGTCGTGTCGGGTGATAGATCTGCTCGGAGCTTTGCGGGAGGCTGGCGTAAGCCTCATCGAGCATCTCCACTCCGCCGACTGAAAGGAGCTCCTCGACGTAGGCTCGACCGACTTCGGGCCCATAGGATTCCAACTCAAGGACGTACCCGCGTGGCTGCAGTCGATCCCGCTCACAATTCACTTGCTCGAGCGTGATGGCAAACCGATCGGTGGCAGTCAGCACTTCGGTTTCGTACTGCGCGGCGTGGAAGGCGGCATCGCCCTGCACAAGTCCCCACACGCCAACCGACGCCTCGCTATCCCCGCCGTCCTGGGCGGACCGCATCCCGTCCCACCAGCGGTAGTTCTGATTGGTCGAGGCTGCCACAAGCTCGTGAACCAAGATGCTCCGACCTCGGGGAGTCAACTCTCGGAGCCCTTCCACCAAAGCGATTGTGTTTGTGACCGGATCGTAGAACCCCGGGAGGCTGCATGAGCTCTGGAGGTCCTCGAAGGACGCGTTGTCGCCCAACACGCCGAGCATCCGCAGGTAGGCGGTATCGACCCGATCGTCTCCCGTCCGGGGAAGGCCATGCAACTGGTCGTAGCCGCTGGCGATGTCGTCCGCCGAACGGTATTCGACACTCGGCGCGTCAAAGGCCAGTTGCCGAATATCCCGGACGGTATCGGCCAGCTTCTCGACGGCTTGTTCGGGAGTGGTCTCGACGGGTGGCAGTGTGGTGGTGGTGGTGGTCGTTGTTGTATCACCCGTGGTGGACGAGGAGGTCACCGGGGGGAAGAACTCCTCCGAGATCTCGTCGCGGCTCGCCGCACAGGCGGCAGCTACCAGAGCGAGCGCGCTCAGCAGGAGGAGAAAACGGTTCATTGAGGGACATTCTTATGGCCGGGCACCCTGAAGCATCGGCAAATCAGCGGGGCGGCCAAAGGAAAACTACCTCCGGAACCGAGAAAGCCGGCGGGAGGCCGCCGGCTTTCTCGGTTCGTTGGGTGTAGTGGAAGCCGGTTGGGGGGCCTGTTGGCTTCTCACTACACCCGAGGACCAGAAGGTCCCCCTTTGGAACTCACCAGTCGCGACAGGGGGGCAGTCACGGGCCGGTTCGTCCCAAATCTGTTGTCGATCCGGGCGATTCTCCGCCCGTTCGCCAGGTTGGACACACCCGAGCAGCATTAAGTTCTCAAATCTTTCGAGAGGCTTCGGCAAAGAAAATCCGCGATACTGGGGGACGTTCGCGTGTCTAAGAGAGGCTGTGCGACAGGCGTGCAAAACCTTGATGACTACGAACTAGTAACTGCGGTCCAGGCCGGAGACCTAGAGGCGTTTGGTGAGCTGGTCCGTCGCCATCAGGATTTCGTCTATGGAGCAGTACTACGAGTGGTCAGGAACCCGACCGTTGCAGAGGACATCTCGCAGGATTGTTTCTTGCGCGCCTATCGAGCCCTGCCAGATTTCCGGGGAGACAGTCAGGTCCGCTCGTGGCTCTATCGCATCGCCCACAACCTGGCCGTCAATGCCGTAACCCGGCGTCGGGAGTATGCGACCGAGACAATGCCTGAAACGGTGGCGGCCTCGGGAGCTGGGCCGGAGCATTCAGCTGAGGTATCCGAGATGGCCGCGGCCATGGGCGACGCAATCGAAGCTCTCCCCGAGGACCTCAAGGCCCCGCTGGTGTTGCGGGAACTGGAGCACAAGTCGTACGAAGAAATCGCCACCGAGCTGCAACTGCCACTCAACACCGTTCGGACACGAATCTTTCGGGCGCGTCGAGCGTTGCAAAGCCAGATGAGGGAATGGCAATGACCACCTGCACGATTACCGACGTTCAAAGAATCGACTTCGCCGAAGGCGAGGACAACTCAATCGACGAGCATGTGTTGACCTGCGACGCCTGTCAGGCGTTCTTGGCCGACCTGTGGGAAGGTCAACTGTCCACCGACCTGAGCGAGCCCGTCATGCGGGTGGTCGGCCTCGAGGAGTTCGTGATAGCTGTCATCAAGGAAGGGGGAGGTATCTTGGCCAGGATCGGTGAGGCCCTCCGTGTGTACGGTATGGGGGAGGAGAGCAAATGAATATCGAGACCACCATCGGCACGCTGATCACCGTGACAATCATCATTGTGGCGACGGTGATCGTCGGGAAGGTGCTGGCCAAACGAGTGCCCGAGCAGTTCCGCGAGCTCATCAACCAACTGGTTCCCGTGGTCATTCTCACGACCGCGGTGGTCGGGATCCTGGTGATCCTTGACCCCGACCAGACCGACAAGCTGCTCCAGGCCACCATCAACTTCGTTCCAAAAGTGCTCGTCGCGGTGTTGGTGATCATTCTCACCCGCAGCGGCGGGAAGATCATCGGCTTGTTCATTGAGACCGCCATGCGGCGAGTATCGCCCGTCCTGGCCTCGCGAGTCAGCCTGGCCGTCTCAAGCGTGCTGCTCGGGATCGGAGTCATAATCGCCCTCGACCAGCTGGGCGTGAGCACCGACATCATCCTGTTGCTGGTGGCAGCCCTGGCCTTTGGGGCGGCCCTGGCGGGCGGGCTGGCGGTTGGCCTGGGCTCGCTGGCCATTTCCCGTCAGGTGGCAGCCGGCCGGTATGTTCAGGAACGCTTCAAGGCAGGCCAGTTGTTGAGCATCGACGGCGTCCAGGGCCGTCTCCTATCAGTCGGCCTATCCGCCACCCATCTCGAGGCAGACGGCGGGGCGGTCTATGAGGTTCCCAACGAGCGATTCTTGCAGGGGCCGGTAAAGGTGCTGGCCGACTAACTCGGACATCACCCAGTATTTTCTAGAGACAAACCGCCGACTGTCACTACACTCTTGTCGAGAGCGGGAAAACCTACTTAGAGGGGTCCAGTGCCTTCTGCTAGTCGTCGTCGAGTGCCACTCGCCATTTCAGTGGTGATGCTGGCCGTAGTCCCGTGGTTGCTGGCTCCCGGA
>JAOTYB010000082.1 GCA_029862065.1 Acidimicrobiia bacterium | reverse complement strand
GGAAGTCGCCCTCGCTGATCACCCCTACCAGCTGGCCGTCGTCATCGGTGACCGGCAGCCCACTGATGCCCTTCTCGACCATGAGTCGGGCCGCATCGCGCAGGGTCGTTTCCCGTCGCACGCTGATCACGTCGCTGGCCATCAGGTCGACAACTCGCATGTCAACTCCTTTTTGCTAAGCCTACCGGTAGGGCTAGATGTTCTCAGTCGCCGGGATGTCGATCCGTCCGGGGATGTAGGCGGACGAGACTGGACGCACCTTGATGCGAGCATCGACGGCCCGGACCCCGGCGCCGGGCTCGAGCACCTTGACCGGGTTCAAGTCCATCTCAACGATCTCCGGGATGGCCTCGATGAGGGCCGAGACCCGCTGGATCGCTTCCTCCAACGCCGGGATATCTCCGGCCGGTTCACCGCGATAACCGTCGAGCAACTTGGCTGCCTTGACTTCCCGGATCATTTCGTGGGCGTCGAGATCGGTGATCGGGTGCATGCGGAAGCTGGCATCGCCGATGAGCTCAACGAAGATGCCCCCTAGCCCGAACACCACCAGCGGCCCAAAGGATGGATCCTCTGTCATCCCCACGATCACCTCGTGGCCGCCTTCGATGAATTCCTGCACCAGCGCTCCATCGGCATCGGGCACCACCCCGGTGACCTGGGCGAAGCCGTCGCGCACTTCCTGTTCGGTGGTGAGGTTGAGAGCGATCCCGCCAACGTCGGACTTGTGCAGCGCCGACTCCGACACCACTTTAAGGACGACTGGGCCACCAAGCCCGGCGGCAATCGCCACCGCCTCCTCGGCCGTCTTGGCCACCTTGGAGCGCGGGAGCTGCAGCCCAAATGCACTCAGGACCTCCGCGACATCGTCTGGCTCGAGCCATCCGCCATCTTCCCCGACAGTGTCGACGAACGCATCGACCGTGAACCTCGCTCGCTCGATGTCGAGATCATCGAATTGTCTCACTGCACCGGTGGGTTGTTTCAGCCACTCGCCGTAGGTAGCGGCCCGCGCCAGAGCCCGGGCGGCCGACTCCGGGAACCGATAGGCGGGAACCCGGTACTCATCGCTCTGCAGCTCAGCCGGCGGTCCCTCCGAGCGCATGAACACCGCCAGCAGGGTCTTGCGGCCCTGATTGGCCACGCTGGCGTCGCGGATCGCGGCCGCCGTCTCGGGTGTCCCGGTCGGGGCGGCCGGAATGTGGATGACGACCACGGCGTCGATCTCGTCGCTGTCGAGGAGGTCGGCTAAGCAGGCCCGATAGTGGTCGGGGCCGGCCGAGGCCACCATGTCGACGGGATTGCGGACGGTCGCCTCGGCACTTAAATGGCTTTCGAGCTTCTTCTGCAGATCCTCCGAGAACACCGGGAGCGTCAGCCCCGTCGATTCCAGGGCGTCGGCCAGCAAGATCCCGGGCCCGCCGGCGTTGGTCAGCACCGCCACCCGGCGCCCCTCGGGAACCGGCTGATTGGCGAGCAAGGCAGTGATATCAAAAAGCTCGTCGAGGTCGTAGGTGCGGATGACACCCGCCTGTCGGAACAGGGCGTCGACCGCTACGTCGGCACTGGCCAGCGCCCCGGTGTGGCTGCTGGCCGCTCGAGTACCCGCCGCCGTCCGGCCCGATTTCACAGCCACGATCGGCTTCTTGCGGGCAATCCGCCTGGCCAGGCGAGCGAAGCGTCGCGGGTTTCCGAATGACTCGAGATACAGGAGGATGACGTCCGTCGAGGGGTCGTCTTCCCAATACAGGAGGAGGTCATTACCCGACACGTCCGACTTGTTGCCGACCGACACGAAGGTCGAGATCCCGATGTTGAGGTCGCGGGCGTAGTCGAGGATGGCGATGCCCAGAGCCCCGCTCTGGCTCGACATGGCCACGTTGCCGGTGGGTGGATACAACGGAGCAAAGGTTCCGTTGAGGTTGACCGATCGGTCGGTATTCAGCACGCCCATGCAATTGGGACCGATCATTCGCATATCGGCATTGCGGACCGCTGCCAGCAGCTCGGCCTCCATCCCCTCCCCATCGCCGCCTACTTCGGAGAACCCGGCGGTAATCACTACCAGTCCCCGGACGCCCTTTTCGGCGCACTCGTTGACGGCTTGCATGACGTGCTCCTTGGGAACAACGACGAAGGCCAGATCAACCGGGTCGGGGATGTCGAGGACCGACGCATAGGCGCGCACACCGTTGACCGCCAGCGCCGACGGATTGACGGGAAACACGGCACCGGCGAAGGATTCGGCCAGCAAATTGTGAAAGAGACGTCCACCAATGGAGGCCGGGTTGCGGCTCGCCCCGATGACGGCCACCGAGCGCGGGTAGAAGATCGGCAGGAGCGAAGTAGCGATGGCCCGCTTCTCATGCTCCCCCTCGACTTCGAGGGACTCGGGAGTCTCTTGCGTCGGGAACTCCACGAGGTACACGCCCTCTTGGACCTCCCGCCGCAGGGTGTAGCCGGAGTTGCGGAACACCCGCATCATGGGGTAGTTGTCCGGCAAGACCCAGGCGCTGAACCCCGTTATGTCGTTGTTGCGGGCGTAGTAGGTGAGATGCTGCAGCAACTGAGTGCCGATCCCCCGGCCGTGGTGGCGGTCGTCTACAGCGAAGGCGACCTCGGCCACTGCATCGTCATCTCCTGCCCCCCGGTCGTAGCGACCGACGCCGATGATCTGATCGTCGGAGACCATGACAAAGGCCATTCGATCGGCGTAGTCAACGTTGGTGAAATGCTCGAGCTCTTCGTCGGTCAGGCGGGTCTTGGCGCGGAAGAATCGGTGGTAGACGGCTTCGGCGCTCAGTCGCTGGAACATGGCGTCAAGGGCGTCTGAATCTTCGGGACGTATCGGACGCAAACGAGTTGTCCCGCCGTCCTTGAGGACGACATCGAATTCAAGCTCGGATGGATACTGGGCCACAGAGATCTCCTGGTTTTATCCAACTAAGTGTCGCACCCGTGCCCATGGGTCGGTAATCCTCCAAAGGTCCCAAACCGGTGGCCCAACGGCCTGGGCGGTAGCGTGCCGACCATGGCGGTCCATATCACCGATGTGCAACGGCGGGCACGGCTAGTCGAGCGCCATCGGCTCGATCGGACGGGCACCACGGTCGACGAGGCCGTCGGCGCGGTCCTGGCCCTCCACTCAAGTGATCCCATCTCCCCGTACCTGGCCGTGTGGGCCCGCCTGCCAGACGTGACCGCGTCGCAGTTTGAGGCCGCCATCTACGAGGATCGGACGCTGTGGCGCCTCCACGCCATGCGCCGCACCTTGTTCGTGGTCCGACTGGCCGACGCGCCCATGTTCGATGGAGCCGTCGGAAGCGCCATCGCTGCCAAGGAGCGGGCCCGCCTGCACTCCTGGCTGGCCGGCGAGCGGTCCGATCGCAGCGTTCGCCAACACCTCGCCGCCCTCGAGAAGGCGGTCATGGCCGAACTGGCGGACGGGACCCCTCGCCGGACCGGCGACTTATCCAAAGCCATCCCGGACCTGCAAGCCGAAATCACTGTGGGGTCTGGCAAGTGGTCGGGTCGGGTGCCCATGTCGAGCCGCTTGCTGTACGTGTTGGCCATGGAGCTGAAGATCGTCAGAGCACGACCGGCGGGAACCTGGCGGTCCAGCCAATACCACTGGGTGGCCACCGGCGCCTGGTTCGAGCGCCGGGTGGAGCCGATGGACCAAACGGGCGCCCGCCTGGCGTTGCTCGAGCGATATCTGGCCGCCTTTGGCCCGGCCACGGCGATCGACATCCGATGGTGGGCCGGGTGGGGGGCGAAGGAGACTGCCGAGTCCCTGGCGTCCATCGCGGCCGAACCCGTCGACCTGGAAGGTGGCGGCGTGGGGTGGGTGGCGGCCGGGGACACTGGCTTCTCGTCCAGGGTCACTTCGAGCGTGGCGCTCCTGCCGGGGCTGGACTCCACGCCGATGGGGTGGAAGGAGCGGTCGTGGTTTCTCGCCGATCACGAGAAGCCGTTGTTCGACCGCAACGGGAATATCGGCCCAACCATTTGGGTCGATGGCCGCATTGTTGGAGCGTGGGGTCAGCAGGCCGACGGCCGGGTGGTCACTGCATTTCTCGAGCCGGTCAGTGCCCGGACCGAGAAGGCGGTCGCGGCCAGGGCGGTCGAGCTCACCACCTGGCTGGACGGGGCAATCGTCAACCCACGTTTCCCAGCACCGCTGCAATCGGAACTGGCCGGTCGGGGGATCTAGCCGTGCCCAACTTCATCTAGACGCCGATTTCGTCTCCTAGACGCCGATTTCGTCTCTCAGACGCCGATGTCCTCGTTCCACAGGGCGGGATGGGCGGCGATGAACTCGGTCATCAGTGCAACGCATTCCCGATCGTCCACCACCTCAATCGCTACCCCCCGCGACCGAACGTAGGCCTCCGGCCCCTGGAACGTCCGATTCTCCCCGACCACCACCCTCGGTATCTCATACAGGAGGACGGCCCCGCTGCACATGTCGCAGGGAGAGAGGGTGGAGTACAGCACCGAACGGCGATAGTCGGCGGCGGTGAATCGCCCGGCGTTTTCCAAGCAGTCGATCTCGGCGTGCAAGGTGGCGCTCCCCTGCTGAACCCGTCGGTTGTGGCCCCGACCCACGATCTCGCCGTCAATCACCAGCACCGAGCCGATGGGGATCCCGCCCTCTGACAGGCCGGCTCGAGCTTCATGGATAGCGGCTACAAGGAAGGGATCGGACACGGGCCGATCGTAGCCTCCGGCCCCATCATTTGGGCCAATCCACGGTCAAGAGAGCTCGAAAAAGGCCGATACCCATTGGATCAAAGACTTCCCGGGGGGTTGTGATGCGTATTCGAAGACTGATCATGACGGGCGTCATCGCCCTCGTTGCTGCTTCCTGTAGCGGGGATTCTCAGGCCACCAATCTCGAGCCCTTGGGCCTCCTGCAACAGGGAGATAGTGCTTCGTTGCAGGTGCTCGCCTACGACTATCAGCCGGACACGAGCCTCGGCTACGCGTTCACGCTCGACATGACCATGAATACCCAAATGGACTTCCCTGACCTCGGAGGATCCGGCAACATGTCGATGGGGATGGGCATGGCCGGCGACATGGCTTACGACGTAGCTCCCGGCACGGAAGCCGGCTCGGTTGAAATCACCATGCGATCCGACATCACGGGCTTCGACCTCGGGCACTTCACCATCGACGGGCAGTCTGTGGCCGGCCAGTTGTCGGCCGCCGACGTTGCGGCCATGAGCGACCAGAATGCCTTGCCCGAGGTGACCGTCGTCGTCGCCGAAAACGGCGAGATCCTCGAGCTGCGGTATGGCGGGACTTCCCTCCCAACCGATTTCCTCTCCGGTTTCGGATCGTCCGGCTTCTCCGACCCCACCGGGATGAGCCTGACGAGCATGTTCGGTCCTGAAATGCCGAGCGAAGGCATTGGGGTTGGCGCCGAGTGGGTGGTCGACGACTCACAAGACATCCCCGGCTTCGGCACGCTCCAGGCACAGACCCACTACTGGGTCACGAGCGAGAAGGAGTTCAACGGGCGGGACGTGTTCGTCATCGTTTCGAGCTCCACCATTGAAGACATCGAGGTAGATCTGATGGAGATGATGGCGAGCATGCTGACGATGGATTCCGCCTCGCTCGATGCCCTCGGCATGGATGCCGGAGAACTGGCCAGTGCCCAACGCGAAATGCTCGACGGCATGGAGATGAATATGGGATTCAGCTACGACTCGATCGAAGCCACCACCTACTTCGACCCGGCAGACGGCGTCGTGGTGTGGACCGCAACCGACGCAGTCATGACGGGCACCATGGAGATGAAGACCCCTGAAGGCGACGGAACCATGATCTTTGACATGTCGATGGACATGGAAATGGTGCTGACCGACGCCGGCGTCGGCGCCTAGGAGCGATCGACTCCGAGACATTCCGGAAGAATTCTGTCCAACAGTGTCCTGGATGTCGTTTCTCATTCGTAGGTAGGGTGAACGCGGGAGACACCCGCATCGGATTGAGGAGCACTAATGGGTCAATATCTGCTGTCTACGTACAGGGTCGAGGGTGATGTGCCGGGCGCACCCGGCTCACCCGAGGAAATGCAAGCCTTCATGGGGCGGGTCATGGCCCTTGAAGCCGAAATGGATGAGAGCGGCACCTTCGCCTTCGGTGGCGCCCTCCACGGGTCAGACGCTGCCACCGTCGTCAATTCAAGCGATGGCAATGCTGTCATGACCGACGGCCCCTTCGCTGAGTCGAAAGAGCACATTGCCGGGTTCTACATCATCAACGCCGACGACCTCGACGCGGCGCTGGCTTGGGCCGGCAAGGTCGCGGAGGCGACTCAGCATCCCATCGAGGTGCGGCCCTTCCGGGCGACCGGGCGGGTTGCCGACCACATGCCGGATGCCTGAGGCGTGACCCCTGCCGTTGCCGGCCAGCCGGGGGCGAGCGAGGTTGAGCGAGTCTTCCGCGACGCTTACGGCCAAGCGGTGGCCACCCTGGCACGGGTCTTCGGCGACATCACGCTCGCCGAGGACGCTGTCTCCGACGCCTTTCTGGTGGCAACCGATCGGTGGCCAAACGACGGCACTCCCCCCAATCCGGCGGGGTGGATCGTCACCACTGCCCGGAACCGGGCGATTGACAGCCTGCGCCGCTCGGCCCGCGGTCGCGAGCTGCAGCAGCAGATTGGCGTGGGCGAGCCAACGCCGGCCGACAAGCCAACGGAGGACGGTCCCGTGACTGATGACCAACTCAGACTCATCTTCACCTGTTGCCACCCGGCACTGCGAACCGAGCACCAGGTCGCCCTGACCCTGCGCTTGTTGGGTGGCCTGAGCGTTGATGAAGTGGCCCGCTCGTTTCTGGTGACCGAGCAAACCATGGCCAAACGGCTGGTGCGAGCCAAGTACAAGATCAAGGCCGCCAACATCCCCTATCGGGTGCCGGGCGATGCCGAACTGCCGGAGCGACTCCGGTCAGTGCTATCTGTCGTGTATCTCATTTTCAACACCGGCCTCGACGATCCAGAACGGGCCGCATTGCGAGGCGACGCACTCAGGCTCGCCCGATCCCTGGCGGAGCTCATGCCCGACGAGCCCGAAGTCGCCGGGTTGCTAGGACTTATGCTCCTGAGCGAGTCACGGGTGCCGGCCCGCACAGTCGAGGGCTCACTCGTACTCCTCCGCGACCAGGATCGAGCCAAGTGGGACCACACCCTCATCGCCGAAGGCCACGCCATCGTCCGCGCTTGTCTCCGACGGAATCAACCCGGGCCATTCCAACTTCAGGCGGCGATCCAGGCCGTCCACTGTGACGCCGGGACATTCGAAGACACCGATTGGCCTCAGATCGTGGCTCTCTACGATCATCTGTACCGGTTGATGCCCACCCCGGTGGTGGCTCTCAATCGAGCAATTGCCGTCGGCGAGGTCGAGGGACCCCAAGCCGCGCTTGAGGCGCTCGACGCCATCGCTGCCGATCTCGACAACTACCACTTGCTGCACGCCGCCCGGGGGACAACCCTGCGGCAGCTAGGCCAGATCGCCGCGGCACAAGCTGCCTACGAACGCGCCACCGGCCTCGCCACCAGCGCGCCGGATCGCCGCTTTCTCGCTGAGCAAATCAACGAACTAACCGCCATCGGAGCGAACCGAGGTCAAACAACCCACCCTCCCCGAGTTTGAAGACTTCAAACTCGAATAGCTCGGGGAGTCCACCCCCTGGAGTGTGTCAAGCAAACACTCAAGGAACGCCGCAACCCACCTCCCACGAGTTTGACGAAGTCAAACTCGAATAGCTCGGCGAAGCCGAACCGTGCCCGGAGCAGGATTTGAACCTGCACGCCCCGAAGGGCAGCGGATTTTAAGTCCGAACATACCCGTCCCGGCTGGTAACGAGTGGTCCCGGATAGCCCTTGGTTGTTGGATTTCATAGGGTGGACGTACCGGCGTGCCACCCCTGATCCCGTCTGATTCCTGGGCGTCTGTTATCAGTTCGTTATCAGTGACAATGGATCAACCTGCCTCGGTCGCGGGAACAAGGACGGCATACGCCCATGGAAGCGCTCCATGAAGCCGCCGTCCCGAGACGGCGGACACCTCGTAAGGTTTCGGCCGCAGCAGTTTGTTGTTGGTCCCTCAATGAAGCCGCCGTCCGGAGACAGCGGACACTCAACACTTCCGGATTTCTATTGGTGGTCGCGACTTCTTGGCCACAATGAAGCCGCCGGCTGGCCTGGGGACCCGCATGGGCTGACACCGGATTGGTTTTCACCCGTGAAGACGGCGCTCCGGTTCATCCGGAGAGCCTGTCAGGCGGGCCGTGCGTCCGTGATGTTTCAGTCGAGTATGCGGTTGTTAGCCGGCGCTCTCGATTCGTACGTGATCGATTCCGGCGAAGAAGACACCCACTTGGTTCTCGACCTCGACTGCGCGTAACCGGATCGTTTGGCCCTCCCACCGCGAGAGGTCGAAGGTCACTTCAGTTGGCTCCAGGCTGAGGGGATCGCCGTCCACTGTCCGGAACACGGTGCCGAGCACGTCCTCGTCTGCCAAGGTGTCGATC